>CALJDK010000033.1 GCA_938023735.1 uncultured Acidimicrobiales bacterium
GTCTCGTCAGTCTCGTCAGTCTCGCTGTTGATTTCGATTGTCGGTTGCGGCGCGGAGCTGTTGTCCCTGCTTTCGTCGTGATTGCTTTCGTCGTCGGCGGTAGCGTCGATGACGGTTGCGGGGGCAGATGGCTGAAGGTCGTCGGACCCCGCACAGCCCATGAGGAGCAGGCAGCTCGCCACGAGAAGACAGCTGGGGGATCGACGCGGGATTTGCACACATCAGTTGTAGCGGCGAACGACACGGGTGCCACACCACCGATGGTTCGAACGGCAAGGTAACGACACCCAGCAGACGGGGAGGTACCTTCAGTTACGTGTCGAAGCCCGTGTCGAAGTCAGGTGAGGGACCGCCTCGTCCATCGGAGATCCCTCGGAAGGTCCTCGGCGTCGACATTCAGAGCATCGACGACGCTCGCGAACGGTTGCTCTACGCGGGCCTGTTCGTGATCGTCACGTCGAAGAGCGACTTGTTGTCCGGTGGCCTTCAACCCGACGCGGTCGTCGAGGCGGCTGGAAGGTCGCGTCGGAACTTCTATGACCACTTCGACAGCAAAGAAGCGTTCGTGCTTGCGTTGTTCGAGCGTTTCCTGCTTGATGTCGAGGTCATTGAGGGCGTCGCCACCGACGACTACGAAGACCTTCCAACAACCGATCTTCGTTCATCGGTTCGATCGTGGTTTCCGCAATCGGTTTTGGAGTCGATCGAGGTCATTGGGACGCTCACCAGCATCGTGTCGGGCAACCGAAATTTCGATGATCCGCTCAGCGAGACTCTGCGAGAGCACAACCGCCTGTTCGATGAGTTCTTTGGACCGCGTTACGAAGAGTTTCTTCAAACCTGGAATATCGCGTTGACCCCGTCGTGGACACCAATTCAGGTCGCAACCGTCGTCCGAGGTGCTGCCGATGGCTTCGTGATGAGGTTCCGGCCATCGCGCGATGAGTTCTCCGAGTATCACCGCGACCTGTTGGTTTCGACGGTTATCGGAGTTCTGGCCACTGCGGCCCTCGACACCAGCAGCGGACCAGGGGCTCAGCGAGCAGGCACGATGTCGAGCCTGGTTGACGAAATGGGCAACCGGGTACGAGGAGCGCTGCCGACCAGTGAAAATATTGATGCCCGACGTTCGCTGCGCCGGGCGTTTCTCGCCGAGCTCCCGGTGGTGTCTACCGAAGAAATCACCATTCCGTACCTGGCCGAGCGAGCCGGAATCGCAACATCGACTGCGCTTCGGGTAAGTGGCACGGTCAAACAGCTCGCCGGCGAGGTTTTTGATGACTTCGTGACCACGTTCGAAAGTTCGCTGGTTGAATCAGCCGATCAACCGGTGCCCGTCCGGGTCATCGCTCACCTCCGGCGCTTGTCGCACTTCAGCTTCGAATATGCGCCCCTGATCCGCTGTTGGCTCGGATTTCTGCCAGCAGCATCGACCGGCGAGGTCGACCCTCTCGATCGGTTGGTGAACCTGTTCGGCGAGCTGCTTGCCGAAGCCCCCGGACCACTACTTTCCGGGGCGCTTCTCGTGCGCGGCATCGACGTGTTCGAGCTGGCCCGTACCGTGACGCTCACGTTTCTGTTGCCGGAGAATCAGGCCCGTTCGCCGGTCCGTTCCGACTATGCCGAACGCCTGAGGGACAGCGACATGAAGATCCTCCTTGTGCTCAAGGTCTGTTTTGTCGAACCTGAGGGCGGCTGGGATCCGCTGATGTAGAACGCCGGGGGCTGCGCTGGAACATGCCGGGCGGTCTACTTCTTCCTGCGGCGCGACACCGGGACACTCAGGTTGGCCTTGGGGCTGGCCTTGCTTGATGTGCTTGCGGTGGTTGTCGTGCGAACTGCAGCTGTCTTCTTGCTCGGTTTCTTCGCCGCCTTCTTTGGTGCGGACTTCTTCGGTGCAGGTTTCTTCTTTGACGCCGGCTTCTTCTTTGCTGCGGGCTTTTTGGTCGATTTCTTTTTGACCGGCGACTTCTTCGTGGATCCTGACAACGACTGCAGCGCAGTCCCGCTGTCCTGCAGCATCACGCCGACCCTCCCGAGATCGCTGCCCGCGTCGTTAACCGATAACCCGAGCGCTCGAAGCTGGGTGGCCACCGTGGCAAGGTCGTCGGCCACCGCTGCAACCCGCTGTGCTCCGCCGCCGATCTCGCGAAGCGATTTCGGGAGCAGACCAAGGGCATCAACCTGTCGGCCGACACCAGAAATCATCGACTCGACACCATGGAGTTCGCTTTGACAGCGATCAAGGGCATCGGCTGCGGTGTCGGTGAGGGTGGAGACTGCCACCCGGGTCGAGGCGGTCTTCCGTCCGCTCGCCGCTGGCGTTCCAATAAGAAACGCGCTTGCCGTTGATGCGCCTGCGCCGGCCGCATCGAGGGCTTCGCCAGCGGTGCCGAGAAGTTCTGGTAGCCGCTTGAGGAGATCGATCAGTTCGTCACCGTGTTCCTGAACAAATCCAAGAGCCGCGGTGAACTGATCGCGGTTTTCCCACACCAGGCCGACCACCTCGGTGATCTTGTCGCGGTCGTCCCAAAGCTGATCGGCCAGCGTAAAGACCTTTCGCAGGTCAGTTCCGGTGGCCTTGCCAAGAAGATCTTCGATTCCCATCCACCGATTCTGATCGATTGAGGTACCGCGAGGGTGGCATGGGCGCTACCTTCATGAGGTGTCCCCAGCTCCATCCGTGCGGTTCCTGGCTTTCGTCGTGCGCGTTGTCTTTGTTACTTCGGTCCTTGCGCTCGTTGCCAGTGCGTGCGCAGCCGATGTCGACCCCGAACTCACGCTGCTGCCGGCAGAGTCCACCGTTCCGCCAACGGTTCCCGAGGTCGACGAAGAGCAGTCCGACCCCGAACCAATCTCAACCACCACCAGCACCGAGCCACCCGTTGTCACCACGGTCCCCGAACGCGAGGAGGGTCGGACCGGAAACCCTCGTCGGGCCATGACCGACGTCGGCGATGTGCTTGGCACCCGGTCTGACGGTGTTGTTACGTTCCGGTCGATTCCGTATGCGGCGGCGCCCGAGGGGTCGTTGCGGTTCGCTCCGCCCGAGCCAGCCGCCCCGTTTGACGACGATTTCACTGCCGACAGGCCCGGCGCAGCGTGTCCGCAGAACACCGACAGTGAAGCTGTGCAGTTCTTCCCAGTGCCCGACGCCGACGCCGATTGTTTGCGTCTCGATATTTTCACGCCAGCAACCGGCGACGGCCTGCCGGTGATGGTGTGGTTTCACGGCGGCGGCTTCGCCACGGGGTCCGCGCATAGTGAAGCCTTCGACGGTTCTGCTCTTGCGGCCCGAGGTGTCGTCGTCGTCAACGTCAACTATCGCGTCGACGCGCTTGGGTTTCTCGTAACCGAGGAGATCGTCCGTGAGGCCAACGGCGACGGTTTCGGGAACCGGGGTCTTCAAGATCAGGCAGCTGCCCTCGCATGGATTCAACGCAATGTCGGTGACTTCGGCGGTGATGCTGCCAACGTCACGATCTTTGGGCAGGGATCTGGCGCCGAGATGGTGTGTGGCCATATGGCATCGCCACAATCCAAAGGACTCTTCCAGAAAGCCATACTGCAAAGCGGTGGGGCCTGCGACTCGATCCTCAGCATCGAGGAGGCCACTGACCGCGGACAACAGTGGTTGGCCGAAACCGGATGCGCCGAGGCGCTTTCGGTTGCCGGATGCCTCCAGTTTCTCCCCACCGGCGACCTGTTGGCCGCCTCCGCCAACTCGGACATCACCTTTGGCTTGGTCGCCGACGGGGTCATCCTCGATCGAAGCGCCCTCTCGTTGGCGGCAACCGGCGAGCTGGGCGATGTGCCACTGCTCATCGGCTCTACTGCCGACGAAGGGAGTTTCTTCACCGAGGGAACTTCGGAGCTCACCGATCAAGAACTCCGCGACCTGGTACTGGTCGAGCTTGGCGGCAATACCGACCTGTTGTTGTCGCAGTACGAAGGCATCGAAACCAACCTTGAGAAGCGGGCCGCCTTCATCACCGATTCACAGTTCGCGTGCGCCAGCGACCAATTCGCGAGCGCGGCGGGCGACGAAGCCGTGGTGTACACCTATCAATTGACCCACCGCAGCAGCGATACGCCGCTGTCGTTGGGGGCGACCCATGGCTCCGATGTGATCTTGCTGTTCGGCAATGCCGATGCGGTGAACGATTACCCCGCCGACCAACTCAATCCCGACGACGCGCTGGTTTCGGAGTTCCTGCAAACAGCGTGGACAAGCTTTGCTTCCGAAGGCGTACCCGGCGGAGGCACGGCCGACTGGCCGCCCTACCTCGACAGCTCACCCGCTCACCTTCTGATCGGTCTCGAAACCAGCATCTCGGCCGCGATTCAGGATGGCCGCTGCGAGATCTTCAACGCGGCCCAATAGCGTCGGGTTTCAGGAGCGGACGGGAGTAATCGGTACCCAACCGCGCACTGAGTTGACCATCCACATTTTGGTGGCACGGTCGAGGTCATCGAGGCTTAGCACCTGCTCGCGAACTAGGCCGGTTGCCACAAGCTCGGCCCGGAAGGTTCCGGGCAGCAGTCCACAGATAACCGGTGGGGTCACCAACACGCCATCGAGCTCGGCTACCACGTTCCCGATGGTGGTCTCGGTGACTTCACCTCGTTCGTTGAAGAGCAACACGTCGTGCGCCTTCGGAAACCGGGCCCGGGCCGACTCATACACCTGACGACGAGTGGTCTTGTGAAACAGGAACTCATCGTCGGAGGAAACCGGAGCGGTGTCGATCGGTACCTCCCAGCGTTCGGTTGGCGCAGGATCGAGAGGTCGCACCTCAAGTTCGAACGTGCCGTCGGGTGCAGCAAGAAGCCGCAGTCGACTGGGGGCGTCGGCCTCCACATCGGCAACTGCCATACGGATCCGAATCAGGTCGAGGTCGAAACCAAAGTGGTTGGCCGATGCTTCGAGCCGGGCGAGGTGTCGGTTAAACAGCACAGCGCCGGCACGCGGATCCCAGCCGATGGTCTCAAGAAGGCGGAAATCGGACTCGGCGTGATCGAGCACCCGGGTCTTGGTGCGGGTTTCGTGCCACTCGGTAGCCGGATCGCTGTCCCACACGATGCCACCGCCCACTCCGTACTCGGCGGTTTCGGCAACCCGGTCGATAAAGGCCGTGCGGATCGCAACGTTGAACTCGGCGACGCCATCGGGCGCGATGGCGCCGACGACACCGGTGTACATGCCACGTGGCTCGGGCTCGAGCTCGCGAATGATCTCGCAGGTCCGCACCTTTGGCGCACCGGTAATCGACGCCACCGGATACAACGCTTGGAAGAGTTGGGTCATCGACGCGTCGGTCATCGCCTCGACCGTCGATGTCATCGTGTGAATGGTCGGATACTGCTCGACCGCCAACAGACTGGGCACCTTGACGCTGCCGACATGGGCGATGCGTCCCAGGTCGTTGCGGACCATGTCGACAATCATCGTGTTCTCGGCGCGGTCTTTCTCGCTTTCGGAAAGCGCCAGCGCGGCGATGCGGTCCCATTCGGGATCGGGATGGCGCGCTGCGGTTCCTTTCATTGGTTTCGAGATCACCCGTCGTCCTTCCTTTCGGAAAAACAGTTCGGGTGAGGCCGAACACACCGCTCGGTCACCAAGGTCGACATAGGCGCAGTGCGAGGCGTTCTGGGCCCGAGCCAGGTCAGCGAAGAACCCGTAGTCGTCGCCAGAGAAGCTGGCTCGCTGTCGGATTGAGTAGTTCACCTGATAGGTGTCGCCCGACCTGATGTACTCGCGCACCCGGTCGATGGCCGCTTCGTAATCGCTTTGGCGTTGGCTCGTGCGCCACGAACCCACATGGTACGAGCCGGTTTCGGGCGGTTCGATGGTGGCCGGTGCATGAAAGGCGCCCATCACCATCAGCGGGACGCGATCGTGGCGATGTGACACCACCGCAGAATCAAAGGCCGGCCCAGCGTCATAGGACACCATCCCGGCAATCCAGTACCCCTCAGCCGAACGCGCATCGGCCCGTTCGAGGACACCGAGAACATCGCCAAGATCTTCCGCCCAGAGAACCTCGACCGGGTCGCCAAAGTCGAGCCATCGTCGACGTCCCCGAAGGGGAAATTGACAGACCACCCTGCGAAGTTCCGGCTGCATCAGCAACGGCTCGAACGCATCAGCGTTCGTCGAGAATCCGAAGGAACAACCCGGAGCGGGGTTTGGGATCGAAATACGACGATTTCGGCGGCATGAGTCCATTCGAATCTGCCACGTTCATAATGTCGCTAATGCTAGTTGCCGCCAGGATGAACGCTACTCCGCCGTCGCGATCGCAGCGGCGAACGAGCTCGTCGATACCGATCGGGTCGGCCACGTATTCGATGTTCGGGTCGGCATTCGGCTCGGAGATTCCAAAGATCGGATCGAGGATCGAATCTTGAAGCACCGAAACGTCGAGGCCGGAAACCCGGTTCTGTAGCGCCGAAATGCCGGTGGACCCTGAGTTGCCGTCGACACCAGCGGTCTCGCCCCGTTTGGGGAGGACCAATCGATACCAGGTGTTGGCCACATACACCGAAGTTTCACCCGGCGGCGGAGGAGCGTCGTCGATTCCACTGAGGGGCCGCAGTTCGCCAAGCTGGGCCAACCGTTCGAGAAGGTCGTCGACCACAAGATCGGCTCGATGGGCGACCCGACGGTGGAACGGAAGCACCCGCAACTCATCGCTGGGGAAACTCACCACCAGCACCCGATGGAAGGGAGACCCCTTGTCGTGGCGTCCTGCTGCGACGGCCGCAGCAGCAAACCGGTGATGCCCATCGGTGATGTAGAAGGTCTTGTTCTGCAGAAGCTGTTGCAACCGGTCACTGGTAGCGGAGTCGAGCAGCCATACTTCTTGCTCGACGTTGCCGGCATTGGTCGACAACGTTGGCTCACCGGTGGTGACGGCTCCGATAACCGCATCGAGGTGTTCGTCGGTCTTATGGGTCAGCGCAACCGGACTCGACGCCGCACCCACCACCTCAAGATGGCGGGCAAGAAGCTCGGCGCGGGCCGGACGGACATCTTCGTGTTTGCGGATCCGGCCATCGACGGCAGCTTCGACTGGCATCAGGCCAACCACGCCAACCTGGCTATGCCCGTCGAGGGTCAGGCGGTAGACCACCAGCCCCGGCTCATCCGCAGTCTCGAACACCTCGGCCTCCAGAAGGAAATCAAGGGAGCTGCGTCCAAGCGCAAGAAGTTCTTCGGTACCAAGGTTGGCCTCGGGATCGTCGCCCGGCGACCTGGTGACGTTGAGGTAGCTGTACGGCTTGTTGTTGGCGATGTCGTTTCGTTCGGCGGGCCCGAGAGCGTCGTAGGCGCCGGTGACCACCCGGTCGGCCCATTCGGACTTCACGACATGGGGGAGGAAGTTCTGAAAAAGCGGTTCGGTCATGATCGCTTCCAAGAACTTGCGTGAATCACCTCATCGATATTTCGCAGCGCATCGAGCACGTCTTCGCCCAGCGCCCCTGCAACATCGATGGTGGCGACCGCAGCGTTGGATCCGGCGAAGATCTGGTTTTCCATCGTCTCGACGTTGATCTCAGAACGACGCAAGACATCGAATACCTGGGCAAGCACGCCCACCCGGTCGTAGTGACGGATGATCAGCGCCGCCGTTGCGGGCGTGGCCTTCTCCATGTTGACGCAGTTCAGTACCCGTCCGGTGGCGTAGCAGTCGAGGATCTCTGAGACTCCGCCCGCGATAGCGGCTTGGCTCTGATCGGTCGACGCTCCGATGTGATGGGTGCCGACCACGGCGGGATGCTGCGCGACGGCAGAGACAAAAGTGTCGGTTGAAGAACCTGGTTCGTCGGCGTAGACATCGAGTCCCGCCCGCAGTCCGCCATCGAGTGCCTTCAGTAGGGCGGCTTCATCGATAACTTCGCCGCGGGAGGTGTTGATGAGGATCGATTTTGGCTTCATCTTCGCCAAGAAGGCGGTGTCCACCATTCCGTTTGTGTCGTCGTTCGCCGGCACGTGCAGCGAGATCACGTCGCAGCGCTCGAGCAACTCTTCTTGGCTGTCGAGCAAACGGATGCCGGCGGCACGGATGCGGTTCTCGGTGTCGACGTTGCGGCCGTCTTTTCGGACCGCGTAGGTGGACATGCCAAAGGCTTTGGCCCGCTCAGCGAAGGCCAAGCCAATCGAGCCGACGCCAATGATGCCGACGCTCTTGCCGAAGATTCCATCGGCCTCGGAGTAGATCTTCTTGTTCCAGTTACCGGCTCGAAGGTCGGCGGTGTTGTCGGCGATACGTCGATCGACCGCGATAAGCAGGCCCATGGCCAATTCGGCAACGGCGATGGCGTTTTGGCCGGGCACGTTACAGACGTACACGCCAGCATCGGCTGCGGCCTGTTTGTCGATGGTGTTGGTTCCTGCCCCTGCCCGAATCACCATGCTGAGCATCGAGCCGGCAGCAATGGTTTCGGCCGAGACCGTGGTGCTCCGCACAACGAGAACCTGGTGGTCGTCGATGGCGCCGGGAAGGTCGTCGGCGGTAAGCGACGGCGAAAACGTCACCTCATGTCCGGCTACGGCCAGTGCGCCCCGAGCTTCCTCGGGAAACTGGTCAGCAAAAAGTAGCTTCACGGAATGGTTCTCCTTCGATCATGTCGCTTCCGGCCTGGAGACGGGAAGCGAAAATGTCAGTCGGTTACTCAGAATTGAGTGGGTGTTAGGCACAGCGGCACATGCGCTCGACCACAGGATACCCACGGGTAGCAATCTGGCGCTAGCACGGCCTGCTAGATCCGGGAGAACACCTTCAAATCGTTGGGTTGGCGAAACACGTAACGTCCGGCCCGTTCGGTTGCGTGGTCGTAAAAACGCTGCACGGCTTCGTCGCGAACTTCATCGAGTCGAGCCTGACGACTCGGATCGATACCCACGAGAAGAGACTCCCATTCGTCGATGGTGGCGTAGGAGTACTCGGTATCGAAGTTGGTGTGGGCTTGGAGCGCGAACCCAAGGTCACCGGCAGCGGCCAACGCTTGTTGGGCCAGGCCGCGGACGATGGTTTCGTCGTCGACAAGCCGGTTGGATTCGAAGCTCGGACCGCCTGGGATGGGTTCGACCACGTACAGGATTCCGCCCGGCTTGAGCACCCGGTGGGCTTCCTTGAGCGCTGACGTCATCTCTTCAGCCGGAACGTGATGGAGCGAGTATGAGAACACAACCGCGTCGGCAACGCCGTCGTCGACTGGCAGATCCTGCCCGACGCCTTCGAGATAGGAATCTTGGTGGTTGGGGTCCGCATCGAGTGCCCGCTGGCGCATCACTTCACCACATTCGATTCCGATCGGGCTAGCGCCGCGGTCGCGCATGAACCGAACGAGTTCGCCTGCGCCACATCCGACATCGACCACGACACTGCCGTCGAGGGGAATGTAGGAGGCGAGCACTTCGTTTCCGTCGGTTGCTTCGTCGGCGGGGTTCGTGGTCATGGGTTCAGTTCCGATGGAGGAGTCGGCGGGGTCCGCATTGAGCAGACGGTTCTGGCCACGCTTTGGGAGAAGAAGTGCGGCCATCGACGAGGCTCGAGTCGGGAAAGCGATGAAGCGCACTTTACGATCTTCTGGCGGCGACTCGGCAACCATCACGCGGTAACCAACGTAGATGGCGATTGCCAGAGTCATTCCGCCCATCACCCAGAAGAACCACTGGGGGCTCACGATCGACATCAACCCGGCGGCCAGTAGTGGGCCAATCACAGCCCCGGTGCCGTTGATCCGCACCAGTGACCCGCTGGCG
Source organism: uncultured Acidimicrobiales bacterium (assembly GCA_938023735.1). Classification (GTDB taxonomy): domain Bacteria; phylum Actinomycetota; class Acidimicrobiia; order Acidimicrobiales; family SHLQ01; genus CALLQB01. The sequence continues at coordinate 9,773 of CALJDK010000033.1, forward strand.
CCGAGTACCTGGTCGGCGGTAAGCCAGTCGTTGGTGTAGGCAATGCCAAGCGAGTAGGCCGGAAACAGCGTGGCGCCCAGGACAAACATCGACACGATGGCGGCGTTCGACTGCGGGTCGAACATCGTCGGCGCGATTGCTGCGGCCGAGGCAGCGAGCGAGACGGCAAGGATCACCGCACGGCGAGAGACCCGGTCACTTACCCAGCCGATAGGCATCTGCCCAACGAGAGCACCGACCATTGGCGCAGTCATAAACACGGCGATGCGACTTTCGGGCATGCCGACGGTCGCTGCATACACTGCGCCGATGCCAAGCAGAGTTCCCGACGCCGCGCCAACAAAGAACGACGTGACGAGTCCGGTTGGCACGATCTGCCAGAGCCGTTTGATGGAAACCGGGGTGGGCGTGGTGATGGGTGGTGCGCTGGTGGCCGAGAGCGACACGGGCACCAGCGACAACGACACTAAGACCGACGAAAGAATGAACAGTGAGAACCCGTTGGTGTCGGCCACATTCAAAAGAAACTGGCCAATCGAAACGCCGGCCATCGTGACCACCATGTACACCGACAGCAGTCGGCCACGGGTGGAGTTGTCGGCGAGTTCGTTGAGCCAACTTTCGACCACCACGTACAGGCCGGCCATACAGAGCCCAAAGACGAAACGCATCAACGCCCACGAAACCGGGTTGATCCACACCGCATGGATGAGCACGGCGCTCGACGCGGTCGACGCCAGCGCGGCAAAGACCCGAATATGCCCAACGTTCTTGAGCACGTAGGCCGCATACAAGCTTCCGGCAAAGAAGCCGGCGAAATAGCAAGCCATGACGATGCCCGAAACGGCCACGCCAAAACCCTCGGCCTGCGCCCGGATGCCCAAGAGTGAACCCTGCAGGCCGTTTCCGGCCATGACCAGCGCAAACCCAAGGAATAACGCCCACGTGGCGGCGGCCGTGTTCGTGCGGGGAACCAGCGGTCGCCCGACGAGTCCCGGCGTTGGCGGTTCAAGCGGCGCAGCCATGAGCGGCATCGTAGCCATGCTCACCCAAACGCGGCGCGGCAATTTTGGCGGGTTTCACCCCATGGGAAGCCTAGGTGGTCTTGGGGAGCAGCGCGATCTGGCGCGCCTCGACCAGCAGACCAGCCTCGGGGTCCCAGATTTCCACATCGCCACTGAACATTCCACCAAAGATGTAGTCGGTTTCATAGGTGGTGATCAGCGAGCTCGACGCCGCCCGCTGGCGATAGTGCACGGTGAGTTCCACGGTGGGAGCCCAGCCAATCGGAAGGTTGGTGTTGAAGATCGTTGGCGGGAATGCGTCGGCAAATAGGGTAAGCGCCACGGCATCGATTGGCTCATCGTCGAGTAGTCCAATCCATCCGCCCATTTCGGGCTGGCCATGCGGTTCACCCGTGGCGAAGCCGGCCCGTTCCGGATCGTGGGCAATCGCGAACCGCCCGGTGAACGGCGGGGGATAGAACTGGCCCTGGTCGGGCTGATGCCTCGTGGCAAGACACGCTTCGATCGGAGCGATCTGAGGCATCTCGGCACGGATCAGCGTGGGGCCTTCCATTGCGTCGAGGTCGGCAAATGTGCCGGTGGCCCGAATGACTTCTTTCTCGTTCTGATACAGCACGGCGCTCACGGTTGAGAGGGTGCGCCCCTCTCGGCCCCGGTCGATCTTGATGATCGCTGGTCCGGCATGACCGGGCCGTTCGAAGTGGGCGTTCACCGAGATCGGGTCGGGCTTGTCGACGGCATCGAGCATGGCTCGAACGATGAGACAAAGCACGTAGCCGCCGTTGGCGACCGAGCCGATATCCCAGCCTTCCCAGATGGTGGTTTCGTAGGTGTCGGCGCCCGCAGGACGGACGGCGGTCTGTTCAGCAAAGCTCACGTCGCAACCCTAGAAGACGAGAGCCTGATGGCGAGCTTTCTGGCTAGGACCACCGAAGTGTCATGCTGCCGCTCAGTGGGGCGCCGGGCTCAACGATGGTGGGGTCGGTGTTGAGTTGGTTCGGCGGACCGCTTTGGGGTTCGACACAAAGTGCATGGTCGGGCTCGGTAAAGACAACCCAATGGTCAAAGGTGGACGAAATCTCGAGCTCGAGGGCTCCGGGCCAGCGGATCACCGGCGGAGCGGCCATGCCCACGAACGTCTCGTTCCACGGTGGCGGCGGAACATCGACAAGGTTGCCGGTGGGAATCATGTCGTCATCGAGCTCGTAGGTGTGGTTCGGGTTCACGGTGATCTCGGCGGTTTCGCCGCGGTCCAGCTGGCGTCGGAACCACGGATGCCAACCGGTCAGCGCCGGCATCGAGCGGGCGTCATTGGCGATCTCGATAGCCACCGTGAGCGACGCCCCGGTCAGGTCAAAGGTCTGGGTCGCAGTGCCGCCGAACGGCCAAGGGTCGGCCAACTCGGTAGCGATGATGAGCTGGGTCTCGGTATGGCTCACCAACGACCACTGCTGAAGATGCGACACCCCGTGGTTCGCGTGTGGGGGACTGGTGAGGGGGAACTCGTAACTCTCACCATCGAAGTGCAATTTCCCGAACGGAAGCCGCCCTGCCCACGGGGCCATCGGAAACGACCCCCACCGCGTGGCTTTCATGTCGGGCGTGGCCTTGCTGACCAGTAGTTCGAGACCCTCGATCTCAAGGGAGGCGAGTCGGCCGCCCTCAAGGTCGATCTGCACAGTCGCTTGGTCGGAGTAAAGGTCCATCACCGAAGTGTAGGAGCGCTGACAACTGCGCTGAGTTTCCTGGTACTCGGGGCCAGCATTGCTGTGTAAGAATCTGCTCGCTATGTCTGAAACCTCACCCCCCGATTCCACTTCTCACACCGGCCGCTGTGCGTGCGGCGAGGTGCGCTACACCGTTTCTGGCGAACTTCGCTCGGTCAGCAACTGTCACTGCGATCCATGCCGGCGAATCACGGGTCACCATATGGCCGCCACTGCCACCCATTCCGGTGCCATCGACTTCGAGGCGAAAGACTCACTCAGGTGGTGGAGTCGGACCCCCACAGTCGACTATGGCTTCTGCAGCACCTGCGGATCCACGCTGTTCTGGCGGGCCGCCGACAAGCCCGACCATCTCTCGATAACCGCCGGCAGCCTCGACCAGCCAACCGGTCTTCACACCTACGAAGCGCTCTTCGTTTCCGAAGCCGCCGACTACCACGACATCGACCCCTCGATCCATCAACATACCCACGACCGCGCCTAACGCTTCCCCCAGCAAAATAAGGCACGGTGTCTGGAACCGTGCTTCGAAAATAAAGCACGGTGTCTGGAACCGTGCTTCGAAAATAAGGCACGGTGTCTGGAACCGTGCTCTATTTCGGCGCTGTGTGAGCCTGCGGTTACTGTTGGGAAACTCGTTTTCGGAGGAACAGCAATGGCATTGGCGATCGATCATGGGGCAACCGATGCCCCGCTTCTTGAGCAGACCATTGGCGACAACCTCGCGGCAACCGTGGCCCGATTCGGCGACCACGAGGCGCTGGTGGTTCCGCATCAGGGCATTCGCCAAACATGGGCCGAGTTCGCCGCCACCGTCGACGAGGTGGCCAAGGGCCTTCTGGCCCGGGGGATCGCCAAGGGCGACCGGGTTGGCATGTGGAGCCCCAACTTCGCCGAATGGGTGTACATCCAATATGCCACCGCAAAGATCGGCGCCATTCAGGTCAACGTCAACCCGGCGTATCGAACCACCGAACTCGAATACGCGCTGAAACAGTCGGGCTGTCGCATGCTCGTGACCCGCACCAGCTACCTGACCTCGCTGTATCAGGACATGGTCGAGACGGTTTCGGGCAACCTCAGCGACCTCACCGAGGTCATCTACTTCGACACTGACGATTGGGCGAAGCTCCTCGCCGATGGCGAAGCCATCACCGACCAACAACTTGCCGAACGCGGCACAACGCTCAGCCCTACCGATCCCATCAACATCCAGTACACGTCGGGCACCACCGGGTTTCCCAAAGGCGCAACGTTGAGCCATCGCAGCATCCTCAACGATGCGCTTTTTGTGGGTCAGGCCTGCGGGTACTCCGACGCCGACCGGGTCTGCATACCGGTGCCCTTCTACCACTGCTTCGGCATGGTCATGGGCAACCTTGCCTGCTCGATCTTTGGCGCCACCATGGTCATCCCGTGCCCCACCTTCGATCCGCAGGCGGTGCTGCAGACGGTTCAAGATGAGTCCTGCACCTCGCTGTACGGCGTCCCAACCATGTTTGTGGCGCAACTCGGCCACGAGGACCTCGACTCGTTCGACCTTTCGTCGCTTCGAACCGGCATCATGGCCGGATCGCCATGCCCCATCGAGGTCATGCGCAGCGTCATCGACAAGATGAACATGTCTGAAGTAACCATCGCCTACGGCCAGACCGAGACGTCGCCAGTGTCGACCCAGACCAGCACCACCGATTCGGTCGAGCATCGGGTCACCACGGTGGGTCGAGTCCTGCCCCACATCGACGCAAAGATCATCGATCCCGAGACCGGTGAAACCGTCGAGCGGGGCACCGACGGCGAGTACTGCACCCGGGGCTTTCACGTGATGCTCGGCTACTGGAACGATCCTGACAAGACCGCCGAGGCCATCGACGACGACGGCTGGATGCACTCGGGCGACCTGGCCACCATGGACGACGACGGCTACGTGAACATCGTCGGTCGTATCAAGGACCTCATCATTCGTGGCGGCGAGAACATCTATCCCCGCGAGATCGAAGAGTTCCTCTATACCCATCCCGCTATTGCTGACGCGCAGGTCATTGGTGTGCCCGACGCGAAATACGGCGAGCAGGTTATGGCGTGGGTGCAGCTTTCGCCTGGCGAGAGCCTTACCGATGAGGAGCTCGTCGAGTTCTGCCGAGGAAAGATCGCGCACTTCAAGGTTCCGCGCTACGTGTCGTTCGTTGACGAGTTCCCGATGACGGTCACGGGCAAGGTACGCAAGCTCGAGATGCGAGAAAAATCCATCGCCGATCTCGGCCTCGAAAACGAGCGCACCGAAACGGCCTAACCACAACGCGTTCGGTAGTATCCGATTCCTATGGCCATCATTCACAAGAGCCCGTTGCCCGATGTCGAGATCCCCAACGACACCATCACGTCCTACATCCTGCGCCCGGTAGCTACCTCGCCCGATCGCATTGCGTTGCATTGCGGAGCCACCGGCACGCAGTACACCTACCAATCGCTCAGCGACGCCATCCATGCGTTCGCCGGTGGTCTTGCGGCCCGAGGGCTCGGCGTTGGCGACGTCATTGCGCTCATGTCGCCCAACACGCCCGAGTTTGCCGTGGTCTTCCACGGAGCCGCGGTTGCCGGGGTTGCCGTAACCACCTTGAACCCCACTTACACGCCCGACGAGTTGCGCCACCAGCTCAATGACTCGGGCGCGAAGCTCATGGTTGCCTACGGCGCCACGGTTCCTTTGGCGGCCACCGCCATCGAAGGAACCGCCGTCACCGACATCATCTCCATCGGTGCGGCCCCCGAGGGCTCCGATGCCACCCAACTTGAAGACTCCTTTGGCGACCCGATCAGCCAGGTGGCTGTCGATGTCGACGAACAGGTCGTTGTGCTGCCCTACTCGTCGGGTACCACCGGCCTGGCCAAGGGCGTCATGCTCACCCACAAGAATCTGGTGGCCAACCTGGCCCAGGTGCAACACGCCGTGGTGCTCGACGACGGCGACGCCCTGCTGGCCGTGCTTCCCTTCTTTCACATCTACGGCATGCAGGTACTGATGAACTACGGCTTGGCAAACGGCTCCACAGTGGTGAGCCTGCCCCGGTTCGATCTGGTTCGTGCTCTCGAACTTATTGGTGAGTTCAAGGTGGCAAAGTTCTTCGCCGTGCCGCCGATGGTCCTGGCGCTCGCCAAGCAACCCATCGTTGACGACTACGACATTTCGTCGCTCAACCTTGTGGTGTGTGGCGCTGCGCCGTTGGGCGCCGAGTTGGCCCAGGAGGCCTCGGCTCGCATCAAGGCTCCGGTCGTGCAGGCATACGGTATGACCGAACTCTCGCCGGTGAGCCACGCCACTTGCGCCGCCGACGATATGCCCGGCTCGTCTGGTGTCACCGTGTCCAACACCGAGTGCCGTTTCGTCGACGAAGACGGCAGCGATCAAGACGTCGGCTCACCCGGCGAACTCTGGGTGCGCGGACCTCAGGTCATGAAGGGCTACCTCAACAACGATGAGGCAACCGCAAACACCATCGACGAAGACGGTTGGCTGCATACCGGCGACGTTGCCCGTATCGATGAACACGGCAATGTGTTCATCGTCGATCGGGTAAAGGAGCTCATCAAGTACAAGGGCTTCCAGGTGCCACCGGCCGAACTCGAGGCGCTCATCATTACCCACCCCGCCGTCGCCGATGTGGCCGTGATCGGTATTCCCGAGGTCGAAGCTGGCGAACTACCGAAGGCCTTTGTCACCCTGAAGCCGGGCGCCGAAGCAACCGAAGACGACATCAAAGAGTTCGTGAAAGAGCAGGTTGCTACCTACAAGCAGATTCGCCTGGTCGAGTTCATCGACGAGATTCCAAAGAGTGCGTCAGGCAAGATCCTGCGGCGCTTCCTTCGCGACAAGTAGCGAGGAAGGCCTGCCGGCTTCACAACGAAGACACCTGAACAACCTCACTGTTATCTACAACTAGCCGAGCGGCAGGATTGCCGTGTCCGGGATGATCGATACGTCGAGGCCGTCGGGAACCGGGTGCTCGAAGTCGGGGTACCTGCGTTCTGCGGCTTCGCGGAACTTGGTAGTTGAGTGCACCGGGTCGCTGTCGTATTCGGGGATGACCTGGTCGCCAAAGAGCTCGATCATCTCTTCGATCTCGTCGTGCTGCATTCCCTCGATGGGCAGGCCAAACGCCACCTGATCGCAGCCAACATCCTGGTAGGCAGCGAGCTGTTCGGTGACCTCTTCGGGGTTGCCGCACAGCATGTAGCCGCCTTCGATGGCCATATCGAGAAGCTCGTCGGTCCATGGAATATCGCGGGGCGGATCGGGCCAAACGATGGCGTCGGGCGATTGCGGCATGGAGTCGTGGTACAGGTTCACCATGGTGACCAGGTAGCCGCGGCCTTTGGCCTTGGCGATCTCGCGGGCACGCTCGCGGTCTTTCAGGCAGATAACAGCGTTGGTCATCATGACGTTGTTGTTCTGGAACTGACCGATCTGCTCGACCACGTTCTCGGCGCCTTCCTTGTAGGAGTCGACGCGTCCTTTGAGGTTGTGAATTGGCTCGAAGTTGAAGGCGATGGCGCCGATACCGAGCGATCCGGCGATGGCGAAGGTCTGTGGGTTTCCGCAGGCAACCCACAGCGGCGGGTGGCCTTTGCCGTAGGGTTTCGGGAGGATGTTGTGCGGGGTGGGTACCGACCAGCCGTCGCCTTCGAATTGGTAGTCCTTGACTTCCCACATGCGGGGGATCTCGCGAATGACCTCGTTCCACATGGCCTTGGTCTGGCTCAACTCGGTGCCGCTAAAGGTGGCGAGTTCGTGACTACCAGCACCTCGGCCGGTACCGAATTCGAAGCGTTGGTTGGTCATATGGTCGAGCATGGCGGCGCGCTCGGCGAGGCGAACCGGGTGTTCTTTGGTGACCGGGAAGCTCGTGATTGCCGAGCCCACATGGATTTGTTCGGTCTGGGCGGCGACCCAACCCATGACGGGTGCCGGTGCGGCCATATGGCTGTATTCGACAAGCCCGTGGTGTTCGCCGAACCAGGCGTATTTCCAGTTGTGCTTGTCAGCCAGGACGGCATAGCCGGCTTCGCGCATGAGTTCGGTATGTTCCGACTCGGTGTCGTGGGCTGCTGGGCCGGGCGTGTACCCGTTGCTGAAAACGCCGAATTCCATTGCGATCGATTCCCCTGTCGCGGACATAACTGAAACGTGTTCTAGTTATCGTAACGGACCGGGCCGCTGTGTCAACCGACACTCCCTCGGTATCGGTGGGAGATGTCGCTGGGCGATCTCACTGGGAAACTTCACCGGCGGGATAGCGCGATCAGGTGAGGGTGCTTGCGGCATCTTCGTCGCGAACGGTGCGAGACAACGCTCCAGCGATAGCAAAGAAGGCGGCGCTGGCCAGCATGGCCACGCGGAACCCGTCGAGTCGATCGGCCAAGGCGTTGTCGGGGAGGCTGTTGTTCATCGAGCCGAGGATCGTGGCCGCAGTAGCGATGCCAACCGCTGGGCCGAGCTGGCGTTGCATGCCGTAGAGCGTGGTCGCCTTCGCGGTTTCGGCATAGGTGGTCTGGGCATAGGTGGCGGTTTGCAGCGGGAGGAACACGGCGCCCATGGCGAGACCTCGAGCGAACGACAGCGCCGCGACCAGCCAGAGCGAGGTCGTCAGATTGAGGAGAAAGGCGAATGCCAATCCAATGACGAAGGCGGCGCCGATGCCGAACTGAAGAATTCGCCGCGGGCCATATTTCTTGTACAGGCTTCGACCGACGATCTGCGAGGAGATCATCACGCCGATGGGTTGGGGCATCATTGCCAGGCCGGTCTCGAACGGGCTGTACCCCAGCAGTGATTGCAGATACACCGGCAAGATGAAGATCAGGCTCATGAATCCCATGTAGGTGGGAAAGCTCACCAGGCTTGAAGCCCGGAAAATTCCGCTCGACAGCAGCCGCAGGTGCAGCAGCGGTTCTTTCACCCGTAGCTGGTGGATGATCAACGTGACCAGCAGTGCCACTCCGGCCACCAGGCCTGCGAGCACGGGCCCCGAACCAAACCCATCATCCTTGGCTCGATCGACGGCAAAGAGCAGCACGGCAAGACCCACCCCCGAAAGGAGGAACCCCACCACATCAAAGCGTTCGTTCGATTCGCCCGACTCGTTGCGGAGTTGGGTACTGCCGAGAACCAATGCCGCCACACCCATGGGTACGTTCACATAGAAGATCCATCGCCAGTTAAGGACCTCGATCAGAAAACCGCCGAGCACCGGCCCAAGCGCTGGAGCCACCACCGCCACGCCGATAACCGCCGTCGTTGCCTTGGCCCGTTCGTTCTGCGGAAAGGCCCGAAACAACATGGCCGAACCCAGCGGTGTCATGATTCCCGAAGCGGCACCTTGAAAGATCCGCCACAGCACCAGCTGATCAAGCGTTGATGACGTGCCAGCAAGCGCTGACGCGAGCGTGAAGATGGTAAGGGCGCCGAGAAAGATCGGCTTCGAACCAAACCGGTCGCCGAGCCATCCCGAGGTCGGCAGGAACACGGCCAACGACACGAGGAAACTGATGATGGCCAGGTCGATCTGGGTGTCGTCGACTCCGAACTCGTCGGCGAGTGTGGGAATCGCAACGTTGACGATGGTGCCATCAAGGATCTGCATGAAGACAGCCATGATGTAGACGACCTTGACGATCGTCTTGTACTCGATGTTTCCAAATGGCACTGCGAAAGGGTCTTTAGGTTCTTGTTTCGGCTATCGCGACGGCACGCCGTGGTAGGGCGAGCCGGCTTCCTGCCACTCGCCGTACATGGTCATGAATTCTTCGCCGAACGGATCGATTCCCTGCAGCGGCATCGCTGCTCGGCGAACCGTCCAGTCATAGGGCGCCAATTCGGCGGCCTTGGCGAAATTCCGAGCCGCACCGGTCTCGTCACCGGTACGTCGAAGATGGGCTCCGATGCGGAAGAACAGACGAGCCTGCTCCTCGTCGGCGCTCAGGTCGTGCACTGCTTCGGCGGCAGCGCTGGTGGCCATCATTGGTTCGCCCGTGGCTACCCATCGACGAATCAGATCCTTCTGCGGACCTGACTCAACGCCCGTGAACTCTACGAAGGTATCGGTGCCAAAGGCCGACCAGTTGGGTTGCACGATACGGTTGTCTTCGTCGATCCAGATCACGGTGGGCACGTTGGAGATCGCGTAGAGCTCGGTGAGTAGGTGCTCGGCATCGATGAGGATTGGATAACCAATGCCGTCCGCGGCCTTGGCGATGGCGTCGGTGTCTTCGTCGATGGCGACGCCGAGAACGGTGAAGTTCTCATCGGCGAGTTCTTCGTGGAGTTCCTGCCACCCGGGCAGGTCAAAGATGCATCCTCACCAACTGGAGAATGCGACCAGCAGCTTTTTCTTTCCTTTGAAGTCGTTGAGAGCTACGAGGGAACCGGTCAGATCGGGGAGAGAAAAGTCTGGCGCCACAAGGTCGTTGATGGCCTGACGCCGCGATGCCCGAGGTGCCCCAACGGCCACGATGTCGGCAATCGGATCATGAACCACCGGTCGATCGAGTGCCTCGGCGACGGCGAACAGATCGACTCGATCACCATTCGATGAAAGCAGCGCGTCCGTGTCGTTCACCGGAACGCAGACGTCTCCCTGACAGAGTCCCTGGGGCGTCAGCTCCCAACCAATGGCGTCAACAAGCCGTTCGCGGGCTACCGAGGTACCGCCGCTCACCAGGGAATTCACTAGGAAAGAAAGAGGAGAACCGCCGGGAGAATCGTTCATGGGTCGACCCTAGTGGCCCGCACTTCGACCCCGAAAAGGCTGCCCACCCAAAAAGTTACTTAGGCGAGGCCTTCAGAACGTCGATCACTAACTTGATGAGAGGCAAGGAAACAACTTCCAAGCGTCGGTCCGTACTCGCACGGCGGCTTTCCCTCGCCCTCGGCGGGTTGGTTGGGCTTGGCGCGCTCGGGTCACTCCTCGTTGGTTCGCAGCTTCCCGGACTCGTCCGATTTGCCGACCTCGATGACCTGCAATCGCGACTCAGCTTCCTCCGACTCGCTGTGCTGTCGGTGTCTGGTGTTGTCGCTGTAACCGCACTCGTCGTCTGGGCCTTTCTTATTCGCCCCATCTCGGGTCGCCTCGGCGCCATCGCCCGGGCCTCGCAGGCATTGTCGGTCGGGCAACTCCTTCCGCCCATCGCCGATGGAGGCGACGACGAGATCGCCGACGTCGCCAACAGCATCGATGCGTTAGCGCAAGCAATCACCGTGGATCTGGCAAGCCGCCAGACCAGCGAGGACGAACTTCGCCGCAAAGCGGCCTTCGATGAACTCACCGGTGCCGCCAACCGGGCGTCGCTGATGATGGCACTCGAAGCGACCCTTGCCGACAAAGAAGCAGCTGATCACGCAGCGCTGTTGAGTATCGACCTCGACAAGTTCAAAGAGCTCAACGATACCTTTGGTCACCAGGCGGGCGACGAAGCACTCCAGATCGTCACCGATCGTCTTCGCAGCGCCGTGAAGGCAACCGACGTTGTGGCCCGCATGGGCGGCGACGAGTTCCTGGTTCTGCTGCACGGGGTAAGCCCGGCCGAGGTCGCTGAAGTTGTTGCCCGTCTTCGAGCCAGCATGGGCCGCGAAGCCACCATCTTGGGTCAGCGGCACAAGCTGCTGTTCAGTATCGGCACCGCCCAGATTGGTCACGGCGTCGATTCCGAGTTCCTGCTGCGCGAAGTCGATATCGCGATGTACCAGGACAAAGAACGCAACCGTCGTCTTCGCGAACAGGCCAAGGTGTCCTCGCAGGACGAAGTGATCGATGTGCTCGGCGACGGCCACCTCGACATTCGCTTCCAACCGATCTTCCACACGGCCAGCGACCGGGTTGTCGGCTCCATCGCTCAGCCTTATTGGGTCAACACCACCGGTGGCGAGCTCGAACCCGGACAATTCCTTGCCATGATCGACGAAACCCCGCAGGGCGTTGCGTTCGACCAGGCAGCCATTGGCGACATGCTGGCCCATGTGCACACGTTCGCCTACAACCATGTCCTTCCCGACAACTTCCTCATCTTCTTCCGGCCGACCATTGCCACGTTGAGTGAGCCGAGCTTCCCGCAGTGGTTGCAAGCGGTGCTGACCAAGCGTGGTCTTCCGGCATCGATGCTTCAGCTGTCGATTGGAAAGTCGGCCATTGAAAACGATCCGGCAGGCCTTCGGGCGTTGCGTCAGATCGGTGTTCGCATCGTCGTTGACGATGTTGGTCTGCTCGCGATGGAAGATGACCGTGTAGGTCAGCTTGAAATGACGACGGCCATGATCTCCAAGCGTCGAGTGCGAGACTTCAGCCGCAACCCGCTGTCGCGGCCCGCAGCCCAAGCGCTGCTACAGCTTGCGCGAACCGCCGGGCTCACCATCGTGGCCGACGGCGTCGATAGCCATGAGCATCTGGCTGAGCTTCAAGGGCTTGGTATTGCCTTCGCAAGCGGTGATCACTTGGCGCCCACGGTTACTGCCGAGCAGTTCCGTAAAGGACTTACCGCCCAGGCGCACCAAGATCAAGCACGTCACGCAGCGCAGGCCCATCAGCCGCCTCGCGCCGCCTAAACCGCTCCTACCTACTCCCCGGTTGCGGGCTCCTCAGTTGAGTCGCCTCACTCGGGTGGTGCGACGAAGTCGATGAGTTGTTCGACGGCGCCGATGAGCGAAGGCTCAAGATCGCGGTAGTTCGTTACCCGGTTGCGGAGCTGTTTCCAGAACGCACCCGATGGGCCATGAAAGCCAAGCTCGGCCATGATGCCTTCCTTCCATGGCTGCCCCAGCGGAATTTCGGGCCATCGCTCGATGCCGGCACATGACGGCTTGATGCCCTGCCAGATATCGACGTAAGGATGGCCACAAATCAGCACGTCGGGGTGATCGACGGTGGCTGCGATACGCGACTCTTTCGACCCGTCCACCAGATGGTCGAGCAGTATCCCGAGGCGACGTCGCGGACCGGGCCCAAAGCTCCGCACGATCATGTCGAGGTCGTCCATGCCATCCATCGATTGCACCACGATGCCTTCGACCCGTAGATCGTCGCCCCACACATGTTCGATGAGTTCGGCGTCGTGAACGCCCTCGACGTAGATCCGGCTGGCCCGGGCCATCCGGGCGGGAATCTCCCCCGGATCAACCGAACCCGAGGCGGTGAACGACGGAGCCTTCGGCGCAGCGTTCTTGGGTGGGTCGACCAGAGCCACCGGTTCGCCGCCATACAGGAATGCGCCATCGCGTAGACGAAAGGAATGGTCGCGGCCGCGGTTGTCGCGCAGTTGCACAATCGGCGGAGCAAAGCGGATGATCGCGCCGGTGGTGTTGGACGCCTGATGGGTCACCGTTAGACCGGCGACGGCTTGGATCTTCTGGTAGACCCGCCCCTTCTTCTTCGGCGCATCGACATCGAGGGGTTCGGACAGAATTCCACGGTTAGCCATCGGGCAAAACGCTATCGGTTCTTGACCCCGTCACGTCTTTTGGTCGAGAGTGCTACTCGTTCCGACATGTGCGGCTGCGAAACCAACTCTGGAGGAGTTTGCAATGAAACTTGGCTATCTGTGGGGCTACTGGTCAGCGAAGCCTCCCGCCGACCTTGTCGAGGTAACCAAGACGGTCGAGGACCTGGGTTACGACACCGTCTGGACAGCCGAAAGTTGGGGATCGGACTGCTTTACCCCGCTGGCGTATCTGGCTGGCTTTACCAACCGCATCAAGCTCGGGACATCAATCGTCCAGTTGGCCGCCCGCACGCCAACGGCAACCGCGATGCAGGCGATGACGCTCGATCATCTGTCGGGCGGACGGATGGTTCTGGGCCTTGGCGTATCGGGTCCCCAGGTGGTCGAGGGCTGGTACGGCCAACCGTCAAACAAACCGTTGGCCCGAACCCGCGAGTACGTCGAGATCATTCGTAGCGCTTTTCGGCGCGAGGAGCACCTCTCGTTCGATGGCGACTTCTACCAGCATCCCTATACAGGCGAAGGCAGTAGCGGGTTAGGGAAGCCGTTGAAGATCATGACCCATCCGTTGCGCCGCGAGATTCCTATCTTCATCGGTGCCGAAGGGCCGAAGAACGTTACCCAGACCGCCGAGATCGCCGATGGCTGGTTGCCGCTCTACTACTCGCCGTATCGCAACGAGGTGTACGCCGACCAGCTTCAGGCCGCAGGTGACGACTTTGAGATCGCCGCCAACATCACGGTGAGCATCAACGATTCGGTAGAAGAAGCGCTGTTGCCCGTGAAGGGGTTTTTGGCGTTCTACATCGGCGGCATGGGAGCCAAGGGCCAGAACTACCACACGAAACTGATGTCGCGTATGGGGTTCGAGGAAGAAGCGCACCGCATTCAGGATCTGTTTCTCGCCGGCAAGCGAGACGAAGCCGTGCTGGCGGTTCCCGATCAATTCGCTGATGAGATCAGCCTGGTTGGGCCGAAGGAACGTATTGCCGAGCGCCTTGAGGCGTGGCGGGACAGTCCGGTCACCATGCTCAACATGTCGTCGCGCGATCCTGAACTGTTGGCCACGATGGCCGAACTGGTGCAGGGCTAGCGGACTCGCGCTCCGCAGCTTGCGGTGGCGCCCTCGGTGGCGGCGGTTTCCTTGACCCAGGTGTCGGTCCCGAGACCAAGCTCGCAACTCACGTCACCAGTCGAGGCCAGGTTTTCGATGGTCACGATGACATTGTCATCCTGCTTGAGCGTGTCGAGCGAGACCGTAAGTGGCAGGTCTCGGGTCTTGAACTGCTGCACCATCTCGTCGTTGACTTCGATCAGCACTCGAACCTGGTCGGAGCCACCGGAGACTTTCAGAAACGGCTGATCCAGACGGACTCCCGATACCTGCGTCGGGGCGACGGTGTCGGCGGTGAGTCGAGGCACCGCAAAGGCCCCGATGGCAGCCACGACGACCGCGGCCGCAACCATGGCCCGTGGGCCTCGGCGCAGGTCGATGGTTCGTTGGCGGCTCTGGGCGCTTGCCAACTCTTCGAACGGGAGTGAGTCGTCGGCTTGGTCGACCATGCCGTGGCGATCGCGCTCGGCTTCGAGGTTCATGTCGCCCTGCCACAACGTTGTTGCGCTGTAGAGGGCAGAGCGGAGTCGCGCGCCATCGAGGTCGGCGCCTCGCAGGTCGGCACCCCGCAGGTCGGCACCCCGCAGGTCGGCATCACAGAGCAGCGCTTGGCGAAGGTCGGCGTTGCGGAGGTCGGCATCGTTGAGTTGTGCACCAACCAGCTGCGCCGACCGGAGATCGATGTGGGCCAGGTTTGCTCGGCGCAGCGAGGCGCGGGTCATATCGGAGCCGCGGGCCACGACGTATCGAAGATCGGCTCGATCAAATACTGCTTCGACAAGGCCGGATTCGCTAAGGCGGCTGTGCGAAAGGTTGCATCCGACAAACACCCGGCCGCTGAGGTCACGCCCGTCGAGCTCTTGATGACGAAGGTCGCGGCCGACCAAAGCCATCCGTCGATCTTCTTCGGTGTTTACCGGCTTCTTCTCGTGCCGGTTCACCATCCACTCGGCCCAAAGAAACGGTCCGGCTACGAGTGCGGCGGTCAGAAGTCCTTCACCGATGGTTTGGGTACGTCCGCGAGTTCCCTGGGTCAGAAGCAAGATACCGACGAGTCCGGCGATGACTACCAGACCAGCAGCGAGCGGCCACGTTGTGCGGCTTTCACTCTCCTGTCTGTCCTGTGTGTTAACGCCATCAGCATTGGGGCGATGCTCGTCCCGTTGTGGCGCGTTGCCTAAACCCATAAATGCACGGTCGGCACATCTGGGCACTTTTTGAGTCTCTGGGCAGAGTTGCCTCACCATTCACTTTCAAATTCGCCTCGAAGTACTGACGCTGCGCGCATTGTCCGTTCAGGCTTTCGCTAGATCTGCCGATCATTTGCTATGGGCCAGAACGCAACCTTTTCGATCGTGTTCTCCGCCGAGGCGACGGTGCAACACATCGATTCTTCGGCGGAGCAACTTCTTGGTTGGGATCTGGAGGTCGCGGCATCGGCAGGTTTGGGGTTGTTGCATCCGAGTGACCGGTTGGCGTTCGGCGCCATGCTGAAGCTTCTCCGGTCCAAGCCCGACGAAGACGTATCACTCGAGGTTCGTTTGCTTGCTGGGGAGTCGCTGGCCGGCGAGCTGAGCCACGACCACCCGGAATCTTGGGTCCCGGTCGTCGTTTCGTCTGCCAAGGGTCCGGCTGCCGCCGAAGTGTCCGGGCTGCTCGTCCTTGTTTCACTGGATGCCGTTTCGGGCAGTTCTGTTTCGGGTAACCCAGTTTCGGATGAGAGCTCCCTACTCAACACCGCTGAAATCGTCGACGACGGCGACCTCACACTCTCGTCCGAGCTGCCCGCGATTGCTGTAGCTCCGGCAAACTCGCCTGCCGACTCGATTGGCCTCTTCGACCAGGATGCCCTCGAAGGTCGTGAAGCTGTCACCGAACCGGCCGAGGGATCTTCCACAACCGACCTTGCCGCATCCGAACCGACCGACATCGGAATCCTGCTTCGACCCGGTTCGAGTGTGATCGACGTGGTCACCGGCCCCGTTCAGGGAAAGCTCGGCTGTCATCCTGACAGCCTCGCCGGTCTTCATCTTTGGGAACTTCTCCACGGTGACGACGAGGCCGAGTTCACCGCAGCTCTCGATGCTATGGAAGCCAAGGACGATGGCGAGCACTGCGCCTTTGGTCCACTGCGATTTCTTCGTCCCGACGGCGACGAACGTTGCTTCGACACCACTATCATCAGCCGGCCAAATGGCCTGATCGTCCGGGCACGCGGTGGCGAAGACAGTCGAGGCCTCGCGGTCGGGTCATCGCCGGACGATACCGCCGAGTCCGCGGTTGTGTTTCTCGACGAGCAATTCAACGTCACCTACGCCAGCGCAAGCTTTTCGGGATTGATTGGCCGCGAGGCCACATCGGCGGTTGGCATGGAGCTGCTCGCCGCCGTCCATCCGACCGACCGGTCCTACGTCGAGCAACGACTGCGCCACCCGGCAATCGAGGGTGAGATCCACGGATTCCTACGGGTCCCCGCAGAATCAGGTTGGCGGTGGATCGAGGTTATCGGGCGCAACTACCTCGATGATCCCACGGTGGCCCAGATCGCGCTGCAACTCACCGCCGTCGATGGCGACCCAGAAACATTGAGCGAACCGTCCACTCCGCAACCCGAGCGCGTCGGAACCTTCACTCGCGACCGCGACGGCAACGTGTCGTTTATCAATGACTTCCTGCTCGAGATGTTGGGTAGCGTTGACGCTCTAGATTTCGCGACCGAGCGATCCAGTCTGGTCAACGTCGGCGACGATGGCATGAGCGAAACCATCGAGGTCGATACCGGCGACGGGCGCATGCGATTCCTACGAAGCCGTATGAGCCCAATCATCGGAGCCGACGGTGAACGCACCGGCGACGTTGCGGTCGTCGAAGACATCACGCAACTCGTCGAGAGCGGCGACCTTCCCGATCGAATCGCCGATGGGACCGAGGGTTCGGTGCTGGTGGTCGAGCAGGGCGTTGGCATCAAGTACATCTCCGCCGACCTGGCCGCGCTCACTGGCGCCGAGGTCGGCACCGAGCTCCATGAGTTCTTCACACCAAAGTCTGCGGTTCTGATCCGCACCGAGGTCTGGCCCCAGTTTCCGGACAACGGGGTCTGGTCGGGCCAGCTTTGGATACGGACCATCGAAGGCCCGGCTGCGCCGTTTCATGCCCAGTTCTACAATGAGGCCGACCTCGAGGACGGACGGCCACTCGCCTCGGTCATCGTCACACCGCTCGAGTCGGTGCCCGACTGGGAACACGAAGATCAACTTGCGGTCGACCCGCTGACGCTTCTCAGCAGCGGCGCCGGTCTCAAACGGCGCGCTGTCCGGGCTATCGCGAAGACCATCGGCAACCGCTCGAAGGTGGCCGTTGCCCTGGTCGAAATCGACCGGGTCGCCGACCTGATCGAAAAGGCGGGGGAGGAGTTCTCGCTCACCGCCGCAGAACAGGATGCGCTTGCCCTCGCGATCGCCGATCGGCTTGCTCTTGCGTGCCGCCACGATGAATCGGCCGCCCGCATCGACCAGCGGACCTTCGGGGTGCTCTCACAACGGCTGGGTGACAATATCGACCTTGAGCACCTCACCGCCCGAATCGCCGATGAGCTCTCGCCAACCTTCGTTATCGAAACCGACCGCGGTCAGCGCTACCTCACCGTGCAGTTCAGCATGGGCCTGGCTCACACCGGCGATCGTTCGATGTCGGGCGACGAACTCTTCGACAATGCTGGCCTGGCGCTCCAGCGAGCTCGAAGCCGAGGTCGCGTGCGATCGGCGACGGTCGGCGAGAACGGTCAGGTCGAGCTGTCGGAGCGGCGTTCGCTTGAAGAAGAGTTTCGGGCTGCGCTGTCCGCCGATCAGCTTGGGAACCAGCTCGACAACGCCTACCAGGCCGTGTTCCCCCAGAGCATCGCTCGGTCGGTCGTCAGCGGCGAAGACCCAAACAACCCAAACCCGCGGTTCGAGGCCCTCGTTCGATGGCATAGCCCATCGCGGGGCCTGGTCGGCGCAAGCGAGGTTGTCGAACTTGCCGAGAACCTCGGCATGGCGTCGGCGGTGGGGCACCGGGTGCTCGACCGGGCACTCGAGTTCTTGGCGTCGGTCGAACGAAAATACGGCGTGGCGCCGCGAGTCGATGTGAATGTGTCGGCGTCTCAGGCAACCGAACGCGGGTTCATCTCGCGTCTCGACGCACTGCTGCGTTTGTACGAGATCGACCCGGAACAGCTTGGTATCGAAGTGGCCGAACCGGTGTTCTTATCGGCCGACAAGGCGCTCGGAGAGGCGATCGAGAACTTGAACACGCTTGGGGTACGTCTCGTGGTCGATGACGCCACAGGCCGA
The DNA here is from genome assembly GCA_938023735.1 of uncultured Acidimicrobiales bacterium. Taxonomy (GTDB): domain Bacteria; phylum Actinomycetota; class Acidimicrobiia; order Acidimicrobiales; family SHLQ01; genus CALLQB01. Next base: position 28,458 of record CALJDK010000033.1, read on the forward strand.
CTCTTCCGGTCGTCGCTTGCCCATATGAATGAGGGGATCAGCGAACTCAAAATCAACCGTCGCTTGGTTGAGGGTGTTGGTCGACATGCGGCCGATACGGCACAGGTAGCGGGCATTTTGGCCCGGGCACAAGAACGGAATCTGACCGTCACCGCCGTAGGCGTGGCCACGGGTCGTCAGCTCGACCTTCTGAGCGAACTCGGTTGCACGTGGTTCCAAGGGTTCTTGCTGGGTCGACCGGCAGTCGGCGGCGACCATCAGTTTGTCGCCAACGCCAACGCTGCCATCACGGCCGGACACAACGAACAAGCCGCCGGATAGGGGCCCCCGGAAGCTGCCCCCTAGCTCACTTCATCCAGGGGAGCTTCTTTCGGACGTGGGCGTGGTAGTGGTCGGGAATCTGGCGCATGTTGTCGTCGAGGAACCAGCCATCAATGCCAAACACCTGGTCGCCGACTTTGGCGAGACACGCATGCATGTGGGCGATGTCATCGGCCGGAGGTTCGGTGCCATGCGAGCGCCAAACCACCATCGGAACCCAACATGCCTCGCATTCGGCGATCCAACAGCGATCGTCCTCATGGAACCACTCGGTCAGCTTCGCCGCTTCGCACAACTCGCAGGTGTCTGACGAATGAGCCATAGCGCTATCTTGCCCACGATTTCCGCGGCATCCACCAACTCACGCAACCCCAGGGCCACAATTCCACCGTGAGTGAGATCTTCCCCCCTCTCCGCGCCATTGACCGGGCGGCGATGCGAGTGGTGATTCCCGTTCTTGATCGGTTTGCCACCAAACCGCTGCGGGTTGTCGACGAAGATATCGAAGTTCTGCTGGGCCCCTCGAGCCCCGAGTCCACGGCGTCCGGTTTGTCCAATGCTGTCCCCGACTTCCGCATTAACCATCCGGCCGTCTGGCGGTCCATCGGCAAAGGCGGTATCGGCTCGCTTGGAAGTACCTACGAAGACGGGTGGTGGACCACCGAGGACCTGCCCGGCGTCCTTACGTTCTTCCTGTCGCTCATGTCGGTGCTTCCTGCGCCTCCCAACATCGACCCCATCACCCGGCGGATCAGGTCGCCCCGCGAGCAATGGGAGGGCATCGGCCACGACGACCCCATAGTTCAGGGGTACATCCTCGACAAAACCATGTTTCACGGCACGGGCCGATTTCTCACCTTGCCGCCGCAGCCAACCCATGCCAGCGAACCCGAACGCTCAACCGCCAACGACCTGTACTCGGCGTCGCTGGCCCGCTTCTCTCAGATCTGTGAGCGACTTGAGCTCGATGGCAACTCCCGGCTCTGCGAGATCGGAACCGGCTGGGGGGCCTTTGCGCTCTACGCGGCTCGAACCCGGGGCTGCTCGGTTGTCACCGTTACTGACTCCGAGGTCGGGGCTACGTTCGCGAAGAAGCGTTTGGCCAATGCTGGGCTTACCGATTCGGTACAGGTGAAGGTCGGTGCTCCAACCGCGGTTGACGGGACCTTCGATGCGGTGGTGTCACTCGACGCCGACGTTTGGGGCCGGTCGAATTTGCCCACCGTCGACATCGACCGCCTGCTCGACGTCGATGGGCTCGCGCTCGTGCAAACCAACGTGCTCGAAAACTCCTCGGTCGACCGTTCGTTCCTCACCCCGTCGCAGCGCCCCACGCTTGGTGCCATCACTGGCTCCTTGGCCTCGACAGGGGTGCGGCTCGTAGCGACGACCGAGTTAGTCGAGGATCAGCGCCAGACGTTGGCCGCACGTCGTGCCAACCTCGTTGCCAACCAAGGCGAGTTGGAACGTGCTGGCTTTGGTGGTGCGGTCTTCCGGTCGCGTCAGTTCTGCCTAGTGCGCGACCAAGTACTGGCCGAAGAATTCGGGACCCGCGCGATGCAACTCATTCTGGCCTGAAACGCAGTGGATAGGCGCTTCCGCTGACTGGGCAGCTAACACTGGCTGTCGGCTCGGTCGAGGGTGGGACCCTTGTCTGGAGTCAAGGTCACTGGGACCAGACAGACAACGGTTGAGCCATCGGTCGCCACCTCAACCCGACCAACCGCTGAGTCGGCGTCGGCGGGATCGCTAAGGGGCCAAAGAAAGTGACCCAAACTCCAGAACACCGGCTTCTCCTGCACCAACGCGAAGGACTGCAGGCGGTGCGGTCCATGGCCAAACACCACATCGGCACCCGCCGCGATGAGCGTGTCGGCGTAGCCCCGATCTCGTGATTCGGGATCGCGATCGAGGGGCCGACCCCAGTGCACGGTCACCACCACCAGATCGACGTCGTCGCGAATCCGGTCGATGGCGCTGGTGATAGCGCTGGTTCGTTCGATAGGAGCGGTGCCAGCCCGATCGGCGGTGGCAAAGTTGGATCCGACGGCCGTTGTGCCGATGACGCCGATTCGCCATCCAGCATGTTCCACAACTTCGGCGCCGTAGGCCTCAGACCCATTGGCACCGGCGCCCACCACGCGTAGACCAGCGCTCTCGGCCGCCTCGACGGTCTCGACAACCGCGGCTCGTCCGCGGTCGACCGAGCGGTCATTGGCAAGCGACACCACATCGACACCCCCGGCGGCGAGATCGCCGAGAAGCTCCGGATCACAGGTGAACCGCCCCTCGATTGGCTCGGATCCCAACGACGACGCCGGGCACTCCAGGTTGGCGATGGTAAGCCCGTCGCCGGCAAACAGGTCGCCTACTTCGTCGAGCGGCAGTCGCCCGTTGGCAACCACCGATTCATGGGCAAGAAGATCGCCGACGGCATGAATGGTGAGCGGGCCGAGTTTGTCCGGTAGCCCGGTCGGTGTTGCGATAATTCGGGTTTGTATGCTCGGCTCGATGACGACCGCCGCAGGACCGTCAGTCGACGCGCAGGATGCTGCCACCAGGCAGGTCAGTATCGCGCCGACGACCCAGCGTGACCGGCGGTGCTGCACAGGCGGCTACTGCACGCAACTGTTGGCGTTGCCGAAGAATCCGACCTGGAAGGCACGGCTTCGCTCGAACAGATCGGCAGCGTCACTGTTGCGGTCGGGGCCACCGTCGGGGTGGCGGAAGCGGAGCATGGTGGCAAGGCCTTCGTCGAGGTCGCCAGGCGACATTTCGAGCGGCACGGTAGCTGACTGGTTCTGCGGGTCGGGTACCCGTAGCTGGCCAGAGTTCACCGCAGCGCTCCAGGCACCGGAGAGACAGTCGGCGGCAATCTCGAGTTCTTCGCCGGATCCATCGAAGCCGATGAGATCGAGAATCGCATGGCCGTACTCGTGGGCAAAGAGTTGCGACACGGCAAAGTCGCCGATGTCGTTGTGGATCGCCCGCAGTTGGTCGGCGTCCCAGCTCACGGTTGTGGTGGATTCGCAGTAGAAGATGATGCCTTCTGCCGGGTCGGGGCAGGCGGTGACACCGTTGATGCTGGAGCGGTACTCGTCGAGTCCGAGCTGTTCTTCGCCAAGAACCTCGAGCAGGGTGTCGCTGTAGAACTCGTTGAGTGCGTTGACGACAACATCGACCGAGGTGTCGTAGTCGAGGTTGCCGCCCCCTTCGTCGTCTGCGGTGAACTGCAGGGGCGTAATGCGCGGCCGGTCGCCGCTGCCCTCGCGGTAGGAGGCGCAGTAGTCGGGACCGTTGATAAGGCCATCTTCGAAAGAGCCGATGCGGTCGAAGGCCGACCCGTGTGCTCCCCGAGCGTTGGGGTCGGTGCCCGGAGGGTCACGAAGAAGGAGGAATCCGGCAACCGCTCCGTCGAGTTCCTGCTGATCGAACGGGTTGAGTAGTGGGCTTTGGTCGTCCTGAACGTGCTTCACCCAAGCGCCCGCAAAGCAGTCGGCTTGCAGCTCCTTGAAGATGGTGGTGGACCCTTCGACTCGTGCTCGAGATGGCCCCTGGATCGCGTGGCCCCACTCGTGGGCCAACACCACACCCACGGCGGCCTGACCAAAGTTCACCCGTAGCTTGGGGAACAGGAAGTGTTCATCCCACGTGATGTAGTCGCCGGCGGGGCAGTAGATGGCGTTGCTCGCAAGCACCTGCGGCGACAAGCGTTGGCCGCAGGTGAGGTTGCGGTCGGGGTTAACCGGGTTGAACGCGAAGAATTCGGGTGGCTGATATCCCCGGCCATAGGTGGTCGGGTACTGATCTGCCCAATAGCCGTTGACATCGTTTGCCAGATCGTCGGCCAGTTGCTGGAGGTCGGCTCGATCGGTGGGGGAGAGGTCGTCGGCGGTAACCGCTGTTGCGCCGACCAGGTCGGTTCGTTCGCCGCCACCACCGCCACCGCCTCCGCCGCCACCGGGAAGGCCACCGCCTCCGAGAAACATGACGGCAAGCAGGATCACACCGAGAAGAAGCGCGCCGCCACAGCCACCCTTGGGCATGCCACCCGACGGCATTCCGCCGCCACTGGTGGGCATGCGTCGTTGGCGCGTGCCCCCAGAACGGGGTCGAGATTGTCGACGTGGGGTTGTCCTACGGGGCGCACCGCCCGATCGTCCGAGTCTCATATGCACTTACTCCTAGCTGCTTCGGCCTCTGGTGGGGACGCCCCGCACAAGGTGGGGGCGAGAAGACCGTTTCAGCAAGGTTATCGGTGAAAGAGAGAGCGGGCGGAGCAGGCGCTATCCCTGCTGTCGATTGGGCTGTCGATTGGGCTGTCGATTGGGCGTCGATTAGGCAGCGGATTCCGCGGCCGACTCCGAAAGGGGATCCATGGCCGCCTCAGCTGGGGCAACCGGCTGCAACGAAAGTAGTTCGGCCACCTTGCTCGCTGGCGCCGGGCGGGCCAGACCAAAGCCTTGGCCTCGTTCGCAGCCCATTGCCACGAGCTTTGAATGGTGGGCGTCTTCTTCGATTCCTTCGGCCACGACCTGGAGGTCGAGGGCCTCGGCGAGCCTGATGATCGAGAGAACGATTGCTTCGTCGGTGGCGTCGGTATCGAGGTTCCGAATAAACGCCTGGTCGATCTTGAGAATGTCCACCGGGAAACGTTTGAGATAGGCGAGCGAGCTAAAGCCGGTGCCGAAGTCATCGACCGCAAGGCGAACGCCGGTGTCGCGAAGTCGGGTAAGGAGCCGCATCGATTCCTCGACGTCGGTCATAAGAGCGGTCTCGGTGATCTCCAAACAGAGGTGCTCGGCCGGGAGTCCGCTCTCGTCGAGTTCGGTAAGCACTTCATCGACGATCGACGCTCGTTCAAGTTGACGCGCCGACAAGTTCACCCGGATTGTCAAGGGGACCTCGCGTCGACGGTTCCATTCGGCTCCCTGGCGGCAGGCCTCTTTCAACACCAGCGCACCGATGTCGACCACTAGGCCGGTGTCCTCGGCGATATCGATAAACGCACCAGCGGTGAGCACACCTTTGTCGGGGTGGTTCCATCGCACCAGCGATTCGGCGCCAACGATCTCGTTTTTCACTAGGTCGTACTCGGGTTGGTAGTACACCTCGAGTTCGTGGTTCTCGATGGCTCGGCGGAGTTGGCCTTCGGTCTCGATACGGGTTGCCACGAGTTCGCGGCTGCGTTCGTCGAAGGTCTCGTACCGGTTCCGGCCTTTGCTCTTTGCGTCATACATCGCCGCATCGGCGTGGCTGAGAACATCTTCGATCTTGCGGTCGTCGTGACTCGGGAATGCGATGCCGACGCTGCCGGTCACAAACACCTCGTGGATTCCGCAGCGGATCGGTTCTTTGATGAGTTCGATGATGCGTTGGGCTACCGAGACCGACTCAAGACTGCCCACCGGTCCTCGAAGCAGCACCACGAACTCGTCGCCACCGAGGCGCGAAACCAAATCGGAATCGCGGACCGCAGTGCGGATGCGGTCGGCCACCGTGCAAAGGATCTCATCGCCGACGCTGTGGCCGAGCGAGTCGTTGACGACCTTGAACCGGTCGAGGTCGATCATGAGCACGGCGGCGTCGTCGGGAGAACTCGGAACACCGACGCATGCGGCGAGTTCGTCGACGAGTACCCGGCGGTTCGCCAACCCGGTGAGTTCGTCGTGGTTGGCTTGAAACTCCAGCCGTTCGCGGTTTCGGCGGGCCCGGGTGACATCTTCGATGTAGGACAACACGCTGTCCGAGAGGCCTTCGGGTGCAGGGATCCGTACCGAGTTCACTCGGCCCCAAACCGTTCGGTGGTCGGGGCGATAGAAAGGAATTTCCCCCTGATGACCTTCGGTCGGCCGGTCGAGCCAGGAACCGCCAGGCTTGAGGTACTCGCGTACTTCGTGGCCGATCAGTTCCTCTTCGCTGACGCCAATGAACCGGGCAAACGCCGGGTTCGTGGCCACCACATTGTTGCTGTCATCGGTGAGAAGAATGCCGACCGGGGCCTGGGTGAACGACGAGCTGAGATATCGCTCGGCTTCGACCCGAGCGTCGAGCTGGCCAACCAGTGCGGCGATGGTTTCGAGCGCACGGATCTCCAGCTCGTGCCAGGCCACGTTTCGGCGTCGTTCGAAGACCAACCCGCCAGTGGTGATGCCGCCATTGACAAGCGGGACCAGCAGGTAGGAACCGACGGGCAGCCGGTCGGGGTCGTCGCCGAAGAGTTGTTCGCTGTCGAAGAGGTGCCCCACCGGTTCGGTAACCGCAAGCACATCGGCGAGGGCCGGGCTTTGTTCGATGGTGAGTTCGCGTGGGCGCAAGCCCAGCGCGTCGACGTCCTCGGCGCTCCATGCTTCGGTAACGGTGATTTTGCTGCCGTCGGGTTCGAACCGCCAGCGCATCACCCGTCGTACGTCGAAGAAGGCACCGAGCTGGGCCAAGGCCGCTTCGATCGTGGCGCGTGAGTCCTCGGGGGTTACCTCGATGAGATCGGTGGCGACCCGGCGAACCAGGTCTTCGACGCTCAGGCGCTGACGACTCGCGGCCTCGACCGTGCTGCGACTTCGCAGCTGCATGACCAGGTTGGCAAAGGTCGAGAGCGCGTGGATTTCGTCGTCGGCCCACGCATCCTCGGCACTCGTTGAGGAACTGTCTCCTGAGGAGCAGCTATCTGAGGAGCGCTGCGCGACTACGGCGCCCACCTGGTGACGCCCGATGGCGATCGGAACCACCAGAGCAGCGTCGTCGGGGTCGCTCTCGTGAACTGCCGCAGTGAGTCCGAGTTGGGTGACGGTTCCACTCACGGGTGTGACGGTCGAGAACGCTTCGTTGTGGATCGACTCGGTGGCGAAGGAGATCGAATGACTCGTGGTGTCGCTCTCGGCATAGCCGGGCGCCGCCCACTCGACCACCAGATCCGAGTTCTTTGAAGCCAGCGAGGTCTCGCGAACCTGCAGCCGAACCAGATCGAGGACTCGGCCCAGGCGGCCCATAGCCCGCCGCACGTCGTCGTTCACCGACTCCCATCGGGTATTGAGAAAGTCGGCGCTGATTGAACTGAGCAGCGATTCGAGCCGCACCGATCGCTGGTAGGCAACTTCGGCCGCTCGTTGAGCACTGGTCAAGGTGACGTGCAGCGCAAAGACCGACTTATCGGGATGTTCGACGTGTTGAAGCAGAAGATGGCCGGCCGCCTGATCTTGCGAAAGCTGATCTTTGGGAAACTGATCTTGCCGCCCGGTAACCGTCCGCAGCTCGCCCGGCCCAAGATCGATCTCGAGCGAGGAACGCTCGTGGCGCAACAGTTCGCTGAGCGCATTGAGCTGCTCGGGTGCGAGGGCTTTGAGGTCGGCAAAAACCGGTTTTCCGACCGCTTCGGCCACGGTGCAGCGCAGCATGGTGGCCGCTGCCGGGTTGGCGGTGAGGATCCGCAGATTCTCGTTGAAAAGCAGCACCGGATGCGGGGCGCCGCGAAATGACGCCCGAACCAGTGCGAGCAGGTCGGTCGACGGAGGAATCGGGGGTGGGAGTTGCGGCGCCATGTAGGAAAAACATCGGCAAAATGGGCCCGAAGCCTTAGTGGACTCTGGTTTGGTCGGACCGACGTAGAATCGGCGTTGTTATGACCGAGGGACTGCTTACCTACGACGATGGATCCGCTGGCTGTTGGTGGGCGGGTGACGATGGTCTGTACCGGCACTATCACGACACCGAATGGGGGCGGCCAACCACCAACGACATCCAGCTTTTCGAGAAGGTCTGTCTCGAAGGTTTCCAAGCGGGCCTGAGCTGGCTCACCATCCTCAAAAAGCGCGAGAACTTCCGTGCTGCATTTGCCGACTTCGATCCCGAAGTGGTCGCAAAATTTGGTGCTTCTGATGTCGATCGACTTCTTGGCGACGAAGGCATTATTCGCCACCGCGGCAAGATCGAGGCCACCATCAATAATGCGCAGCGGGCGTTGGACATGCTCGACGAGTTTTCCAGCATCGCGGCCTATTTCTGGCAGTTCGAGCCAGGCGCCGAGGCCCGACCGGCCAGAGCCGACTACGAATCGATCTCACCGCTGGCCATTACTCCCGAGTCGACCCGGTTGAGCAAGGACCTCAAGAAGCGGGGTTGGAAGTTTGTTGGGCCGACCACCATGTATGCCCTGATGCAGGCGATGGGGTTGGTGAATGACCACCTCGAAGGATGCGATGCGCGAGCCCAAGTCGAGGCCGAGCGGTCGGCGCTCAAGCGTCCTGCGTAATACCCAACAGCCTGCATAATTCCCAAAGGCGTATCTACGAAGGAATTCTCTTTGCAAGGTTGTTCCCGCTGAATCTGTCGGTAGCGTTGCGAGGTCGGCTCAGTTCGACATATTCGTACTGGTGTAAGGGCGGAGAACCCATCCACCGGAAGTGACAATGGCTGTTACCGAGCCCTCGGATACCGAGCTCGTACAACCTTCAACATCAGAGTTCCCGCCTTCGTTCAACGAACGGGTGCTTACATCCCCCCGCAGTCTCGCGACGCCGGCCCTTGCCCCCACGTGGTACGCCACCACCGGCAAGCGAGTGTTCGACATTGTTGTTGGCGCGCTTATCGCCATCGCCATGGTTCCGCTGCTTGCCTTTGCCGCGCTTGTCGTGGTGCTTTCGATTGGACGTCCGCTTTTTTACCGCCAGCTTCGAGTGGGTGAATACGGTCGACCGTTCCGAATTCTGAAGTACCGGACCATGCGGCCCGAGCCGGTCATCGACCTCACCGACGGAAACGCGGTTGGTTTGGTCGTCGACGTAGAGGACCGCACGACCCTTGGCAGCCGAATGCTCCGCTCGATGAGTCTTGATGAGCTCCCGCAGATCTTCAACGTGTTGTCGGGCAAGATGAGCTTGGTCGGCCCCCGACCCGAGGTATGGGGCAAGGCGGCTCAGCATGGCCTGGTCGACCACCCGCGCAATCAGGTGAAGCCGGGTATGACCGGACTTTGGCAGATCTCTCCGGAGCGTCGAGGCGACATTATCGATGGCGTGATGCTCGATCTGGAGTACGTGCAGACCGTGAGCCTTCTCACCGATCTGAAGATCCTGTTGCGCACTCCGTATGCAGTGCTGCGCTCAGATACTGACTAATCCCTCGATTTGGCCGTTCGTGTTGTTTCATGTAGTTTCAGTATATATCACGTCGACTTCCCCCCGACAGAACTAGTACCGCTACCGACGAACGCTCGTGGTCTTTGCCGATCACCTGAGCCGGTTACGGGTCCGCACTTGTAGCGCGGAAGCGGGGTTTGGGGGGCACGTCGTGCCGTCGGCAACAGACTACGAACGAGCGGCACGGACTGCCTCGGCTCGGGCCGCTGAGTTGCGCGAACTGGCCCGAACGATTCGGTCGATCGCCTCGCCAATTTCCAGCAGCTACGACTCGCTGCATGCTCGTCATCTCGAGGGCATCTGGCTCAGCGAGGGGGCTCACCGGTCGCGCGTAGTCGTGGCATCGCAGCGGGCTCGATGTCGCACCGCCGCCGAAACCAGCCTTGCCATGGCGGCCGCACTGGAACAACGGGCCACCAGCTTCGATGCCGACGCCCGCACCGCGGCACGTCGCGCCGAGGCGGCCGCCGAAGAAAATCGCAACACAGCGAGCACGAATGGAGTGGGCTCGTGAGCGCCGGTTCATCGGGCAAGCTTGCTATCGACCTTTTCGCTGCCGATGCGCTGGTCGTTACCTACCGGTCCACGAGCGAAGCTATCGACAACATCCGACGACAGCTCATCGCACCGTGGGCCAGGGCCAACGCGCAACTCGACTATCGGTATTCATCGGTGCCCGATGCCTTGCGGTCCATCGTCGACAACACCGACGCCGGCGCTCGCGACCTCCAGTGGCGGCTCGACTACATCCGGGCCCGGTACTCCCATGAGGGCGGCCATCGGCTCCAGGTGGTTGAGCTGCCCGAGCGGCTCCCCGAGCTTCAGCGGCTTTCGACCTCGGACTTGGTTGCCCGGTTGACGTCGGCCACCGACCCGCAGCACATCCGCGACGCGCTCGACGAACTTCTCGCGAGGTCTGCCGGTCACACCGGCGTTGCCGTCGAGGTGGTGCAACGACTCAGCGCCGACGACATCGACCGCTTGTTTACTCACCCCGACCTCATCGCCAATCTCGATGACCTCATCGTTCCGTTGTCTCTTGTGGTGAGTTATGCGTGCAACGTCAACCCGCTCGAGGTTGCGCACCTCTTCAACGGTGACGAACCACTCGACATGTTGCGCATCGTGGCCCTGCTCGAAGCGGGCGACTACCCCGGAGCCATGGTGGCCGAACTCCTCACCAGAGCCGCCGAACTGATGGCTCAGCCAAGCTTCGCCTGGCAGTACTCGCTCCTGCCGGTTTCCCTGGACCCTCACGATCAGGTCGTTCGGAGCTGGTTGATGAACTTCGAGAACCCAATGGTTGCCATCATGGCCGAGGTCACCGACTCGGCTGAAGCCTTCGAGCTTCTTCAAACGCCAGGACTGATCGAGTTGATCGTCGCTGTACCTACCGAGGTTGCCAGCGGGCAGAGCGTGGACGAGGCGTTGGCCGCAGCAAATCAGGCGGTTGGCGATCTGATCGATCTCGCCACCCTGCATCTTGCCGAGTTGCATGACCGGGCGGCATTCGGGGAAGCAGGCGGCCCTGCGAACCCAGCCGACGTCGCTGCGTTCAGCGATGGGCTCGCGGCAAGTTACGACATGTTGTTGGCGCTTCGCGACCACGCTCCGGGCGGGGCGATCAACGGTGATCCGGTGCGCGACGCGGCGGCGCGTCTGACCGCATGGCATTTCGGCGAGCTTGCTTCGGGTGGCTGGCCATTGGGCGAGTCGTCGGGCGTCTTTGCCCGCTGGCTGGCGGCAAGCGACGACGCTGTGGCCGCACTGGTGTTGGGGGCCAGCGCATTCATCGCATCGGTTCTGCCTACCCTGGTGGCGCGCTTCGATACCGACCCGTCCGCAGGCGAGGTGGCAGCTGCGGTATCGCTTGACCAACTCAAGACCGTCCTCGCGTTCTTGACGATTGGGTTGAGCCAGATCCCAACAAGCCCGGAGGCGATCTCGCAGTGGCGGGTGTTGGCCGACCTGGTGTGGTCATCGATCCTTGCCATCACCCCCGCAGGAGTATTTGCCGGGACCGCCAAACATCTGAAGGTCCTGCGGTTGCTGCTACGCCGAATGGCCAACGATGCCTATACCTTCCTCGCCGACTCCGGCGGTGCGGTGAAGCCGATCGAGGTTTCGTCTATCGCCGACGTTCTGGCCGAGTTGTTCTTCACCATCGATGGCTTCGGCGGCTCCAACGACATCGAAGATGTTCGGCCTCTGCAACTCGCGCTGTTCGCCGCCCTCCTCGGGTATCACCCCGAAGCGACTCAGGACATCCCTGAACTGGCGGACTTTGTGGTCGACGGCAACCTCGTTCCGCCCCCAAAGGACGCCTCGAACTACCCGAAGTTCCTCGAGGTCTTTGCCAAGGTCACCACCACCGACTCCGACTTGGCCCGCCGTTACATCGTGCTGTGGGAGCTCATCGTCGAGTGGTCCTCCAAAGGAGTCGCCGAAGCCGAGGTCCATGGGCCGTAGCTCAGGTCCTCGAAAACAGGGTCCTCACCACACGCCCTGAACAAAATCTTTCGACTTCCCCTCGAATGAAGCCAAACACAGACAAACCAAGAGAAGAGAGAAACACCCATGAGTGAAGTTCTGATTATGAACAAGGCCGACATGGTCAACCTCAAGAAGGAATTCCTGACCCGAAGCAGCGAAGTCGAGCAGCTCCAAGCGTCGCTCAATTCCCTTCTTGCCGGCACGACCTGGGATGGCCGCCGGGCTCGCCAGTTCCGCCAGCTTTGGGAGTCGGAGTTTGCGCCGAACCTCGTCAAGCTTCAGGCCGCACTTCGGGAGAACGGCGCGTTCATTGGCAAGGAGCGGGCGAATGCCGTAACCGCCATGGATTCCTAGGAGTCGGTGGCACACAGGCGCACAGGGACACAGGACACAGGACACAGAGAGCGTGACGCAACAATGATGATCAGTATCACCACCGAGCAGAGCTCACAGGTGGTCGAGCTCTCGTGGTCGGCGGTGGCCGCAACACAGGCCACCGTCGGCGATGTCCTTGAGGCAGCGAAGGTAGTTGTTTCCGCCACCGATCTACTGAGCCTCGATGGCTTTTCAGTGGCTGCCACCGACCGGCTCGACTCCCTCACCCTCCATCCCGGATCGTGCCTCAGGGTCCGTCCCGGATCCCGGCCGGCGGGTCTTCGGAAGTTGCGCCCGTCGGTTGGTTCGATCGATGTCGTGGCCGGTCTCGATGCGGGTGTGCGCCAAGTCATTCGGCCCGGTCGTTATCTGGTGGGTCGGTCGGAACTGGCCGACATCGTCGTGCGAGCGCCAACGGTTTCGCGTCGACATGCTCGCCTTCAGGTGTCAGCAGCGGGAGGCCTGGCCATCGCGGACATTGGATCGGTGAATGGGGTGAAAATAGGAGACGGCAGCACCAGCGACACCAGAAACAGCTCCTTGGAAAACAGGTCCTTACAAGACAGCTCCTTGGAAAACAGGGCCGAGGCATTCGAGTGGGACGAGCCGGTCCGGCTCGGCTCGGCCACGATCCTTGCTCGACGGTCGCCGATCGATGCGCCGCACCATCTTGCGCCACAGCGCACTCACGCTGGGTTGGCCAGCATGCTCACCTTCAACCGCATGCCCCGCCAGGAGCTGCCGTCACCGCCCGTTGCCCTCGAACTGCCCACGCGCAAGGCTCCCGAGCACCACCGTCCTCGGTTTTCCTGGGCGGCGATCGTGGCGCCACTCATCATGGGGGCCGCCATGGCGTTGCTTTGGAGCCCGCTCTACGCCTTGTTCATGGTGTTGAGTCCGCTGATGTCGGTGATGAACCTGTGGGAGGACAAACACCGGCTTCGGCGTGAGCAGAAGCAGATCGAGAAGTCGTTCTGGGGTGATCTTCGACGCTTTGAACGTGACTTGCAGCAACAACTGATTCGCGAGCGACAGCGGCGCCTCGATCGACACGTCGACCTTGCCGAACTGCGACGCCGAGCAACCGGTCCGAGCGTTCATCTGTGGGAACGCCGAACCGATCACCCGGATTTTCTGGAAGTCACCGTCGGTCTCGGGCAGCTCCGGCTCGACACGGCTCTCACTCGCGATGGTGCGGCCCGCAGCGATGCGCAGCCCGGTAGCGCAGCTGTTGGTATCGAACCGGAGGTTGCCGAACTGTTGAGCCGGGTCGGGGTACTCCACGACGTGCCCATCGATATCAAGGTTCACTCGGCAACCGTCACCGGTGTAACGGGTCGGCGCTCGGTTGCTCAAGCGGTTGTTCGATCGCTGGTGGGAAGCGTTGCCGGAAACCATGGGCCCGCCGACGTCGAGATCATCGTGCTGTGTTCGCCCGACCAGGCGGCTGCGTGGCAGTGGGCGGCGCTGCTCCCACACACGGCCGACCGGTATTCGTCCACCGGCCGTCTCCTCATAGCCACCACGGCTGAAGCGGCCGCGGAGGTGGTCGGCCGACAACTCCAGCACGCGGTCGAGACCGATGCAGGAGTGGCCGTTACGAGCGTGGTGGTCATCGATGGGCCCGAGTTTCACTCCGGTCGACATGCTGCGGTTCGTTCGCTGGCCGGGGTCGCGGGTTGCGCGCTGGTTGTGGTGGCCGAGAGTTTCGACTGGCTTCCCGCCGAGACCTCGGTGGCCATCGAGACCGCCGGAGACGACGGCATCGGTCGAGTCGTCGACCCGAGCGAAGTCCAACCGCCGATCGAGGTGATGCTCGACGGAATGTCGACGGAGACCGGGATGGCGTTGGCGGCAGCGCTTGCCCGGTTCGAAGACCCCGAGGTTCGGGCGGCGGGTGCCGGAATCCCCGGCAAGGTTGGTCTCGGCTCGCTGCTCGGTGGCCCGGTTGAACCCGCCACCATTGCCCGGAGGTGGAGTTCGTGCCGAGGAAACCCGGGTCTACCGGCTCCCCTCGGAAGCGATGAGCACGGTCCGGTCGTCATCGATCTCGTCGCCGACGGGCCTCATGCTCTCATCGGTGGCACGACGGGTTCGGGAAAGAGTGAGCTGCTCCGCTCGATGGTCGCCTCGATGGCGGCGTCTGCCGATGCCGAGCACTTGGCGTTTGTGCTGATCGACTACAAGGGTGGGAGCGCGTTCGACCGGTGCGCCGACCTTCCGCACACCGTCGGTGTGGTCACCGACCTCGATCCGCAGCTGAGCGAGCGTGCGTTGCGTTGCCTGAACGCCGAGCTCGAGTATCGCGAGCGCCTGCTTCGAGAGTTCGGTGCCGACTCGATCGAGGCGTACCGCCGGTCGAGCGCCGTCGAGCCACTTCCTCGACTGGTGGTGGTTATCGATGAGTTCGCAACAATGGTGAACGAACTGCCCGATTTCGTCGACGCTCTCGTCGGTATCGCTCAGCGAGGTCGAAGCCTTGGCGTGCATCTTGTGCTCGCCACCCAGCGGCCCAGCGGAGCCATTAACGACAACATTCGCACCAACACCAATCTGCGGATTGCACTTCGAATGCTCGACGCCGTCGATTCAATCGATGTCGTCGGCACCGACGCGGCTGCGTCGATCGGCCGCGATGCGCCGGGTCGAGCCTGCCTGCGTCTGGGGCCCGGACAGTTGATGAACTTTCAGTCCGCACTGGCGACGGGAAGCGCAAACGCTGACGCCGATGTGTTGGTATCGCCGGTAGTCTTTGGCCCGACCGCGACTGCAGCAGAGACCGCGCCTGCAGCAGAGACCGAATCGCCTACCGAGCTTGACCTGCTGGTCGAGGCGATCGTCGAGGTGCACGAGATGCAGCGGCTCGCAGATCCGAGATGTCCATGGCCGGCACCGCTTGGCGCATCAGTATCTCTGGTCGAGGTCGAGGAGGCCCGAACCACTACCGGTGGTGTGGTGTTCGGCGAGGTCGATGATCCCGATAACCAACAAAAGGGTGCCGCTATCTGGAACCCTACATCGGGCAACGGATTCGTTGCCGGAGCGGCGTCCAGCGGACGCACCACCACACTGCGCACCCTGGTCATTTCGGCGTGCACCGTATTCACCCCCGACGAACTGCACGTACAGGTACTCGACCTTGGGCGGGGAGAATTCGAGGATCTCATCTCGCTGCCGCATGTGGGGGCGGTGGTTGGCCCATCAGAGGCCGAGCGTCAACAACGGCTCTTGCACCTCCTCGCCCGCGAAGTGCGGCGTCGCAAAGCCGCGCCACACTCCGATGCAGAGGCGACCTGGACGCCCACGCTGTTTGTACTCGATGGGCTCGATTCGTTTCGACGAGAGAACGATGATCGCTACGACCTACTCGATCTTCTTGACGCCGTGTACCTCGATGGGCCGAGCGTTGGGGTGTACTCGATAGTTTCCGCATCGTCACCAACCGAGCTCCGTCACTTTGCCGCAGCGACGACCTTCCGGTTGTACCTTCGGGTTGCCGACAAGATGGAGCTACGCGAGATCGGCGTGCGAGGCGAAGTCGACGCCGACCCGCTGCCGGGCCGCGGCCATCTTGCTCCTAACGGTCTCGAGGTACAGGTGGCCTACACCGAGGCTGCGGACCTCGAACGTGCTGCATCGCATCCTCGGCCGGCGCACCCTGCATTTACGGTCGGCATATTGTCGACCAATCTGTCGGTGGCGTCGTTGTCGCCTGCGGCGGGAGTTCGTGATGGAACGTTGTGGATTCCACTCGGTCATCGAAGCTCCGACCTGGAAACCACCGGCCTCTCTCTGGGACTCGGGCAACATTGTCTGATCGCTGGTCCTGGTCGAAGTGGAAAGACCTCGGCTCTGGTGACCATCGGCAGCCAGCTTCAGTCGAATCCAGACTGTTCCGTGCTCTGGTTCGGCGATCAGAGCCCGATCGACGGCATCGAAGCGGTAACCGCCGAGGACTTGACCGCGAGTAACTTCGCTGGCGCACAGAGGGCGGTGCTGCTGATCGATGACGTTGAAAATGTCACGGCTACCGACGAACTGGTGCGCATCCTGGGTCGCCGCGATGGTCAGGTGCATCTCGTTGCCGCCGGTCGGGTCGACCTGCTCCGAACCTCCTATGGCCACTGGACCGGCGAGTTCAAACAGCAGCGTCGAGGCGTACTGCTCTGGCCCGACGTTCTCGACGGCGACGTAGTGGGCGTTGACTTGCCGAGCGGTTCAGCCACGCCGGCGCTGCCCGGTAGGGGAGTACTGGTACAGGGCGGAGAGGTGTCGGAGATCCAGCTCGCCCACGCCGCAGTTGCCGAGGGTTAGCTGTCGCCCTGGTTGCGTTCGCGAAGAAAGTTCTCGACCTCGGCCGCGAGATCGACGGTGACGTCGAGGGTGTCGTTGGCGTCGAATGTGGTCTCGAGTTCGCTCACGTACGAGAGGACTTCGGGGTCGTTGACCACGGCGGCATCGACCATCTCCTGCCAACTCCCGGCCGCATCGTCGAGGCCGCCTGCCCCGGTAGGAACACCCGTGACCTGGCCGAGCTTGCGCAGAAGCGCCTGTGTTGCCTTGGGGCTTGGTTCGCCCATCACGTAATGCGGAACCGACACGCGAAGCGAGATAACCGGCATTCCGGCCGCGTCGATGGCGTCGTGCAGGACTCCCATCACCCCGCTTGGGCCTTCGTAGCTCGGTCGGCCAAGGCCAAGGCGAAGTGCGAGTTCGGCATCGGTGGCGCTGCCGACCACCTCGATCGGCCGGGTGTGTGGAACCACTCCGGGAGCGGCGCCGAGGGTGACAAAGAGTTCGGCACCAGTTTGGCGACCGATCTCGACAACCTGCTCAGCAAAGGTTCGCCAACGAAGGTGAGGTTCGACACCGGCAATGGTGAGCACGTCGTGTTCTTCGCCCGCGCTCAACGCGTAACACCGGGTGTCGGGCCACTCGATGATGCGCTTTCCGTCGACCAGGCGAACCTGCGGCCGCTCCTGTTGAAAGTCGAAGAAGGTTTCAGGGTCGATAACCGCCAACTCCTTCGGGTCATGTTGTTCGTGAAGCCAGTCGATAGCGGCGGTGGCTGCGCCCCCGGCGTTGAAGTATCCGGCAAAGGCGGCAACGACGATTGGTCGTCGGGCGCCACTGGCGGCATCGGTGTTCCAGGAAAGTTCGCTCACGGCTGCACCCTAGTTTGTGGCCCTGAGCCGCGGGTACCGGCAACGAGCTGCCCAAATCCTCGGTGAAAGCCACGCTCCGCGTTTGGAAGAATGTCGAAAACTTGGGACAGTGGTGAGATCTTGAGAAAAACGAACGTTCTGACAAGTCTTGCCGGGACGACTCGAGATGGCACCAGTACGAGGAAGCTGCCAAGGTGGTAGACGCCTCAGTTTCTGTGGCGCTGGCGACGTGATGACGACAGAAAGAAAAGTGTGGGGCGAGGAATGGGTGCACGACGGGAACAAGCAGGTGTGGCGAAAGCCATTGCCCTGCTGATCACAACACTGGCGTTGGTGGCAGCACTGCTCACCGCCGCCCCAGGTCAGGCCACTGCCGATGAACAGCCGGAGTTTGCTGGCATCGACTCGCTCGACAGCGGATCAGACCTTGACCTCACCGCTACTCCGGCCCTCGGGCAGTTCGCCGGATTGCAGTCGGCCGACGGTTCGTTCGTTGTCGAGGTACTCACCACCGACACCGACGCAGTAGCCGCCGAGGTTCGCACGCTGGGCGGCACGGTGAACTCCATCAGCGACGGACTCGCTGTTCATGCCACCGTCAATGAACTCGTGATGGCCGATATCAACCGCATCGATGGTGTGCTCGGCGTTATTCCGTCGCTGTCGAACAACAGCTACAAGGGCAAGGTTCGAGGCGAGCAGGTCGCAAAGATCGGTGCTGCTCGCTGGCACCAGGCGGGCACCGTCGGGAAGGGTGTCAAGATCGTCATCATCGATGTGTTCGGCGGGGCCACTTGGACCAAGGCCCAACGTTCGAAAGACGTGCCAAAGCCAAAGAAGACCTTCTGCCGTAACGGCGGACGGGCGTGCCAGATCTGGTCGGTTGCGGGCAACGATGCCCAGCACGGCGTCGGTGTGGCCGAGATCATCCACGACCTGGCTCCCGCCGCAGAGCTCTACGTAGCCACCGCGCTACGCACCACCGATCTCCCCGCGGCGGTGAACTGGGCCATCGCCCAAGACGCCGACATGATCTCGATGTCTCAGGGTGGCATTGCCTTCACCACGCCCGGCGACGGTCGAGGAGTCAATAATGCTCTTGCCGCAAAAGCTGCGGCAAACGGCGTTGCGTTCTTTGCAGCGGCCGGAAACTCCGGAGGTAGCGCTGCCGCCAACCGAGACGGCATCTACTATCGCGGCAAGTTCACCGACACCGACGGCAACGGTTTTCACGAGTTCGCGCCGGGCGACGAATCGCTCGGATTCTTCTCCTGCACCAACGGCGTCATCTCGGCCCGTTGGAACGACTTCATTGCCTTGAAGAACCAATTTCAGTTCTCGGCCAACAACGCCACCGACTACGACATCGTTGTCGCCGACGCAAACGGAAACATCCAGAGCATCGGCGACCTTCCGCAGGGCGCCAACGGTCAGCTACCGTTCGAGTACGCCCAAGGATCGAGCTGTGCAAATCGCCAGCCCGGCTTCCTGTTCATCGCGCAGACCGGTGTCGGAAACGGCAGCGCCGACGACATCATCGAAGTCATGGTCGGTCAGGGCGCACTCGAGTACTGGCAGGATCCCTACTCGGCCGCTATTCCAATCGTCGATAGCAAGACCCCGGGTGTGATGGGTGTCGGTGCAATCGATCCGGCTCGTGGCAAGAACATTGCGGTCTACAGCTCCCAAGGCCCGACCACCGACGGGCGTATGACCCCGCGAATCTCGGGTGCATCCTGTGTGAAGACCGTTGCCTACGGCAGCACCTGCTTCAACGGCACAAGCGCAGCAACGCCAGCCGTCGCCGGGTACGCGGCCCTCGTTTTGTCGGCTCGACTGGCGAGAACCCCAGCTCAGCTCGAGGCGTTCCTGACCCGACATGCCGTCGACCGAGGCCGGAAGGGGCCGGACTCCACGTTTGGTTTCGGTGAGGCCATTGCGCCAAGTGCTCCGTGTGGTGGACGTCTAGCCACCATCATGGGAACTGCCAAGGCCGATCGACTCAAAGGCACTAACCGTTCCGACGTCATCGTTGGCTTCAATGGCAACGACCGCATCGAAGGTCTCGGTGGAAACGACATCCTGTGCGGAAACGCCGGTGTCGACACGCTCATTGGCGGAAAGGGCGCCAAAGATGTGTGCTTCTCGAACGCCTTTGGTCTCAAGAAGGACCGCGGCAAGATCAGCGGTTGCAAAACGAAGCGTTAAAGCCGGCGCGAAACCAGCACGAGGTTGCCAGCACTAAAATGGCTGCATGCTTCGTATCGCTGGCGTGCAGCACAACATCATTTGGGAAGACCCATCATCGAACTTTGATCGGCTGCGGCCTCTGATTGCAGAGGCCGCAGCCGATGCCGATCTGGTGATTCTCAGCGAAATGTTTGCCACCGGATTCTCGATGCAGGCCAGCCGGTTGTCTGAACCCGCAGACGGCCCCACCGAGGCGTTTCTTCGAAGCCAAGCTGCCGAGCACGGTGTGCGGCTCGCAGCCTCTCGCCCGGCGCTCGACCCGGGGTTCGATCGGCCCGTCAATCAGTTCATGTTGGTTGCCCCGGACGGTTCGGTGCAGCGGTACGCAAAGAACCATCCGTTCTCCTTTGCCGGCGAGGATCAGTACTACGACGCCGGGCCGGGGCCGACAACGTTCGAGGCGAGTGGCGTCGGGGTTGCGCCGTTCATTTGTTACGACCTGCGCTTTGCGACCGAGTTCTGGGATGTGGCTGAACACACCGATCTCTATGTGGTGGTGGCCAACTGGCCCGAGGCGCGGCGCGAACATTGGCTTGCACTGCTGATGGCCCGGGCCATCGAGAATCAGGCCTATGTGGTGGGTATCAACCGGGTTGGTGACGGCGATGGTCTTCGCTATAGCGGCGATAGCCGGATCTTCTCACCGCTCGGCGAAACGATCGCCGCCGCAGGTAGCGATGAGGAAATACTGCGGGCAACCATCGACCCATCGGTGGTTGCAGAAACCCGAACGACGTTTCCCTTTCTCGCCGATAGATCACCTCGGCGCTGATACCCTCAAAAACATGGGAAAGAACAACGATCCTCTCGCACGCGCTGAAGAAGTAGGCCAGCAGGTCTTCGAGGCGGTCGCCTCGGGCCTCACCGAGGTTGTCGGAAAGCTGCAGGCCCTGGCCGAGCAGATCGAACAAAAAGTCGAGGAGCAGTTGCGCACGTCGGCCGGCAACCCGCCACCGGCAGGACCGACCGGAAAGACTGGAAAGGCTGGCAAGCAGGGAAAAGCTGGTAAAGCTGCCAAGGATGCCAAGGATGCCAAGTCTGGGACCCCGAAGGCAAAGAAGGCGATAGAGGCGCCGGTGTCAGAGATTTCGGCCAAAAAGAGTGCGGGTAAGAAGACGGCGGCGAAGAAGTCTGATTCGTCAAAGAAGTCCGCTAAATCCGCTTCGGCGAAAGAGAAGTCAGCGGGAAAGAAATCCACGAAAAAGAGCTCGAGCAAGACGTCCGGAAGCAAGTCATCGGCAAGTAAGGGTGCGTCTGGCCCCACCCGGGACGAGCTGTATAAGCAGGCCCAAAAGCTCAACATTGCTGGCCGTTCGGGCATGACCAAAGCCCAACTGGTTGCCGCGATCAAAAAGGCCACCAAGTAGGTCGCCGTAGCAGCGAAGAAGATCACTGGCCGACCCCGTATCGGCAACTAGAGTGTGCCGGGGGTCATAGTTGCCATGAAGCGGAGCATTGAAGGGACGAACAGACGCCGGTGGTGGCTGTCCGTCCTCATTGCAGCGCTCACGTTGCTGGCCCCGTTGGGATCAATCGCTGCCGCCGCGCAGAGCACCGGAGACAGTTCTTCTGAAGACAGTTCTTCTGAAGAGGGTGATTGCCCGTCCGAAGACGAACGCAACGACGCGGCCAGCGCCATTGTTGTGGGCAAAGTTATCGATGTTCGCACCGGCGGCGTTTCCACCTCTGGCAACGAGTCGGGCGACGACTCGATCATCGTCGAGGTGATCGGCATCGACAAGGGCGG
>CALJDK010000034.1 GCA_938023735.1 uncultured Acidimicrobiales bacterium
GGCATCGGCTATACGTTGTCGGTCTTCAACAACTCCAGTGTTCTCCGGGACTACCGCATCACCCTCGACCTCATCGATGACGAGGGCGGGTCTGCGGGCACCGAGATCGTTAACGTCCCGGCGGTAGCGCCCGGCGAGACCGCAACCCAACTCGCACAGGGCGCCGGGGTGCCGGTAAGCGATTGCGAGCTTTCCGCCATCCGTGCCACTCCTTCGGCGAATAGCCCAGCGATCGTGGCCGACGTTGGATTCTGCGAGGTCAACCAGACTGCCGGCTCGGCCATCCCTTCTGCAGAGGTCACCAACTCGACGCCGGATATTGCGACCTACGAGGTACTCGCCGTGGTCTTCGACGGAAGCGGCAACCGAATAGGCGCCGCCACCGGAATCGCCGAAGCAGTAGCCGCCGGCGACACTCAGCCGTTGTCGTTCTCAAACAACGTCCTCGCCCTCCCACCAGGCAACTTCAGCTGTGAAATCCGCACCGCCCAAAGCGAATAAGAGCAGCCGTACTGGCCTTATCGATGGCGCGCTTCCAGAAAAGCGACGTCTAACAGGCATCGGCCGAACTGGCCGAACTACTGGTCGAGACGCTCTTGGATCTCTTCGTTGGTGAGGTCCTCGGAGCTTTGGCTCAGTATCCAGATGTGACCTTGGGGGTCGGAATATCGGCCGTCTCGTTGGCCGTATTCTCGATCGTCGACCGGGAAGATCGCGGTCGCCCGCGGCTGAAGGGTCCTCGCAGTACCAGAGCCTTTCGATGCACGCGCCAAGCTCACGCTGTCGGGGGACCCGCACGGTGAGCTGCATATGACCAGTGTGGCACGCCGGTCGGCGGTGTCGCCCGGGGAAATCCGCAGTCAGGGCCTCGTTAACGAGGAGACCTGCCGCATCAACAACGAGCACATCAGCATTGATTTCGTCCGGTTACCGACCGTGGTTCGGGCATCGGCGGCTGCGAACTGGGCCGCTTTCGATACGTCGCCTTTGATACGAACGGTTTGTCTTGCACATGAGGGTCGACGTGAAACCCGAGGCTGCCGTTGCGTTGGTCATAGATGGGGTCGACACTTCGAGACCCTTTGAGACCGTTGTGGAATCGACATCGACAGTTTCCGTTGCCGATGCAGGTTGTACCCAGGTCGGCCCACGACTGGCAGTGATCGACCTCGCAGAAACGCGCCGGAACCTCGCAGCCCGGTTCAACACACGTTTGGTCTTGCAACATCACCGCCTCGCGAAGTCCGCCGGTAAAGAAACGGGACTTGCGGCCAACATCGAGCACCTGACCCTTGGGATCAAACACGACCCGGCGGATATGTCCTTGAAGCAGTGTTTCGACGACGGTGCGGGGCGAAACGGGCAGGCCCATCTCGGTCCGCCGGACACCGCCTGCCGGGTACAGGGCCGGCAAACCCATGAGTTCCGACGTTGCCGCCGCAAAGGTCTTGTAGTCGACCATGACGTTGACGCATGGCAGCGCCGACACCGGACCTTCGCCAAACGATGCTGACCGTTGTGCCATCAGCACCAGCACGGCCACCGAGCGTTCGTCGGCGGTGCGGCCAAGCTCGTCGGGTTTGGGGTCGCGGCCCAACTTGGCCCGAGCCTCGGCGTAGTCCTGGTCGTAGAGGTGGCGACGAAGCCGCTCGTACTCGATTGAAAAGATCGAACCCTCGACCGTTGGCAACCAACCGTCGATACGAACCATGCCGTCGAAACTGGTGGACACCCGCACTTTCTGCCGAGCATCTTGGCGACGGTCGCGGGCCTCGCCCTGGGTGACGTCGCGCTGTTCGAACCATTCGAGGCACGCCCGTTGAAAGAACGCCCAATCTTTCTGCTCGGCGACGGGAAGGAAGAAGGCTTCAACCGCATCGTCGAACGCCCACGACACCTCGTCGGCGATCGAGTATTTGCCGATCAATGCCGCCTGTGCGAAACCGATTCGGCCCTCGATAAGGGCGGTTGCAACGGCCCGCATGGACGCCCGGTCGTTGATGCGACGAGCCAACCCCGCCCGACGATCGGCTTCGGGTTTTGGAAAGTGAACCTCGGTCTTGAGAAACGAAGCCACGCTGCGGTGCCCGGCAAGGGCGGCCCCGAGCGAGGTCCCCCGCTCGCCGGTTAGGCCAATGCACAAGCCATCGAGTCGGGCCCGCAGCATCTCGAGGTCGGCCAGTGCTTCGAGGGCCAGCTCGCTTGGGTGAGCTGTCCAGTCGATCTTGGACAGCAGCGTGAGGGTGTGGGCAAGATCCTCGATCTCGCCCACACCAGACGTAGGCCTCATCGGACCTACATCGGCACCTTCCATGTCGCTTGGCAGTTCTTGAGGATCGAACATATGTTCGAGTGTACTTTCAGGGTGTGACACTCCCGAATTTCGCCCCCGCTACACCACGAAGTCAGAGTGCACCCGGTGGCATCAGAGGCGGGTGGAGGAGTTCGGCCCGCCCCGCAACGAAGGTGCGTGCGGGCCTACCCGGCCCGGCCGATTCGGTTCGCCCAGTCGATTCAACAAATCCCTCGGTAGCCAGGACCTTCCGTTGGAAGTTGGCGGCATCGAGCCGTTCGCCCCAGGCCGCCTCGTACACCGATCGCAATTCGGCCAGCGTAAATTCGGACCGACAGAACGAGGTAGCGAGCGTTGTGTACTCAAGCTTCGATCGAGCCCTCTCCACGCCCGCTTGCAGAATCTCGGCGTGGTCGAAGGCCAGCGCAGCGGCGTCGAGACTCCCCACGGTATGCCACGCTGCTCCCTCGAGCTCGGGTTCGGACGGGACGGCCACCATCGCAAGGTGGGCCACGCTTACCACGCGCATGCGAGGGTCGCGCTTGGGCTGACCGAAGGTTTGCAGCTGTTCGAGATGCGCTTGCTTCACTCGAATGCCGGTTTTATCGACCAGCTTTGATTCGGCTGCGTCGGCCAAGTCCTGGCTTGGCCCAACGAAACCACCAGGAAGCGCCCAGCGTCCTTTCTGCGGCGCTTCTGCTCGGCGCACCAGGAGCACCTCGAGGTTCGGCGGCCTGACAGTTAGGACCACCAGGTCGACCGTTACAGCAAACGCAGGAAAGTCGGCGGGGTCATACGTTGACGACATGAGCTGAACCTATCACGGAACCGTCTTTAATTGTCTACTTGACAAATATTAGAAATCGTTGTTACCTGGAGATATGGTCACTTCGACAATTACTCGCCCAACGGCACCAGCCACCCCAGCGTCCCCGAGCTATTTCACCTTCAACGCGGTCTTCGAAATCACTCAGTACCCGGCGGGAGAGCGCCATGTTCGGGTTCGTGACGGAGCGACAATCTCCAGCCTCGCAACCGTTGAAGCCAACGCACACAACTTCGATGACCTGGGCATCATTCTCACCGCCGATCGCATCCTGCGCCGGCTGAGCGTCGAAGTTGAATGGTTCATTCCCTACTTCCCCTTCGCCCGCCACGACCGTCGCAACGATCGCCTCGATGGGATCGAGCTGGAGCTGGCCCTGGAGGTGGTGGCCGAACTCAACATCGTCATCGCCGATCCACACAGCGAGGTAAGCGCCCGCCTGCCCCACTTCGCGCAATCCGAGGTGGTTCGGCGCTTCGAACACGCAGGACTGTTTGCCACCAACCCCGTCGTAATCATTCCCGACGCCGGAGCCGCAAAGAAGGCCTACAACTGGACCGGCGGCCGGGATGTTGTGCAGGCAATAAAGCACCGTGACCCCGCCACCGGAGAACTCTCGGGTTTCGGCGTACTCACCGACGATCTCGGCGGCCGCCCCTGCATCATCATCGACGACATTTGCGACGGCGGCGGAACGTTCCTCGGCCTGGCGAAGGAACTGCAGGCCAAGAATGCCGGCCCGCTCACCCTGGCAGTAACCCACGGGCTCTTCACCAAGGGCACCGCATCGCTGGCCGAATCGTTCGCCGCCATCGCCTGCCTAGCCCGCACCGCCGTTGGCCCAGCCAGCGATACGGCAAGCGCAGAACTCGAAGGCGTGATCACCATCCCCTTCAGCGACCTCTACATCAAAGGAGAAACACAATGAGCACCAACCCACTGACCATGATCGACTTCTACAAGGCCGATCACCGCTCGCAATACCCAAAGGGCACCACAACGGTGTTCTCCAACTGGACCGCTCGAAAGTCACGCATCGACGACATCGACTCGGTGGTGTTCTTCGGTCTCCAGTACTACGTGAAGGAGTACTTGGTCGCCCGCTGGGACCGGGAGTTCTTCAGCAGGCCCAAAGAAGAAGTGGTCGAACGCTACGCCCGGCGTATGCGCAACGCCGGTATCAGTATCGGCATCGACCACATCGAAGCACTGCACGACCTGGGCTTCCTGCCGGTCGAGATTCGGGCGCTGCCCGAGGGAACCAAAGCACCGATCGGCGTGCCGATGTTTGTGCTGTGGAACACCGACCCGGAGTTCTTCTGGATCACCAACTACCTGGAAACATCGATGAGCTCAATCATCTGGGGCCCCAGCACCGCAGCAACGATTGCAGCCAAGTACCGACGCATCCTCGATACGTGGACGGCCAAGACTGGCGGCGACATGGAGTTTGTCGACTGGCAAGGCCATGACTTCAGCTA
The DNA here is from genome assembly GCA_938023735.1 of uncultured Acidimicrobiales bacterium. Taxonomy (GTDB): domain Bacteria; phylum Actinomycetota; class Acidimicrobiia; order Acidimicrobiales; family SHLQ01; genus CALLQB01. The sequence goes on from CALJDK010000034.1 coordinate 4,601, forward strand.
CCGAGGCATGTACGGAACCGAAGCTGCCATGCTGTCGGGCGCTGGTCACCTGCTGAGCTTTACCGGTACCGACACGGTTCCGGCCATCGACTTTCTCGAGGACTACTACGGAGCCGACAGCGATGCCGAGCTGGTGGGCGGCTCAGTACCGGCTACCGAACACTCGGTGATGTGCATGGGCACCAAGGAAGATGAGGTGGCCACATTCCATCGACTGATCACCAGCACCTACCCCAGCGGCATCGTGTCGATCGTGTCCGACACTTGGGATTACTGGAAGGTGTGGACCGAGTACCTGCCCGCCCTGCGTGAGGAGATCCTCAGCCGGGAAGGCGTGGTGACGATCCGCCCCGACAGTGGCGACCCGGTGAAGATCCTGGTCGGCGACCCCGATGCCGAACCCGGCTCGCCAGCGTTCCGAGGCTCCTATGAATTGGC
>CALJDK010000035.1 GCA_938023735.1 uncultured Acidimicrobiales bacterium
CTTTGGAGCCCCAAGAGCCGCTCGGGCTGACAACGACCGAGTGCGCAGAAACCAGCAGCTCGACCCGGTTATTTCCAATATGAACGTCATGCCGGTACCTTCGGAAGACATGCCGACCCCCCTTGCTATGTCACCGTTCGCCCCCGGCTCCCTTCGGGTCCTGGCGCTGTCCGTCGCTGTGTTGTGCGGGGCTGCGCTGCTGGCAACTGTTGGACCCGCAGGCGCGCAGGCCGGTGATTACCCGGCTCCGAAGGTGCTGATCGAGCACCCCACACCATTTCTTCCCGGCCAAACAGCAACGGTCACCACCAACGAATATGCCGGACCGAAAGCCGATGGTGGACCAATCGACGTTTTCGAGCAGTGCTATCGAGACAGCTGCGTTCGCCTGGCACAACACGTCCAGTACCTCGAGCCCGTCGACGTTGTGCCGCGCCGAGCAATCGTCGTCAACAAGAAACTGTTCGACTGCGCTGCCAACACCGGCTCCTGTGTGATTCGTTTGTGGGGCCACGAGGAGTCGGCCGTGCCGCTCAACTTTGCCAAGGCAACGTCAGCGCTTCCGAAGGAATCGACCGAACTGTCAAAGACCGACGGCCTTACCAACAACGAGCCAGTAGAGCTCACAGTCAAGTCGTCGCTCAAGACACCGGTGTTTGTGTATCAGTGCGCTTCGAAGGCTGGCCGGCCGATGTGTAAGCGGCTAGTGCGGCGACACTTGGCGGGCGATGCCAGTGGCGAGACGGCCACCCGAACAATCACGGTACGGCCAAGCCGGATTCTCGCAATGAAGCAAAGCCGAACTGCCGATTGCGGAAAGGACAACCCGCGCCGAGGCTGCTACCTCGTCGTTCGAACCGCAAGCGACGACCGTTCGACCGACTACCGGATCGGCCAACGTATCCCGATCACGTTCGATACCAGCCAGCCATTGGAGACGCCGAGAGTCGCGATTCCCGAGGGTCCCTATGTCGACGGTCAGATGGTGAAGATCACGGTACAGAACCTCTTACCGGGCACGCGTGTGATCGCTCGCTGCAACTACAACACGAACCGTGAAGCATGCGGCAAAAGAACTCGTGCCCGAGCCGATGCCAACGGAAACGCAGAGCTCACCCTCAAACTTTCGAAGATTCGCCGGTGTATGGAAGCCAAAGAAGGCTCGTGCGAGATCGTTGTCGACACCAACCCTCGCACCGTGGCTACTCGGTCAGTAGTTGTGTTCGAGTAGCTCTACGAAGACCTCTGTTCACTTGAGCATCGTTACGGTACCTTCGGTTTACATGTTGAAAACCGAACGGCCGTCGCTCGGTCAACCGCAGACGCGACTTCTTGCGCTCGCAGCGCTGGTAACCGCCGCAGCTACTCTGCTCCTGACCGTTCAGGCTGCCAACGCGCAGACGAAGGTCACCGTCGAGGTGCCTGACTCGATGCACCACCTCGACCAGTTCGAGGCACGATTCACCGGCATCGAGCCACTTGAGCCGTTCGTTCTCCGTGATTGCTACGGCGACCAGACCCGTGACGAATGCGGCGGTGGATTCGCCGTCTATCGGATAGGTGAAAACCAGGAGACGTTTCCGTGGACGGCGAAACGCCTCCTCGTCAACGACAACGGTGAGGTCGTCGACTGTGCCGTTGCCCCCGAGCCATGCTGGTTGGAGATTGTTGTCGATGACGCAGTTGTCCGAACACAACTCACGTACTCGAGCGAAAGACCGCTCCCCGAGCTTTACATCAACCCCAGCTCGGTTGTTGCTGGCGAGACGGTCACTGTGTCTACCAACCAGTACCTCGGGTCCGACGTGGACGAGTTTCGGGGCCGTGAATCGATCTACCAGTGCACCACCCGCGACATCCCGAGTTTCGAAGGTTGCGTCAGTCTTGACTCGTTCTTCGACTACGGAACCACCGTTGCCGTGACTCCGCGTCGCACAATGGTCTCTGACCGAAAGCTCATCGACTGCGCAGCTGTTGCCCGATCGTGCGAACTGGTCCTCGGGTTCGCCCAAGTCACCGGAACGCCGCTGGTATTCGAGCTAGCACCCCCGCTTGCCGAGCAGTCGGTAGAACTAGCGAAAACCGATTATCTCGCGAACTTCGAATCCGTAAAGCTGACCGTTCGGAGCTCTCTCCGCACCCGCTTCAAGGTTGAGCAGTGCGCAAAGAAAGCAACTGCTCGTCGGGCCGTATGCAACGTCCTCTCTGACACTTCGATCGCTGGCGACGCAAGTGGCGAGCTCGCTACTCGTCGTCTGACAGTGCGGCCGCACCGATATCTGTTCACCAAGAAGAACCGAACTCGCGATTGCAACAACGAGAAGCTGCGTTGCTTCATCCGGGTCGTCGCCGAGGGCAGCCGACACCGCATTGGTGATCAGCTGCCGATCTCGTTCGACCGCGACGAAAAGGTAGTGATTCCCCACATGGTGGCGCCTAACGGACCGTTCGTCGACGGCCAGAAGGTTTCCCTGGAGGTTCACGGACTTGCGCGGGGAATGCGCATCGGCGTTCGCTGCTTCGCACCTTCGCAATTCTGCAGTACGAGAAGGTTTGCGACGGCCAACTCTGACGGTGTTGCGAAAGCGGTCATCACGATGAAAGAGCGTGACGTCTGCGAACAGGCCGGCGAGTGCAGAATCCGAGTGAACACCAGACCGAAGACCGCCACGTTCACACAGGTCGTTGTGTTCGAATAGGCGACACGATCGCAGTGGGTCAGACTGCGATTGACTTACCGATGGGGGAAGGTATGAGTCGCAAAGATGATCCGAGCTGGTTGACCAGAAATACCGAGGAGCCCATCGATCCGGAGCGGACCATCATCGACCCGCACCACCACCTGTGGGACCGCAATGGCAACACGTATCTGGTTGAGCAGCTGCACGCCGACACCAATGCCGGCCACAACGTGGTGGCAACGGTGTTTGTGGAGTGTGCCTCGGGTTTCCACGAGGATGGCCCCGAACATCTCCGGCCGGTGGGCGAAACCGGGTTCGTTGCCCGCCAAGCCGCCGAAAGCCGCGAACGGGCGGGGGCTGACATCGCAGGCATCGTGTCGTTTGCCGATCTGCTGTTGGGCGACGCCGTGCAAGAGGTGTTGTTGGCTCATGAAGAAGCTGGCGATGGGTTGTTTCGAGGCATCCGCCACGCTGGCGGCTGGCACCCGAGCGACGAAATCCATAACTCGCATTCCAACCCGCCCGAGGGGCTCTACCTTCTACCCGAGTTTCGGGAAGGCTTCGCCAAGCTTGGCGCGATGGGATATTCGTTCGAGGCCTGGCAGTACCACTCGAACCTTCCCGACCTGGTCGACCTTGCCCGCGCTCATCCCGACGTCCCGATCGTGCTCAACCACATCGGTGCGCCCATGGGTATTGGCGAATACGCAGGCAAACGCACCGAGGTGCTCGAGCAGTGGCGTCCGCCCATGCAGCAACTGGCCGAGCTACCCAACGTGGTGCTGAAGGTGGGCGGTATTGGCATGAACCGCTACTACGGCGGCGGTTGGCCCGAGCTCCACCAACCACCAAGCTCGGAAACGCTGTACGGCTACTGGGGCGACGTTCTGCACTGGTGCATCGACACGTTCGGGCCAGACCGTTGCATGTTCGAATCGAACTTCCCGGTCGACCGCGAGTCGTGCAGCTACACCACACTCTGGAACGTCTACCAGCGAGTCGGCGCCCGCTACAGCGACGACGAGCAACACAACCTCTTCTACGACACCGCCCGCCGGGTCTATCGCCTCAACGTCTGAGCTTCCGACGGTTCCTCGGGAACAGGAAGTTCCGATGGCTCGGACGGGTCGATCGATTTGAGCTCGTCGATGGCTTCGCGAATGACCGTGACTGCGGTTCGCAGGAAGAGCACGGCGATCGCAACGCCAACGATCACGTCGGGCCATTTGCTGTCGAGTAGCCACACAAAGCCAGCGGCACCGATGACCGACGTGTTGGCTATGAGATCGTTGCGCGAACACAAGAAGGTTGAGCGCATGTTGATGTCGTCAGACCGGTGACTCCACAGCAGCCGAAACGCCCAGAGGTTACCGGCCAGGGCCACCACTGCCATGATTCCCATTGCGGTGACCGCTGGCGTAGTACCAGAGGTTGCCTGCCACGCAGCTTGGCCGAGTACGAAGAGTCCGAATGCCAGCTGTAGGACACCTTTCGCCAGGGCCGCACGGGCTCGCCAAGTGGCTCCCCGGTGCAGAACCCAAAGGCTGAAGCCGTAGACAATTGCATCGCCGAGCATGTCCAACGAGTCGGCAAGCAGCGCAACAGACCGTGAGACCCAGCCAACACTAAATTCGGCGACGAACAGCACTGCGTTGATGGCCAGCACGATCCAGAGGACCCGTCGTTGCTCGTCGCGCAACTGGACGAGTTCGTCAGTCTTCG
>CALJDK010000036.1 GCA_938023735.1 uncultured Acidimicrobiales bacterium
CTCGGAGCCCACATAGCGAAGCGTTGCCCGCTTCGGGAGTGCGCGATTGAACCGCAGGATGATGCGGCCCGGCTTAGCGGTCATCCGCACAATCTTGCGGCGCTTCGACGAACTGGCAAACTCCTGCGTGTCGTTCAGTAGCGGCACATCGTTGGGGTCAGAAAGAATGATCTCTACGATTTTGCGGCTCTTGTTGGTGAACCGGATTGAAATCGGGCGGGGCCCTTCGATGCCGGCGCCGAAGTCGGTGCCAAACTGGTCACGCTGAAATAAGGTGGCCAGATGCGAGCCAAGCGCCGCATAACCCTTGGCCGAGAAATGACACCCATCGTGGCCGGGGAGGGCGCTGGTGCTCACCAGGGTTACTTCGTCGCGCTGCGCCGCAATCTGACGCTGAGTCTCACGCAACCGAAGATCGCCATCGGCAATGTCGCGCGAGCCACAGCCGTTGCGGATCTGCATCGAGTAGATGTGCTGCAGCTGCGGCATATCCTCGGCCCACGCATCGAACAGCGGGTTCACGAAATCGACCTGGTTTTTGGGTTGGCGCCAATCGGCCTCACCCTGGTACCAGGCAAACGTCGTCGGCGAGTTATCGAGACCGGCAGCATCGATACGCCCCAGCAGGCGGCCGTAGTTGGTGGCCGGATCCATTGGATCGTCGTCGTTTCGTTGGAAGAACCGGGCGCCCTCGCCACCTTCAGCTCCGTTGATAACGACAACAGGAACCGACGTCGCAGTAAAGAGATCGTGTCCGAGCTGCAGACCCCATTGGCCGACACTGCCCAAGTCATAGGAAGAGCGCGCGTTGGCCTGGTTCCAGCCATAAGCTTTTGGCGCGTTGACCCGCATCGATGATCCGTAGGACCGAATCCATCGAGACTCGCGTTTGGCCGAATTGTTCCTCTTACCTAGGTTTCGTGCCACCGAGTTGGACTGGCCTTGGATGACAACCAGATCGCCGCCCGCCACATCGGCAGCCGTGAGCAGTCGTTTCGGCTTGCCACCAACCATCGCCTCGACAACCACCGAGTGACTGCGGGCCCGAGCCGGAACGTCGACATCGATCGAGAACGTGCCGTCGTCGGCAATGGCTGTCTGGCGGAAACGACGCAGCAGGGCGCCATCTCGAACACTTACCCGAACGCTTGTGGCGTCGGGAGCGCTACCCGATACAACCGTACGACCGCTGGCGGCCAATGGTCGGCGCGGAATTATGGCGCCGGTTTGAAGCGCACCGGCGTCGGTGATCGTGCCGGCGCTCGCTTGGGCGAAAACGCGGAGTCGGGGTGCGTCGAGCGATTTGCTGTTGCGAGCCAAGGTCCAGTCAGGGGCGCCCGTGGACCGAGTGCCGATACCGACATCTTTCGCCCCTCGAATCGCAAAGCGGTTGAAGGCCCACACCGTGGCCGACCCTTGCATGTCGGTTTCGGTGAGATGAACCTGCATCGAGCCGTAGGAGCCGGAGCGTCGCGTGTCGTCGACATCGAACGCATCGTCGGAGGCACCGGGAACTCCGGTCTGCCGATCGGCATCGTACTTGTTGGGCCAGAACTCAATTGCCCCAGCAAGGGAATCGCCGGTGGGGATCCCGTCGACGTTGGTTCTCACATCGATGGCTCGACGAACCTGCTGAAACGACGAGGTGCGAATCGGCACACCCAACTCGGAGCTGTCGCTGGACGGTGCATCGAAGGTCGTAAGCACCCACTCGTCGCCGATTTCCATGCAGTACGCAACTCGACCAACACCAGTCTCGGCGTAACGATCGCGTTCGTCGAGGACGTACTTTGGCGGCCGCTTGGGGGTGTAGGCCGGACCCGAAACGATGTTGAGTCGCAGCACCTCGGTAAAGCCAGCTGTGAGGTTGCCTTCGCAACCCACCTCGAGATTGCGGCGCTGCGTGACATCGATGTCGGGCGGTGCGCTCGGTTCAGAGTTGGCAGGGGGCGCGACCATCGCGATGCTCACGAACGCAACGAGAGCAATCAGAAACCATTTGGTTAGGGCACCAGCGGGACGATTTTGGGGGGAATAGGTGGTCATACGCCGGGCAACACACACAACATTTCATAGAGAAGGTTTGCGGCAAGGTGCGCGGTATTGCCGCTGGTGTCATACACCGGCGCAACTTCGACGAGGTCGCAGCCGACGAGGTCGAGGCCCTTGCAGCCACGGATGATTTCCATGCCCTGGATCGAGGTGAGGCCGCCGATTTCGGGGGTGCCGGTTCCTTGGGCGACCGAAGGGTCGAGGCCATCGATGTCGAAACTCAGGTACACCGGACCACCGGACACCTGCTCGCGGACTTCTTCCATGAGCGGGGTGAGCGACTTGTGCCAGCAATCCTCGGCCTGCACCACGCGGAAACCCTGATCGCGGGACCACTCGAAATCATCATCGGCGTAGCCGGTTGCGCGCACACCGATCTGCACAACCCGTTCGGGGTCGAGAAGGCCCTCTTCGACCGCTCGACGAAACGGCGTGCCGTGAGCGATCTTCTCGCCAAACATCGTGTCGTTGATATCGGTATGAGCATCAACATGGACCAACCCGACCGGGCCGGTCTTTTTGGTGAGGGCACGAAGAATGGGCAACACGATGGTGTGGTCGCCACCCATCGACACCGGAATCAGATCGTTGGTGAGCAGCTGGTCGTAGTGGGCTTCGATGCGGTCGACCGAATCAAGAAGGTTGAAGGTATTGATGGCCACATCGCCCGTGTCGTCGATGCGAAGTTTGTCGAAGGGGGCTGCCTTGGTGGCCATGTTGTAGGGCCGGGTCATGACCGACTCGCTGCGAATTCCCCGAGGCCCAAAGCGCGCACCGGGACGCCACGACGTACCAATGTCGAGCGGGACGCCAACGATGGCGACGTCAAGATCGGCGGGTTCGGAGGTGCCCGGAAGGCGCATGAACGTAGCAATACCGCCGAAGCGCGGCATGGCGTTTCCGCCAAGCGGCTGTGGGTTACTCATAACCCCCGAGAGTAGATGCAATCGGGCATTCGATAAATAGTGGATTTATTGATTCGTCGCCAGCTATTGACAAGTGAATTTGGCGATTTCTCGCCCCTAGGGCGTTCGGCCTACGGTCCGAATCACCATGACCGCGCCCTCGGGTCCTCCTGTCGCAGCACCTCGGCTCAGCCGGGCCGACTTCGCGACGATGGGCATCACGTTTTTCTCCCTTGGCGTAACCCTGCAGGTGCTGCTGATCGACAACGGCACCTCGGCCACCCGGGCGTTCATTGCCTCGGCGGTTATCTTCTCGGCCACCTCGCAGTTTGCCTACCTGGCAGTGCGCGATGGCGGCGGAAGCGACTTGGCCGGAATTGTCGCCGCCTGGGTGGTCGCCACCCGGTTCGGGATCCTGGCCGTGAGCCTGAACCGCCGGCTCCCGAAGGGGATCGGGCGCCGAGTGCTTGCCGCACTCAACGCCTTCGATCCCAATGTGGCCATCGCGGTACAACAAACCAGCCCGCAGGCGGTCGAGCGAGAGTTCTGGCGCACCACCGCTGGAATGATGATCGGCTGGTTCCTTGGCATCGGAGTCGGAACCTTCCTTGGCAATGTTGTCGGCGACACCAGTCGCATCGGGCTCGACGCAGTCTTCCCTGCCGCGCTGTTGGCCATCCTCGGCAACCTGCTCCGCCAACGAGACGGATTCGTTGCCGGTATCTGCGGTGCCCTGATTTGCCTAGTACTGATCCCGCTTGTTCCCGCCGGGCTCCCCATCATCCTGAGCGTGTTCGGCGCAGCTGTGGCGCTGTTGCTTTCGCGCCAGCCAGTGTCCGATACCGAGAACGGGAGCAGCGCATGACCACCGTTGCCATCGTGGCGATAACTATCGGCGTTTGGGGCCAGCGACTCGCTGGAGCCTTCCTTGTCGGACCGCTCCTCGAGAAACGCCCAGCGCTATCACGCGCCGCAGCGCTGCTACCCGCTGCGGTAGTGATGGCGGTAATCGTGCAGCTCACCGTTACCAAAGCCGGATCGCTAACCGTCGATGCCCGACTCGCCGGAATGGGCGTCGCGGCGGTGCTGGTGTGGCGAAAAGCACCGTTCCTGGTGGTGGTGCTGTCTGCGGCGGCAACCGCAGCCCTTCTTCGGGCCTTCGCGTAGGTTCAAAAACTTCTCCCCCAAAAACGGGCCGCGATAGGGTCGACGTCCACACGACCCGCAACTATTTCAGTGCGTTTCATAGGGGGAACACATGGCAAGCGACGACTATCACAAGATTCTGCTCGACGAATCGGAGATTCCGACCCAGTGGTACAACATCGTGCCCGACCTTCCTGTACCACCGCCGCCGGCTCTGCACCCGGGTACCCACGAACCGGCCGGACCCGACGACTTCGCCCCGCTGTTCCCGATGGAACTCATCATGCAAGAGGTCAGCCAGGAACGATTCATCGATATCCCCGGCGAGGTGCTCGATGTCCTCAAGCTCTGGCGACCATCGCCGCTGTTTCGGGCCCGACGGCTCGAGAAGATGCTCGACACCCCGGCCAAAATTTTCTACAAGTACGAAGGCGTAAGCCCGGCTGGCTCACACAAACCCAACACCTCGGTGCCGCAGGCGTACTACAACGCCAAAGCCGGCGTGAAGAAGCTCACCACCGAAACCGGCGCCGGCCAATGGGGATCGGCTCTGGCCTTTGCCTGCGCGCAGTTCGGTATCGAATGCGAGGTGTGGCAGGTAGCGGCGTCGTACCGGCAGAAGCCCTATCGAAAGACAATGATGGAAGTGTGGGGAGCCACGGTTCACCCCAGCCCATCCGACGTCACCGACTTTGGCCGCTCGCTGCTAGCCCAAGACGCCGACCATCCCGGCTCGCTCGGCATCGCCATCTCCGAAGCCGTGGGCGAAGCGGCCCCGCACGACGATGTTCGCTACGCACTGGGTAGCGTGCTCAACCACGTGCTGATGCATCAGACCATTATCGGCGAAGAGGCTCTGCTTCAGCTCGCCAAGGTTGGCGAAACGCCCGACGTATTGGTTGGCTGCACCGGCGGTGGATCGAACTTTGGCGGCCTGGCGTTCCCGTTCATGCGCGAGAAGATGGCCGGGAAAATGGACCCCATCATTCGATGCGTCGAACCAATGGCATGCCCAACCCTCACCAAGGGCGAGTACCGCTACGACTTCGGCGACACCGCCGGCATGACCCCACTGATGAAGATGCACACACTGGGCCACAGCTTCGTACCCGAGCCGATTCACGCCGGCGGACTCCGCTACCACGGCATGGCACCGCTCGTGTCTCATATCTACGAGCAGGGCATGGTCGAGGCGATCTCGATTGGTCAGAACGAATGCTTCGCCGGCGCCCTGCAATTTGCCCGAGCCGAAGGAATTGTTCCGGCACCCGAACCAACCCACGCAATCGCTGCGGCGGTTCGCGAAGCAATGGCGTGCAAGGAATCGGGTGAAGAAAAAGTGATCCTCACCGCCCTTTGCGGCCACGGTCACCTCGACCTTGCAAGCTACGAGCAGTACCTGAGCGGCGCGATGGTCGATGTCGACCTCAGCGAAGATGCCATCACCGAGGCCATGGCCGGTGTACCAGTCATTGCCTAAGCAATTGCCCTGAACAGCAAAACCTAGAAGGCCCGGCCTGTTGGCCGGGCCTTCTACTTTTTGGCCACTCTGGCGGGAAACCATGCCGTGGCTCGTGCTTTTTCCCGAGGGGACTGGAGGGGTTGCCCCCTCGGGAAAGGACTCAGCAGCTCGCAGGAAACTCAGCCGACAGGCCGGCTTCCAGACTGCTGGTCGGCCTTAGCCAAGGACTGCGGTGCCGGCGATAGCAACGGGTCCTTGGCCGAATTCCTGGACGACATGGTCGTCGATGCCATCAGCGACCTCGCTCACGAGGGGCTTGAGAGCAAACGGTGCCGGGCTGTCATCGTCGACTGGCTCAACACTGATCACGACGGTTCCGTCACGGAGATCGGTTGGGAAGTTCACACCACCAGGAGCGTTGACGATGAAGTCCTCGCCGGGGAAGTTCGGGCCCGATGCGTCGGTGCCACTGAAGCCGTTGAAGTCATCGGCTGCACCGGGGTCGGTGAACCGGCCGGTCGAAACCGGAACTCCATCGATGACGGCCCAACCTTCATAGACCCAACCCTCGTTGAGTTCGGGGAGGTCGAGACCTTGTACGGCGCCCCCATCGAGGCCGACGAACCAGACACCCGACAACTCGTCATCTTCGACGGCGGTGGTTGGTGTGCCAAGGATGTAGACACCCGAGGCATCAGCAAAGTCGGTGCCGACTGCTGCCGGATGAGCAATGCTGAGTTCGGCCTGTCCGTCGACAACGTCGCCGGCAAGGATCTTGATTGCTGACGGGGCAGGGTCGGTGTCGTTTGCGGGTTCGATGGATACCACTACCGCTTCGGCGCGGTCGGTATGAGCTGCTGCAAAGGGATCGTCGATACGTTCGCCGTCAAGATCAACGACGTATCCGTTGGCATCGATGTTGAAGTTTCCGGTGCTTACCGGCTCGCCATCGACAACAATCCAGCCTTCGTAGTGAACACCGTTGGCGAGCGGCTCAAGGCCCTCGAAGGTGAGCTCGAGCGTGCCTACGGCGTCATCCTCCATGGCGTCGTCCTCCATGGCCTCTTCATCCTCCATGGCGTCGTCCTCCATGGCCTCTTCATCCTCCATGGCGTCGTCCTCCATGGCCTCTTCATCTTCCATGGCCTCTTCGACGACCTCTGTCTCGGTCTCGGGAGCACCCGAGACTGATGTGCCGCTGTCGGCAGCAACATCGGCTCCGCAAGCAGCGGCAAGTACACCGATCGACATCAGGAGGGTGGCCAATTTCTTGTTGACCTTGGGGGGTTGTGACTCTTGGTCTGGGCTCATGGGTTTCTCTTTCGGAATAGCCCGGGCTCCGTTGCCTGGGCGTTGCAAACCAAACGGCACGCAACGTTCATCCGGTTCCCTAAATACCCAAAAGAAGAAGGGAATCTTTCGATTCAGTCCAGGGTTTGCTGCGCCAATTCGACCTTGGTCCATGCCCCGAGATACACCACATCTCCCGAGCTCAACGGTGTCGCGACACCCGCTGGAATCACCGTGTCGGAGTCGCCCAGGTAGGTCCCGTTGGTCGATGACAGATCGGCGATGACATAGCTACCATCGGCCTGACGCTCGAGCATGGCGTGACGGGTCGAGACTGCCGGATCCCCGGTGATAGCCAAAACATCGATCTCGGGAAACACGCCGCGGCTTTCGCTTCGACGCCCCATGAGCGCCTTTTGCAGGGAAAGATCTACGGTGACCGCGGAGGGAACCGGATCGGGAAAATCCAGCTGACCCTCGGCCGACATGCGATCGAAGTAGGCCCGGTCGACACTGATAACCAACTGCCACCCAGAGGCACTGTTATCTGGAGCGGCACTGTTATCAGCGGAACCGGAATCAGCACCGTCAGAATGAGCACCGTCAGAATCAGCACTGCGCAGCGCCGCTTCGGGACCCGCGACCGTAGGGTCCGGGTCGCTCAGCGCACTTGGCATGCTGCCGGCAAGGAAGTCATAGCCGCAGTTCTCGCAGAAGACGGCCGACTCAGCATGAGGGTCGGCGCAGTTGGGACACGTTGCCATATCAGGACCCTTTGTTGACTCGAACGGTTCGGGTCGATCGCACATCGAGCGCCATCGTGTCGGCGTCGTCGACCTTCTTTTTCAAACGAACGGTGCCGGATTTCGGGTCGTCGACCTCGACAACCTTCTCCAACAGCTTCACCGTGTCGCCGTTGCCGGCTTCGTGCGCCAATTGCACCGCCCGGCCAAGTTTCACGGTGGCCGTTGCCCCATCGCCGGAATCTCGGGCTGCCAACCCCTCGGCGATTGCATCAGCCAATTCGGCTTGGCCCGTATAGTGAGCGACCTCGCGATTTATTCGGGTAGAGAGCGCCTCGTCGTTGGTCCAGATTGCTCGCACCAGCGCGCTCGGCTGTTCGACATCGTCGATGGTGAGCATGACTCGGGCACCAAGTCGTTCGTCGCCGACGTTGCCTACCGGGATACGAATGCGCAGGTGGTAATCGCGCGATTCGTCGCCCGCCCAAGCTCCCAATGGGTAATCGTTGGTAAGCGCCTTCACCGGCATTGCCTTCGAGGTGAGATCGTCAATGTTGGGAGCTACCTGTTTGATGAACTCCACCTGCGAGCCTTGTGGGGTCCACAACCGAAGCGAGACCGATCCAACCTCTTTCCCCATGGCCGCTTGCGTGAGTGCTCGGAACTCGGCCTCCATGTCGGCGGGGCTGGGAATGATGTCGACCGTACCCAAAAGGGCGTTGGCGATGCGACGAAGCTCGTCGATGTTCCAATCGGTTCCGAGACCCCGAGCATCACACTGAAACAGACCGCTGCATTGGGCAATGGCGTTGTTAAGCGCCCGGTCGCTTTCGCTTTGGTTCTTGCCGTCGGTAAGCAGGATGCAGTGGTTGATGGAGTTGGGTACCCCATTGAAGATTCCGGCGGCCGCAGTGAGCCAGGTGCCGATGGCGGTACCGCCCTTGGCCCGAACTCTCGACACGACACCCTTGGCGGCTTCGCGGGTTTGACCGTCGGCCCGAGCTACGGCGCCGGCTTCCTGCGGGTACAGCGCGTACGCGCCGTCGACGCCGGCCACGATGGCAAACAGCGTGCCGTCGCTGAGCGTGTCGATGGCGGCCATGGTGGCCTCACGAGCCGCCCGCATTTTGAGGCCGCCGTCTTCGTTCATCGACCCCGAACAGTCGATCACGATGACCTCGACCCGTTCTTGCCCGGCCGGCGGCGCTGCCGCACCTCCAGACCCGCCCGAAGCGGTCACCGTGACCACGGCGTCGACAACATCGGCGCCTTCGTGGAGATACTCGTTCTGAAAAACTTCGGCCTTAAAGTCAGCCACGGGCGCCGTCCTGTTCTCTTTCTGGGTCTTGTTCGGGGTCGGGGTCTTGTTCTGGGTCCGAATCGGGTTCGGATTCTGGGTCGGGTTGGGTTTCTTCGGATTCTGGGTGAGCAGCAGGGTTACCCGAGTGATCGGCAAGTGCGACGGTGGTGTTGTCGTGGCCACCTGACTCCAACGCAAAGCCCACCAAGTTTTGCGCAAGCGCCAGCAACGTATCGCCTTGATGTGCTGCCACCTGGGCGGTCATTGCCTCGTCGGTATCGGCATAATTCCACAATCCGTCGCTGCACAACAGCACAAATCCAGCACCCCCCGTATGGGTGGCGATGCCGGGTTCAAGATCGAGGGCATCGTCGCCCAACCAGCGAGTGATGGTATGGGCTCGGCGATCGGCGTTGGCCTCCTCGGCGGTCATCAACCCATCGGCAACCTGTTCGCGCGCCCACGAATGATCGATGGTCAGTTGGGTGACCTCGCCCTGCTCGTCGATCCAGTAGGCACGGCTGTCGCCCAACCATCCAATAGTTACGTCGACGCCCGACTCGCTCACCGAGGTGATCGATGCAACGAACGTGCACGATGGCGACCCTTTGGAGCTGGCGCCCTTTGCTACCGGTACCTCAAGCGCCGCTGCTTGCCCCGCAGCCACTGCGGCCTGCATGGCCGCGACGTGGTCGGACTCGCCGTTCTCGAGTGCGGCAACGAGGACACCGGTGGCAGCAGTAGTTGCCTGAAACGATGCCTGTTCTGGATTGTCGGTGGACGACACGCCATCGCACACCACCAGCACCGAACTGGTACCTACCTGCGCGACCGCTCCGTGATCTTCGTTGCGATGGTGTCGCTTGCCGCGATCGGTAACCACCACCGTCCAACCCTGGTCGTCCTCGAGATGATCGCGGGCCTCGGGCTGTTTATGACCGCAGCTGCCGCAGTAGCCGTCGGCGGCGATATCGGTACTGGGTGCTGCGCAGCTGACACATGGGTCGCTCGACGCCGTCGACAGCGCTGAGTCGGCGGTGCCATCGAGGTCGGCGCCGCACGCTTCGCACCACTCTCCACCGCTCGCCGGCTCGGCGCAGGCCGGACACACTTGTGCCATCAGACCAGGCTCCGGGGCCGTACCAGGTTGGCCTTGTCGACGAGTTCGAACCGCTCGGCGTCGGTTGGAGCCATACGTGCCTGGTCGCGATACACCGCCTCAAGCTTGGCGCGCAGGTCGAGTTCGGTAAGTCCACCACCAAACAACTTCTTTGACGCGTCGGGTGCAAGCGCACCGGTACCCATGGCCGCCAAGGCCCGTTCGAGTACTTCGGCGGCGAGCCGCGATCGTTCGGCGGCGTCGATCTGCAACTGGTCGAT
This sequence comes from uncultured Acidimicrobiales bacterium, assembly GCA_938023735.1. Classification (GTDB taxonomy): domain Bacteria; phylum Actinomycetota; class Acidimicrobiia; order Acidimicrobiales; family SHLQ01; genus CALLQB01. The sequence continues at coordinate 10,279 of CALJDK010000036.1, forward strand.
GGTTTGGGCCGCGGCTTCGAGTTCGGATGACGACGGTGCGTCGCTACTGCGAACCCCGGCCAAGGTGCGGGCTGACTCGACCTGAGCACCAGCAAAGGCCGCCGAGCTAGGAGGTACCCGTCGATACGCGGCAACGGCGCCGGCGCGGTCGCCCTCTGCGGCCCGGCACCGGGCCAAGCCAAAGGGCGCGGAGACAAAAGTCGAATCCACCGAGGCCGCAAGCTCATACAGGGAGGCGGCCCGCCCGTACTCGCCCGCCCGTTCGGCGGCGATAGCCACCGCCACCTTGGGGGCAACCTCGCCCGGGATCTCGGTCCAGACGTTGCTCAGTGCCTCGGCCGCCCCGGTGGGGTCATCGTTCTCAAGCTTGAGAAGTCCTCGGTACCAGTTGATTCGCCAATCCCAGGGGTCGGCTGCTTCGATGCTGTCGAGGGTCGAGGTGATATGCCCCGAACCAGCGCCGCCACCTTGCAACAGCGCTTGCACAGTGCGAAGTCGAACCTCACGCGTGTCAGGGAGTGATCCGTCTTTCAACCCCGCACTTATCACTTCGAGTGCCCGAGCGGGTTCGACATCTTCGATGCCTAAGAGGAACGAAGCGGCAGGGTCGGCCGGGTCGACCTTTGGATGCGGAAGAACTCGCCAATCGGGTGTATCGACCAGAGAGTTATCTTCGGCGTCGATAAGTAGCGTTGCCAACTGATCGCCCTCGAAGAGTTCGCTGGGAACCGGGCGCGGGCTTCGTTGGGTGACCGCCACAATCTCGCGGAGTACGCCAGTGAGTTGCGCTGCGGTTTCGTCGGCGTCTTGAAAACGGTCGTCGGGGTGGTGGGCGGTGGCCTTGAGGAGGAACCGGTAGAGCGACTCCCACTCGGCGAACAGCGGCACCTCAGCCGGACCGGGAAGTGTGTGCTCGAAGGTGCCCTTGTGGAACACAAAGTCAAGAATCATCACGGCCAGCGTTCGACCCACCGTGAAGATGTCGGACGACACCGAGGGACCCATGGTGGCGATTTCGGGCGCCTGAAATCCTCGGGTTCCGAAGATGGCAGCATCGTCGTCGTCGATCTGCATCACGCCGCCCACATCGATGAGCTTCACACCGTCGCCAACACTCATGACGTTGGCCGGCTTGAGATCGTTGTAGACCAGCCCCGACTCGTGGAGGTACCCAAGTGCGGGAAGAATGCCCAAGATGTAGGCGATGGCGTCGGTGACAGGTAGAGGGTTGGGTACTCCGCCGTTTGCCTTGCGTCGGTCTTTCAGCTTCGAGTTGAGCGACTCGCCACCGACGTACTCCATGACGATGTAGCCAGCACCAGCATGGGTGACGAAGTTGTAGATGTTGACGATGCTTCCGTGTTCGATGCGCGCAAGAAACTGGCGCTCGGCAACCGCCGATGCCGCGGCATCTTCGTCGTCGGAGTTGAGAAGCCCCTTCAGTACGACCCACCGGTCGGAGACGGCTTTGTCCTTGCCGAGGTAGATCCACCCCATACCGCCGTGAGCGAGCGGGCCAAGAATCTCGTACTGCCCGGCCACCAGATCGCCCGCAGCCAACGATGGTGCGTTGGTAGTGAAATCAAACGGGGTCCGGCAGTTTCCACAGAAACCCTGCACTCGGCCGGAGCGATTGTCAGATGAGCGACCCACCTCGTTCCCACAGGTTGTACACACCCGCTTCTCTTCGGGCACAACACCCAGAACGCTCTGAATCTTCTCGGCCGACATGAGCGCCGCTGCCGGGTCGCCCTCAGGGGTCGGCGGCACCGTAACCAGGCCGAGACCGAGCCGTTCGCGAGCGATTCCGGTTCGGCGGGTGCTGGCAGTTCGGCGGGTCGATGTGGGGTTGGTGCGCCGCGACGAGGTGCCCGGCGCGGTCGGCGCAGCAAGCGAAGCGGCACTAGCAGCACTGGCGGCACCAGCTGAGCCGCTCGAAGCGGTCGACATTGGACCGTGTCCAGCAAGCCCGCACGTATTGCAGTAGCCGTCGGCCTCGACTGTGCCGCCGCACCCAGCCTGGGAACAGGCAGTCCCCGCCGCGACGGGTGCAACCGAAGGTGCCGAAACCCTTGCTGCAGGAGCGACAGTCTGAGCATTGGACGGAGCAGCGGCTACGGCCGGTGCGGCCGCGCTACTGGGTGCTTTGGCGCCGCACGTATCGCAGTAGCCATCGCTTGCGTAGGAGCCGGTACAGCCGGCGGTGAGACTACATGAACTCATGAAGCTGCTCCTGGGGACTCGATGGGCTTGCCGGGCAAACGCATAGCGTTCCCGAATCCGGCTACCAGCATGTTGGCCCGTTCAAGGTCGGTCGGTGAAGTAAATAACTCGTTGTGGGCTTCGTCGTGCAGGTCCGAAAGCGCAGGATCCTCGGCCCGGCCGAGCGCCGCTGCCTTGGCCCAATAGGCCGCCAGAAGCCCGCGTAACTCGTCGCGTTCGCGTAGCGGCGCCGAATTGATGGAGTACGCCCTCGAGAGCTGCTCGCGCAGCGCCACAACCTTGGCCATCCACTCGTCGAGCAGTTGGCGCTTCTGCTGCCAGTCGCCACTACCCGCCCGTAGTTCGTCGGCCCGAGCTGCGAGACCGTTGTCGCCGTCGATGATGGCAACGTCGGGGGTACGAATGAGGCCCTGCACGTCGACGATCTTGGCGGTGGACTGCGTGTGTGCGGTCGCGGCGCGGTTGCGGAGCATTCGAAGCTCGGCCAGGTGGGTCTCGGACTCAGCGATATCGCCATCGAGCTGGTCATAACCCCGAGCGATGTCGGCCATCTGATGTGTGGCATCAGCGACCAGCGTGTCGAGATCGCTGGCGAAGTCCCGACTCAGCGAGATGGGGTCTTGCGCCAGCGCTGACTTCACGTCTCGGAGTCGAGCCTGAAGCACGGTAAGCGTCGGATCGGAGATTCCGAGCCGGCTTGCATCGGCCTTCAACCGGTCGAGGGTTGTTTCGGCACCCGAGGTTCGCGGTACCACCTCGGTCCACACCTGATCGACCGTCGCCACCGCGTCGCGTATTGGCTCATAGACCAATCGCATTTCGCTGAGCAGCTCTTCGATGGTGCCGTACACATCGGCGCTGCCAACGTCGAGCAGGTCTCGTTGGATCACGGTTCGCTCATCGACCTGCAACACCACGGTGTCGCCAGTGAGCAGTTCGGTGAGTTGTTGGCGACGCTCACTACTCATGCGGCCGTCGTCACGGATACCTCGGGCGTCGTTAAGGGTGCGTTGCAGCTGCCCAAGCCACCGCCAAAGTTCGGGGCTTTTCTCCATCGCTGGCCCAACCGTGGCGAGGGTGGTACCTCGAAGCCCACCGGCGCTCAGAATCTTGAACGTTGGATGCTCGTCAAGCTCGAGAAGATTGGCCGCAATCCGCGCTTCGGCAGCGCCGTAGCGAGTGAGAAGTTCGTCGATCTGTTCGGTTTGCAGCAACCGGGTTTCCCTTTGGGATTCGTGGTTCCGAACAGCGTACAGCCCGCTCAGTAGCGGTGTCTTTTTCTGTCCGCGTCGGGAAGACAAACGAAACGTGGTGATTGGAAGCGGATTTTATCGGCCACGGCGCAAGCCGACCTCTAGATTGGGGTCATGTGTCGAAACATCACCACCCTGCGAGGGCTCGAACCCACCGCTACCGACGACGAAATCGTTGCTGCTGCTCAGCAGTATTGCCGCAAGGTAAGCGGTGTGCAGAAGACCTCGGCCAACACCGAAGAGGCCTTCGAGCGCGCTGTTGCTTTGGTAGCCGCTGCCACCACCGATCTGCTCCGAGATCTCCCGCCGCGAAAGCAGCCACCCAAAACCGAACCTCCGCTTCGCCGACTGGCTCGCGCCAAAAGCTAGCTACGCAAACCCGGGAGGCGGACCGATTGGTTCGATGACCTCGGTGAGCATTCGGGCAACGGCCAACGTGGTGGCGTCGTGGAGATACGGGCCGACGATCTGGATTCCCACCGGGAGCCCATCGGGCGCAACACCAACGGGCACCACGGTTGCGGGCAGATAGCAGCAGCCCGCTGGCGCCATCCAGTTGGTGAGGTCCATGTACGGAATCTCTCGCCCGGCCACCTCAGCCATTCTTTTGGCCTGAGGAAAGTGGTGATCGTGAGGAAACGCCGTGCGGGGCATTACCGGCAGAAGCAGCACATCCCAGTCGACGAAGAAGTCTTCAAAGGACTTTCGCATCTGAAGCCGGCGCTCGTGAAGACTCAACCAGTCGCGGTGTCGCATTGCGGTGGCTCGGCGGTCGCGAGCGTGCGGGGTATCGCCGTCGTCGGCCGCGAACTTCTCGATTCGTTGCCGGTCGAACCCACCCGATAGGGCAGCCATCAACAACTGGTTGAACGTGTCGACCACTTTCTCGAGCGTGAACCCCGGCCGCACCGCATCATCGACCCGAGCACCGGCTCCGGCCAGCGCTGCGGCTGCGCCTTCGAGCAGCGTGCGCACATCGGGGTCGACCGGGCAACGCTCGTCATCGAACCACGTCGCAACCCGCAGTTTGGACACATCGTCGGTCCGAGCCGGTGGAAGATTGAGCGACCAGCCCGGGGCGTCCCAGCGGTCGGGGCCAATCATCAGGTCGAGTTGTAGCTCAAGGTCGTCGACGCTCCGCGCCATTGGTCCATACACAGCCAGGTCGGCCATGGTGAACATGCCTGGCGGACTCGGAATGTGGCCGTGGCCGGGTGCCACCGCGTAACTGGGCTTATGGCCCATCACGCCGCACATATGCGACGGAAGTCGAATCGAGCCGCCGATATCGCTCCCTAACTCGATGGGCGTGAACCCGGCAGCCAACGCCGCACCCGCTCCACCCGACGAACCACCGGGAGTGCGGGTTGTATCCCACGGGTTGTTGGTGGTGCCGAAGACCTCGTTGAAGCTTTGAAGATCGCCAGCCCAGATGGGGAGGTTGGTTTTCGCATACGGAATCGCTCCGGCATCGCGCATGCTGGCCACCGCCCAAGCATCTTCGGTTGGCACATAGTCGGCCAGCTCAGGCGCACCCGAGGTGGTGAGCATTCCGGCGGTGCTGTAGCTGTCCTTCACCGTCATGGGTACGCCATGCAGCGGCCCGAGCGGTGCGCCACCAGACTTGGCCGCCATCACCGCTTCATCGGCCTTCACGGCGGCAGCTCGAGCCTGTTCGGCGTCGACCGTCACCACCGCGTTGATGTCGCCATCGAGCCGTTCGACGCGCTCCAAGAAGTGATCGAGCACTTCCACGCTCGATAACTCCGACGCAGCAATCAGCTCGGCGAGCCGGGTAGCAGAAGCGAAACTTGGGTTGGTTGGTTCGGGCGCCATAGCGCCGACCTTATGCGGGTCGTCGCATCGCGAGCGAGAATCGTTCCTCGCTAGCTTTTACCCCAGCGGCCGCCGAAGCCTCGCTTGGGAGTTTCGGCCGGCGGTGGCGGGAGTTGCGACGGGTCGAAGTTCTCGGGCGGCGGCGGTAGGTGTTCGTATGAGGGATTGGCCGGCGGCAACGCTCCCGAGAATCGCTCGCGGCTTTCGGCGGTGATGACGTTGCCGGAGTTGGCCGGATTCTGAGAGTCGGGCCCGAACTCGCTGAAACCGGTCTCGCGAAGCGGCGCGCTGCGGAAGAACTCGTCGGCGTGCTTTGCCAGGTTCCGAACCATCGTGAAGTTGGCGCCGCCGCCAATGACTGCGCCGATACCAAAGGGAAGAAGCCGCCCAACCGTGGCGATGCCGCGGCGGGTGCCGTACTTCGTAAGTACATGGGTTCCGAGCGAACCATTGACCCGCTCGATCACCTCTAGGGGCATCTTCATGCCTTGGACACCCGTGGGGTTCATGTTCATCTTGTCGACCAAGGCGGTGAATTCGGTGGCCGCTTCATCGCCGAACGCCAGAATCGAGAGCACCCAGGCTCGCCGCTGCTCAGGGCTGGCATTGGTGTGACCGTGGATGGCCGCAATGGTCATGATGAGATCGGTGGAACGGAGGGCGAGCCACGCAACATCGGCCGTTAGCCAACTGGCGGCCGCCGCCGTACCAAGGCCGGGGGTTGCTGCCGCAGCACCGGTTGCGGCGCCAGCGCTGGTGAGTTCTTTCTGGAACGAGTTGTAGAGCTCGGCGAGTCGCTGATCGCGGGTTCCCTGCGTTTTGGCGGCCCGGTCGAGCGCCCGCTGCCATCGCATCGTCACCGCTTTGTCAACACCCTCGACCATCGCCTTCCCAAGCGCGTCGAGCACGGGTTGGGGGATCATGTCGGGGCTGAGGGCCTTCTTTGCGGCCTTCTTGGCTATGCGTTTACGAATTGCCATGTCCACTACGCTAACGGCGTCGCGAGAGGGCTTATTCCTCGCGACGGTTGCGGTTAGCCGGAGAGTGCTCCGAGAAGCCCACCGGAGCCACCGCCACCAGCTGGAGTGGGGCGACCCTCGGACGGCTGCACAAGAATGAACCCCTGTCCTTGGAAATCCATCTGGAACGTTTCGCCAGAACCACCGCGCGCCATCGACTTGATGCCGCCGGTGGTATCGGTCTTGAGGTTCATCTGTACGCCCGAGCTCCACATGACTACGGCCTGCGGATCGCCGAAGGTGTTGCCGCCAGCTACGTCGAGCATGACCGGGGGCCCGTCGGTGGTGATAGCCACGTAGCCGCTTCCGCTGAGGGTGACGTTGAAGAGTCCGCCAGCCATGGCACCGGCCATGCCGCCGCCCAAGCTTTTGATGTCCCACTCGATACTGCTGGAGAAGGCGAGCACGTTGTCGCCGTTCACCGAGATCTGATCGTTTTCGAGGTACAGGACCTGGATATCATGGGCTTCGTTGGCGAAGAACACCTCGCCCTGGCCATCGACATGCATCATGTTGACGCCTTCGCCGGTGGTTACCTTCTTGAGCAGTTTGCCCATGCCGCCTGAACCCTTGTTTTCGAAGGTCACTGCGCCTTGGTAGGCCACCATCGACCCGGTTGCGGCTTCGACCGGACCGTGGGCCAGAGAAACACGCAGCAGCTTCTTGTTCTGCAATTGAAACTGCTGTTCACCTGCAGGAATCTCTCCGTATTGAGCAAGTTCGCTGTGGATTGGCATGTTCGTCTCCGCTCTCCGCCACCCGGCGTGGCGACTATCCGTACCTTAATCGGCACGTGCCGCCCGGCGCTCGAAGCCGCTCGTTAATCGGCAGGAGATTGGGGTGGAGGAGATGAGGGTGGAGGAGGAGGTGGTGGAGGCGGTGAGTCGTTCGATCCCTTGGCTGGGCGCCGATTGCTCGTTCGTTCGCGGTAGATCGCCTGGCGGGCGGCCCGGCTTACCTCGTCGGCTTTGATGAGCTGACGAAGAGTTTCGTCGAACAGCGCCATTGCTTCGGCCGCATCGGGGCCGCGGTTCTCACTCAGCACACGGAGTTGCTCGCTGATACCGCTCACCGCTCCGGCCACCCGAACCATCGGATCATCGTCGGAGCCACCCATCAGCTTCACCCGACGGAACGAGTTCTTGATTTCGTCCCAGCGTTCGGTGTCGTCGTCGCTGAGTACGCCACGAAGTTCGCGCAGCTTGAGCAGGTTGGCTTCGGCGCCGGTGGTGAGGGTTTGGGCTTCGCCGACGTAGTGATCGTCGAGCAGCGCCTCGAGCTCGTCGTCGTTCATAACCGGCAGCACTTTTTCCGCCAACCGGTTCATGTTTCGATACGAACCCTGCAGCTGGAAGCGTGGTTCGGTGCGGAACTCGTCCTCCTGCGATGCCGAGCTGATGTAGGTCTGATTAACCGCCAGCAACACTTGCTGCACCTGGATAAGTCGTCGGAACGTGGCGACGAGCTCGTCGATCTCGACGGCCGAGTAGGGGTGGGTGAGGTCGTCAGGCGACACCGCATCGCCCTGCGCCATAGCGATGAGCTTGAGGGTGTCGGCGGGGTCACGGGTAGTGAGTGCCGCAAGAACGGGGTTCGAGGTGAGCGAGTTCTCGAGGTAGCTCAACGCGAATTGCTGATCATTTCCGGTGAGCACATCGCCAAGGTTGTAGGTATCGGCACGGTTGGCGAGCATGTCGGGAATCTGGAACCGCTCGCCCGACTCGGTGTAGGGGTTACCGGCCATCACCACGGCGAAGCGCTTGCCGCGAAGGTCATAGGTTCGGGTGCGTCCGTTCCACACACCCTCCATGCGGCGCTGTGCATCGGACATCGAGATGAACTTCTGTAAAAGCTCGGGGTTCGTGTGCTGAATATCGTCGAGGTAGAGCAGCACGTTGCTGCCCATCTCCAACGCGAAGTTGATCTTGTCGACCTCTTGCGCCGCCGTGGCGTTGGGAGCCTCGGACGGGTCGAGCGAGTCAACACCGTGGCCGAGCGCCGGGCCGTTGACTTTCACAAACACCATGCCCAACCGGTTGGCCACGTATTCCATGAGCGTGGTCTTGCCGTAGCCAGGCGGCGAGATGAGCAGCAGCAGACCCATCTGGTCGGTGCGGCCGCCTTCGATGGTGCCGAGCTGCTTGGCCAGGTTGTCGCCGATGAAGGGCAGGTAGACCTGATCGATCAGCTGGTTGCGCACGAACGCGCTCATCACCTTGGGAGTGAACTCGTCGAGGCGAAGCCGGTGTCGGGTATTGGCGAGGAGCTCGTGGCGGGCCGCTTGGTAGGCCCGGAAACCGGGCACCACAGTGCGGCGGAAGACGTCGCCTTCGGCCAGCAGTTGGTCGTACCGGAATGACAGCGTCTGGTTGACGATGCGACCGTGCTGGCTCAGCAGGCCGTCTACCTCGCAGCGAAGATCGACGGCGCCGGCTTGATGAGGAAGGTCGCCGGCGACGAGCAGCGCTACCGCCTCGGGAACGTAGGGAAGAGCCTCGGGTTGCTGGGCCTCGGCAAAGGCGGTGAACCAGGCGGCGAGCAGCCGAGCCCTGTCGCTCAGGCTCTCGAGTTCGGCGAGCGAGCTACCGACCGTGTCGTGATGCAGCGCCAGTGCGTCGCGAAGGTTTGACGCAGCGCTGCTCACTACGAAGGCCAGCGGCTCTTCGGCAAGTTCTTCGAACAGATATGCGGCAACCGCAACCAGGTCGCCGTCGACACCGAGCGCGTCGACCACTGCGGGATTCTGTTCAGCAAACACGGTGATGCGCTCGGTAAGGGCGCTGATGAAGTCGGCGATGGCTGGTGATTTTGCAAAGGTCGAACGAAGTCGACCCAGGCTCTTGCCACTGGCCAACAACTTTCGTTGATCATCGTCGTCGACGCCGTGGGCCCAGAACACCTGCGCCATGGCCCGGGTGTGAGGCTCAAAGCGAAGCAGCGCTACTTCGTCCCATCGGTTCACCAGCACTCCGAGGATGAGCGCGGCGTCGTGGTCGTGCACACCACGGTCGTAGCCCTCGTCGACCCGACCCTCGGCCGCTGATCGAACAAGTGCTTCGAGACCAGTTGGCGAACCAGCGGCCGCACGCAGCTCGGCCATGGAGATCTCGCCTTCGCCATCTGCTGCGTTAGCAAGCAGCGCGGTGGCAAGAAACTCGATGCGACTGAAATCGCTTCGCTCGGAAACCAGGCTTTGGTCCCAGAATGGTCGAAGCGCATCGAGGTTGTAGTCGTCGACCCCGGCACCGGCGAGCGCTTCGGCCGAAACAACTTCCCGGAAGTCGGTTCCCGTGATCACCACATGGAGTTGGCCATCGATAACGGCAGTGGTCAGCTCGAGTCGCTGCGAATCGACACTGAACCGGTGGCGGCCCAGACGAATGACCTGACCGCCATCTTCGAAGATGTCGGTGCGGTCGCGAAGTGATCGGGCGGCTTCTTCTTTGGCGGTTTCAAGGGTTCGCAGTACTTCGTCGGCGCGTACCTGCTCGTCGAGACCGCGCAGGTCCTCGGCAATCGAACGCACCTTGGCGACCAGCGGATCGCTCACAAAGAAGGCATTGATTTCGTCCGGTGATTCGAAGCCCTCGATCCGCCGGTTCAGGCTGACGAGAATTCGGTCGGACGCATCGACTAGTCGACGGGCGGCGCGCTGACGGTCGTCGATAAGCGACTGCTTGCGCGACGAGAACGCCTCGTAGATATCTTCCCGTTTGGTGGCGATCTGTTCGAGATAGTCGTCGGATTCACCGAACCGGCTCTCGAGATTCTCCAGCTGCACGAGCAGAGTTCCAAGAGCTGCGTCGGCCCGTTCGGGAGTGGTGGATCGAGAAAGTTCGGCGGTAACCGATTGCGAGAAGAGCCCAAACTCAACGCCAAACGCTGCGCTGCTTTCCGCATCGTTGAGCGTGCGGCGCTGGTTCTCGGCGACCGCTCGGGTGCGGTTGAGTGAGCCCATCACATCGGACACTCGTTCGAAGATGCTGGTTCGGACGGTGGCGTCGTCGATATCGAGACCGCCGACCACCTCGGTGAGCAGATCGAGACCGCCGCCGATGTCGTCAAGCGACTCGAGGTGCGGTTGCAGGTCGGTGACCTTCTCAGTCGACTCGATCGTGGTGGTTAGTGCGGCAACATCGGTGTGGAACCCTTCGAACGCTGCATCGTCGGCGAGGAACTCGACCGCCTGACCCGACTGGCTGTCGAACGCCTCGGTCAGCGTGCTGTCGAGCTCGTCGAGCGCAGCATTGTCTACATAGCGAACATCGCGCAGCGTGAGTACATGACCCTGCTGGCGACGAAGTTGCTGGAGGGCGTCGACAAACTCTCGCGTGCTGCTGGGACGCTTGGCACGAAGTCCGTCGACCAACGTGTTGATCTCGGCACGCGACTCGTCGACCACATCGATGGCGGTTGCCTTGAGCGACTCGGCCTTATCGAACTCGTCGATGATGAGCTCGGAGGTGGCACGGATCTCGCCGAGTGGTTCGGCGAGGTCGCCGGCCTTGTCGTCGGCGAGCCAGGGGTGCGCATCGAGCACCCGGACGGTGGTGGTGGACAGGGCTTCAAACACCGCTGCCGACGGCTCGACGTCGGCGACGAGGCGTTTGATGTTGAGCGACTCACTTACGCCGCGCACAGCTTCGGCGTTGCCGATGCGCTCGAGAAATCCGTCGCCCAACGGCTGCCGGGCGTGAAAGTCGTCGCTGACAAACGGCGTGGCCCAGATCTGCATGGGGTGCACCCGCGTGGGTTCGCCGTCGTCGCGGAACACCACCAGCGTTCCGTCCTCGAAGATGCTGTAGCCGTGGCAGTTGAGAGGCGGGGCGACCTCGCGACGGATGAGGTTGTAGCTCAACAGGATGGTGCGGCCCTCGGAGCGTTGATGAAACGCGTACAGCACATCCTCGCCGTTCGGCGACCTGCGCTCGGCCTTGAACTCCATCGACGAGGTATCGAGGTCGAACACCTTCGTGTCGCCTTCGCGCAAGTAGTAGCCGCCGGGAAAGATCAACCCGTGGTCTTCGGGCAGGATCTGGCAGGACTGCCCGATCGCGTCCACTCGAAGAGCGGTGCGGTTGAACAGATTGACGACGAAGTACCGGTCGTGGTCTTCCAGATACGGCCGCACCTTCAACAGGACGAGGTCGCCGACCACGGCGTAGTCGATAGATGTGTCGTCGACCGATTGGTCGGCATTGTCCACCGACTCGGTGAGAACCACGGCACCGGTTTCGGTGTTGTCTTCGAGGCGAAGTTCGAGTTTCCCGTTCTCGGGATACACAAACACGCTGTCGGCGATGTTTACGTGCGGCTCGGGACCACCCGAGTGGTTTGCCCTGGTGCTGGCAACCCATTCAAACCCGAACTGCGGCGGGTAGCCGTGGTCGCGTTCGCCACGGTTGTCGAGGTAGCGAGCAGCGCCGTCGGGCGAGACCTCCCAGCGAAACACCCGGATATCGCTAATCGAGTTACCGATCTGAAACGCGGCGAGCAACCGACCTTCGGTGCGTCGGAGCTGGAGGAGCTTGTTGTCTTTGTAGTAGCGGGTGAGCTCGGCGAAATCACTGAGGAACGATGGGTCGTGCAACCAGGCGCTGGATGCACCGTCGACGTCCTCGGAGACTGGCGACAGCGAGAAGGCAGTCTCGGCGCCGGCCTCTCCCTGGGCTCCCCTGGCTAGGCGGTGCAGGCTGAATACATCGTCGATGGTGGTCTCGGACTTCAGCCCCATGAACACGTTGTAGCCAAAGAGCAGCTGGTCGCCGACCGACACGATGTCGCGCGCAACACAGTTGTTTTCGGTACGAATCCGTTCGCTGCCGACCAGCTCGAACCGGCTGGTGCCGAACGTTTCGAGGCGTTCGTCGTTGAGGCGCGATGCTCGACGGCCCAGCTCGTCTGCGTGTTCGAGCAGGCGTGACCGCAGAAGTTCGTAGGTTCCGGCGCCGGCCGTATCGGCAACGGCGGAGGCCGACTCTGCTGAGCCAGCAGCAGCAGCAGTGTCGGCGGGCTCAGCGCCGGAGGGAAACTCGGGTTCGGTGGTCGTCACGGGAGCGACTTGTCAGGAGTGCTTGCGGCGGCCCGACTAGAGGTCTCCGATCGGCAGATCGCCGATTCCTTCTTTGGCGACCGCGTCGATGATGTTGCTCAGCTTGCTCTTCATCTCACCGTCGGAGTTCTTCATAGCCTGGGCGAGGAACGCCGAGATCGTGAGATCGCGGAGACCCGACCCGCCGAGCCCTGCAGTGAGTTCGGTGAGGTCGGCCACAATGTCTCCGTCGCCATCGAGGTACTTGCCGAACAGCTTGCTGGTGGTGCCTGAGTTCTCCACAAACGCGTCGACGGACTTGCCGCCGGCAACCGCGCCAACGAGACGATCGACGAAGATATCGGATCCGCCGACAATGTCGATGTCGGCGCTTTCGAGACCAGCTTTGAGTGCGTCGGCCTGGGCGTTGGCGATACCAACCTGGGCTTCGACCTTGGCCAGGTCGACCTCTTTCTGTGCATCGAGGCGTCGGGTGAACTCTTCGAATTCCTGACCCACACCTTCGAGCTCGCGCATGGCGGCAGCCTTGTCGGTGAGACCAGCGGCCTCGCCACGCAGAATCGCTTCGGCGGCGTGCGCTTCGGCCGTACCCATGTCGCGGACCACAGCGGCCTCGGCGGCGCCTTCTTTTTGGGTTGCGCCAGCGTCAGCTTCACGAACCCGAACCTCGGCCAGACCAACCTTCTCGATGGCGATTGCGTCGGCTTCCTTCACGGTGACCTCGGCGAGTCCCTTGGCGGCCGCCTCGGCCTGTGCACCTTCGGCTAGGCGAACCATGGCTTTGGCATCGAGGTCGCTGGCTTCAAGATCGGCGCGCGAGATGGTGACTCGCTCGGTGGCCTTGTGCTGCGCTGCCTTCTCGGCAGCCTCGGCGGCCTTGATGTCTTTGACGAACGCGCCCTCGGCTTCGGCTTCAGCCTCGATGACGGTTGCGTCCCGGTGACGGTTGGCGTCTTCGACAACACGGAGGGTCTTAATTGCCTCTTCTTCTTCGGCGACCGACTTCTCGACCGATGTCCGCTTGGCCACGATCTCGGCGATCTCGGTCTTTTCGAGCTCGAGCCCTTTGGTGGCGCCGACGGTTTCGAGTTCGCGGGCGATGATCTCAAGCTCGCGAGCCTTGGTGATGCGTTCTTCTTCGACGGCGACAACCCGCAGGCGGTTGCGCTCGGCGACCTCGACTTCGCGCATGAGGTTTTCCTGCTGCACCCCAACGTCTTGTTCGGTAGCGAGGCGTGCGGTTTCTGCCCGAAGATGTTCTTCGGCTGCAATCTTTGCGGTCTCTGCTTCTTCGCGGGCGCGCACCGTCTGGATCTCACGAGACTGCCGAGCCTCGGCGTCGGCCTGCTGTCGTTGCAGCTCGAGCACTGCTTCGCGTGTCTCGACGTCCTTCTGCGTGATCTGCTTCTCTTCTTCTCGGGTCGCAACGTTGGTTGCCACATGCTCGAGCGCCGTGAGCTCGGTGATCTTACGAATACCCTGGGCGTCGAGGATGTTGGTGTCGTCGAGGCTCGAAAGCGGCGTCTGCTCGAGGTAATCGATGGCGGCGTCTTCGAGCACATACCCGTTGAGGTCGGTACCAATCACCTCGATGATCTCGTCACGGAACCGGCGACGCTCGGTGTAGAGGTCGATGAAGTCGAGGCGCTTACCCACAGTTTTGAGCGCCTCAGAGAACTTGGCGGTAAACAACTCTTCGAGCGTTTCCTGCTGGCTGGCCCGGTCGACACCGATGGCCTGTGCCACCTTGATCACGTCTTCCTCGGCGTTGTTGACCCGCACGAAAAAGTTCACCTTGATGTCGGCCCGAATGTTGTCGCGACAGATCAAACCTTCGGTGGCGCGACGATCGATCTCGATGGTCTTGACCGAGGTATCCATGATCTCGGCCTTGTGAATCACCGGCAGCACAACGCGGCCAGTAAACGACACCACGACGTCGTTCATGGTGCTCACCACCAGCGCCTTGCCCTGAGGAACCTTGCGGAACAGGGTGCTGAAGAACGCCGCAATGAGCAGCGCAAGGATCACGAGGACGGCAATGACGGCACCGATGCCAATGAGAACAGACATGGGAACTACTCGCTTTCTGTGGGCAATTGCCCGGTGTGGCTCGAAGAGCCTGGTGTGGGGGTTGGGAAGAGTGTGGGGGTTAGGAAGGGGGTAGGGGTTGGGATCTAGCCGAGGTCGTCGGTATCGGGGGACACGAGGTAGGTGTCGGCCGAGCTGTCACGGCCGAAAATGAGGGCCTGATCGCCGGCGGTGAGGTCGTTCTCGACGTTGCAACGAACCTGCACGAGCAGCGTGCCGCCCGCCGGATCGGCCACTTCGGCCTGACCGAACACGTCGGTGACTTTGAGGGTGGTGATGACACAGAGTTGGCCAGCCAGGTCGCCTCGGCTGCGACCGGCACCGGCGGCGAAGACTTTGCCGACCGGGCGAGAAACGACACTGGCGGCGAGGACGCCCACCACCAGGGAAACGACGATAACCACCACGCCAACGATGATGAGCAGCGTGTCGTTGCGGTCGCCGATGATGCTCATCAGCAGGAAACTGGCGAACCAAGAGAAAAGCGAAACCAGGGTGGCAGTGAGCGCAATCGGTAGCCCGGCAAGCCCAAGGTTGGAGAACAGGTTGCCACCCATGTCGGCGTCGATCTCGAAGCCGGCCTCGGCGCCAAAGCCAAGAAGCGTCGTGAGCGCAAAGAACAGTAGCGATACTGCCAGAGCCACGGTAAAGATGACCGTCGGGAATGCAATCGCCACATCGACGAAATCTTCCACGTTCCTCACCGCTCCCTTCTCAATCCATTCTTGCGCACCGGCTCACCTTCCTTCCAACGAATTTCGGGAGGTCAGCGAGTTGGTCCGATCGTGAGAAACTCATGGCAAGCCATGCGCATCGTCCCGCCAACGGGACCAGACCGGTCTGTTCCTCATCGGCAAGAAAGCCTCAAACTCATGCCATTCGACCCTCTTTCCGCCGACGCGGTATCTCATCACGCCCCTGCTCGGGCTGCGCTGGCCGGAAACCCCTCGGACGGATACGACGGCCGAGTGGTAGCAACCGTGATCACCCAGATGTCGGCGACGGTCACGGTTGCGCCGAGCGACACGTTTCGGGTGGGTGACACAACATTCGCGACAACCGACAACCTCCCTCCTTATGACCAAACAGGCGATGCGGCGCTATTCGTTGCATCGATCGCCATCGCCGCCCGCCGATGGCAGGTAACGCCCTGCACGATTCAGTGGACCACCACGATTCCCCGCTCGGTGGGTCTTTCTGGTTCAAGCGCGCTCGTCATAGCCACGCTCAAGGCGCTCGCCGAACATGACCAGCAGCAACTCGACCCCCAACAGTTGCCGTCTATGGCCCTCGCCGCCGAGAAGCTGCTGGGAATCACCGCCGGACTCCAAGACCGAGTCGTGCAAACCTTCGGCGGTCTTCAGGACATGACTTTTCCTCGTCGGCCGGCCCGAGGCGAAGCCGCATTCACCCAACGTCTTCTTTCGCCTCGACGCGAACTGGAACTCGCCGTCCTTTACGACACGTCGGCAGCTGAGCCGAGTCAGGTCTTTCACGGCGAACTCCGGCAACGTTACGACGACGGCGACCAGTCGGTTCGAACCGCCATGCGCTCGCTCGCTCGGGCCGCCGAAACGGCCTCTCGGGCTGTCGAGGCAGGGGATCTCAGGGCGCTTGGCGTCGCAATGAATGAAAGCTATGACCTACGGGCGGGAATGAGCGACCTCTCGCCCAGCCATGTCCGACTCATCGAACTGGTTCGGTCATGCGGGCTTGCTGCGAACTACGCAGGCTCGGGCGGATCCGTCGTGGCGTTGATCACCTCCACCGCCGGCCGCGACCGACTCGCTGCACTCGCCGACCAACAGAAACTCGGTCTTCACCGGTGGACCGTTCCGCCCTCTCGGCCGGCCTCCTTCGGGTAGCCGTCGGCGAGCTGTACGAGCGATTTCCAACCTGAACCCCAATCACTTTCGGTACGTACAAAGTATTTTCGACCCGCGCGGCCAGTCGTTGCAACGAATGGGGCCCATGTGGAAATTGTTCACCGTGGAAACCGGCCCAATCTGGATAGAAATAGTGCCATGATTGCTTCCTCCCGCGGACTTCGTCTGCTTGCTGTTCTCGCCGTAATCGCCTCGATCTTGGCCATCGTTTCGGTGACATCCGATCAACGGTCGGCAGAGTCAGCCCCAGCGTTACCGATCTACGACACTGCGTGGGATCTCCCCTTCTGGGCCAACGAGGGTGAAGCAGCTACCTACCTCGACCATCTCCAGAACGCTGGCTACACCGGTGTCTGGTTGTCGCTGTTCAACCACACCGGCGGCGGCATGACTGCCACCAGCCCCGGCGCGGGCCACCCAACCGCCAGCCTGAACGAAGGCCAGTTCCAACTCAACGACGGCTACGCCGCCCACATGACCAAGATCCTCGACATGGCCCACGCACGCGGCCTCAAGGTCGGTCTGGTTCCAATCTGGGGTGTGTTCTACCTCAACGATCTCCGCCAAGGTTGCAGCAACGGCGGGGGCGGCGGCAGCGGCGCCGGACCCCTCAAGAGCTGGAACTCGTACTGGCTCGGACAGCAGATCGCCCGCAAATTCGCCAGCCATCCGGCCATCCAAAGCTGGGTTCTAGGCGGCGACAACTTCTGTGGTTGGGAAGACGTGAACATCTGGCGCAACCTTGCTGCCGGTCTCGAAGCCGAAGGCGCATGGCAGCCAATGACCTACCACACTGCCGGTCTGCAATCCCGCCAACTCCAGTTCGCCAACGAAGGCTGGGTCGACTTCCTCTCGCCCCAAACCGGGCACTGCATCACCGCCGGTGAAGCCGAAGCCGCCCTTCGACGGGTAAAAAATGCCACCAACAAACCGGTCTGGGCCGCCGAGATGCGCTACGAAGCCGCCGAACCCGACTGGCCAATCTGTCCCGCTCACGGACCAGGGAACCCACCGGACGCCGCCGACATCACCGCCGACGTGCAAGCAGCTCGACGAGTCGGAGTTGCAGCCATCATGTTCGGCAACAACGAACGCTGGCAGTGGGCCAGCGGCGGTGCGCTCGGCAGCCGCGGCGGCGGCACCGCCAAGGTCTTCTCCACCTTCTGGTCACCCGGCGAACGGGCGTTCCTGGCCGCAACCGGCGGTGGGACGCCACAAACAACCGTGCCGCCCACCACTCCTCCCCCAGCACCAACGGCGCCGCCATCGACCCAACCACCACAGGGTGACGCCACCACCGTCGTCATCTACGCCGCTGGCCAAACCGGATCCGAACGGCTTCGGCTTCACATTGGTGAGCGAGTGATCTCGGACTTCGACGTTCGGGTCACCATTGCGTCGAACAACCTTCAGCGGTTCGAATACATCGTGGCTGGCAACGTCACCCCCGGACAGGTGCGGGTGAACTTCATCAACGACTTCCGCAATGCCGACGGATCGTTCGACCGCAACCTCAAGATCCCGGGCATCGAGCTCAACGGCAACTACTACGCCACCACCAACCCGGCCGTGTACTCCGAGGGCGGCTACACCATCGACAGCGGATGTCAGCCGGGCAACAAACGAACCGACCATCTCGCCTGCACCGGCTTCTTCCAGTTCGCCGATGTTGCGCCCGATATAAACCCGAACGACACAACCCCGACGTCACCTCCAGCTACACAACCTCCCGCCACACAACCTCCAGCCACCCAGCCTCCGGCTTCGCAGACCGACTCGATCGTTCACATCTACGCCGCTGGCCAAACCGGCGACGAGATCATGGACCTTCGTATCGACGGTAGGACCGTTGCCACCTGGAATGTGGGCGGCGACATCTTTGCCCCCCGGTATCAGGAGTTCACCTACCGCCACGACGGGCAGCTATCGCCGTCGCAGATCCGAGTGCGCTTCCTCAACGATCTCTGGGCACCGCCCATTGACCGCAACCTTCGCGTCGACCGCATCATGGTCGACGGTGTGACCTACCAGACCGAAGATCCGGGCGTTCGGTCAAAGGGCAGCTGGAATCCTCGCAACGGTTGCAACACCGGTGAGAAGCAAAGCGAAACCCTTCACTGCGAGGGCTGGTTTCAGTTCAACTAACGGCGATCTGAAGAGCGGCTTTTAGCCCCTTAGCAAGACTCAGCGTCGGCTGGCCGATGTAGCACCGCTCCACTGATGGCAATGGTAAGCCCATCATCGGTGGCCGTGGCCTGACCGTCGGCAATGAGGCTGTAGGTCTGCGTTTCGGTGGGCGGCCACAGCAGCACCACGCTTGGCCGTTCGGCCACGGCGGCTCGGGTTCCCTTCCCTGCCGGACACGTCGCCACCCCGTCGGCAATCGCTACCAATTGATGGGTGACGTGCGACGTGCCGTCGGACTTGGTGGTTATCACGAAGGCAGCGGGCCCGTACTCGGCGGCTTTGTCGGCAAGTTCTTCGGGGCTTACGCGAACACTCATACTGGCAACATCCAGCCGTGGGTGTCGTCGGAGGTTCCAGCATGAATCGACGTCAGCGCTTCGCGCAGCTTCAACGTGTTGGGGCCTGGCTGGCCATCGCCTACCTGGACCTTGTGTCCATCGGCAATCAGCGAGCCGACCGGGGCAACCACCGCCGCTGTACCCGACAAGAACACCTCACCGCTTTCGCTCCAGGCCAACAACTCTTCGACCGAGATCGAGCGTTCCTCGATGGCATAACCAAGCTCGTTGGCCAGGGTCAGGAGCGACGCTCGGGTCACACCGTGCAGAAACGACTCGTCGAGGTTACGAGTGATCAGCGTCTTGTCGTCGACAAGGAAGAAGTTGGATGCGCCGGTCTCGGTGATATCGCCATCTGTGGCAAAGAGCACCTGGTCGGCCACGTGGTCACGTTTCGCATCGAGGGTTACGCCCAGCGCCATCACATAGTTGGCGCCCGACTTCACCATGCCGAACTGGGGCGTGGTGCGAGGAGTACTGCTTTCGATCAGCAGGGTGAGGGGCCGAATGCCACCGGCAAAGTAATCGCCGACCGGGCTGTTGAGAATGTAGAGAAGTGTGGACTTGCTGGGGGTGGCTGCGGCACCGATGTTGGGTTCGGTACCGATGAGCGTGGGCCGGATATAGAGCGAGCCGGGGGCATCGGGGCAGTCCGCCACGTTCGAGGCGACCGCATCGATCACCATCTGGCGGATCAGCTCGGCGTCGGGAACACCCAGATAGAGCTTGGCGATACTTTGACGGAACCGGGCAACGTGGTCGTCGAGGCGAAATATTGCAACACCTCCGTCGGGCTGACGGTGAGCTTTGAGCCCTTCGAAACAGGTCGACCCGTAGTGCAGCGCGTGAGTCGCTGGCGAAAGGACGAGGTCACGCAAGGGTTCGACCGACCCGCCGTAGCTGTAGTCATCTCCATCGCCAACCGCAATGGTGAAGTTCTCGCTAAAGAGCGTGCCAAACGGTTCGGAGAAAGGATCGCGTGAAGCCATAACCGCAGACTTTACCCATGTCGCCGCCACGGGATCCCTATTTAGCCCCGCAGAAGGCCCGCAGGGCGAGATTCGCTCAGACGATCTTGCGTTTTGCGGCCCACGTGGTGAGCTGATGCCGATTGGAAAGTTGCAGCTTTCGGAGCACCGCCGACGCATGGGTTTCGACGGTCTTTACCGAAATGTCGAGCTTGGCCGCCACCTCTTTGTAGGCGTAACCGCGAGCGAGCAGTCGCATGACCTCGCGCTCGCGATTGGTGAGCTGATCGAGCTCGGGGTCGACCGGCGTCGGCTCGGAGGTGGCAAACGCGTCAAGAACAAAGCCGGCGAGTCGAGGCGAGAACACCGCATCGCCTTCGGCAACCCGCACGATGGCCGAAGCCAACTCGTCGCCGTTAATGGTCTTGGTGACATAGCCACGGGCACCGGCCCGCACCACGCCGATGACATCTTCGGCGGCATCGCTCACCGATAGGGCCAGAAACTTTGCCTCGTTACCTTCGGCCGCCACCTGGGTGATGACCGAACCGCCCGTGCCGCTGGGAAGGTGCACGTCGAGAAGCACCACATCGGGGTTCGTATCGAGAATCACGTCGACGGCCTCGGCAATATCGCCGGCCTCGCCAACAACATGCACTGCATCGCCAAGCGACGTGCGCACGCCCGAACGTACCAACTCGTGATCGTCGACAATCACGACTCTTGGTTGCCAACTCATGATGCGGCCTTTCGTTGTGCCGGAAGAATTAGGTAGACCTCGGCGCCTTCGCCCGGCGCTGAGGTGATGGTGGACTCGCCACCGATACGTTTCATCCGACGAACGATGGAGTCGCGGATACCTCGCCGATCCTTCCCGATCAGCCCGGGATCGAACCCAGCGCCGCGATCGCGTACCCAAACCTCGACTTGGCCTTCATCGCCTTCGACAAACACCGAGATCTGGGACGAGCCGGAGAACTTCGACGCGTTCACCATGGCTTCTCGTGCCGCTTTGGCCAGGGTGACTACCGAATCGTCGACTGGAACGTCGCCGACCACCACCAGCTCGATGGGCACCCGGTGGCGCTCTTCGACATCGGATACTGCCGACTCGAACAACGTGACCAGATCAACATCGGTATGCACAAAGGACTCGGGCCGGGCATACAGCCATGACCGCAGCTCTCGCTCCTGCCGGCGAGCCAGACTTGCCGCCTCGAACGGATCGTCGGTGCGCTGAATAAGCGCCAAGGTCTGAAGCACGGAGTCGTGAAGGTGCGCAGCAAGATCGGCGCGCTCATCAGCTCGAACCCGTTTTCGACGCTCGTCGGCAAGATCGGTCAGCAACACATAGATCCAGGGCCCAAACACCAACGCCAAACCGCCCACGACGAACAGCACAACAAAAAGGCTTCCACCCAAGGTCGAGAGCGACATTTCGGTGAGCAATGCCGACCCGATACCACCGGCAACAATGAGTCCGCCGGCAATAATGCGCAGCGTTCCATACCGGCTGTCGCCCTGCATCGCAGAGGAGAACTGCCCCCGACGGCCATCGCCGAGCTGCCACGACACCACTCCGAAACCAGCCGACACCAGAAGCACCGGCCAGATGTACTCATCGACAATGAGCGAGCTGTCGGTTCGGCCCAGAAGTACAACAAGGCCCCAAACCAACAGCGCAAGGCCAAGGACCTTCGAATTTTCGGTCGGCCAATCGTCGGCCATCTCAACCGGTTCGGTGGACCGCATGAGGAGAAAAGCGCCAACATAGAAAATGACACCAACACCGGTGAGCGCCAGCGTCACAAATGCCAGTCGCACCAGGGTGGTCTCGAGGAAGAACCGGCGGGCTAATCCGGCAGACACTCCAGTGAGTAGACCATCGGCAGCACGAGCGGGCCGACCGAAACGGTGCGGACTCGCAGAGAACTGAAGTGACGGGTTGGTGTCGGTCATACTTCTTTCATGATCGCATGTCGCGACCCCCAAACACTACGGGGTGTTTCCCTGAGGACCCTGAGACCATCTCAGGGATGATTCAGGGTTGTCCCCGATACCGGCACCGCCCGCATTCCTCGATGCTTAAGTCATGCAGGAAGCAACCATGAACCCACCAAACTCCAATCCACCGCCGCCCCCGGCACCGGCGCCGAAGATCCTTCGGCGCCCAACCCACGGGCGCAAGCTCGCCGGCGTGGCGCAATCGATTGCCGACTACCTGGTGATCGACGCCACCATCGTTCGAATCCTCTTTGTGATCTGTGGATTCCTCGGCGGCAGTGGAGTCATCCTCTACCTGGCCGGAGCAATCCTCATTCCGTCCGAGGATGGCGCGGGCGCAAACTTCACCACGATCGACAGCATCAAGCGTGATCGAAGCACCGCCACCATCATTGGCCTCATCGTCGCAGCCGTTGGCAGCATCGTGTTGTTGGGCGAGCTGAGCGACAGCGATCTGATCGCTCCTCTCCTTCTGGTAGCGGTAGGTTGCGGCCTCCTTCTCTGGAAGTCCGACGGCACAACGGGAGTCTCCGGCGGAACGGGCAACGCAACCGTGGCCGCACCGCCGTCGCCCGGGGTTCCCGGCGACACCGCAGCCAAACAGCAGGTCAGCGGCTACGAACCGCCGCCGGTTCCCACCTCGATGAACGCATTCGGCGCCGCGCAGGAGCAGCCCTACGGCGCCGACGCAACCGAACCAATCCCGCCGGCCCCTCGGGTTGGCTCCGATGGCGACGTGCCGTGGGTACCACCACAGGCAACCCAACCAACACCGCCGCCATCGCAACCCAAGCCCAAACGACCCAAGTCGCGTCTGCCATGGCTCGCACTTGCCGGACTCATGATGTTCTTCGGCATCGCCATCGTGCTCAACGAGTCGGGCGCACTCAATGTTGATGCCGACCGCACCATCGCCTGGGGTCTCGCCGGCGTCGGCGGCGTCCTTGCCTACAGCGCCTTCTTCGGCCGGGCCCGTTCGCTCATCTTTGTCGGACTCCTCATGCTGCCCATCATGTTCGCGGCCGGTGAAACTGTCGATGGGTTCAACATCAACTTTGAGACCACTCGGGTTCAGGTTGATGGCCTCAATATCTCCGAGGTTCGTGGACGAACGAATGAGACCGGAGTCGGATCGGTCGAATACGACCTTCGAGAGCTCGACCTCGACGGCGGGACCGAAACCATCGACATCGAACATGGGGTCGGCGAAGTACTCGTGCGAGTACCAGACGACGTCGAACTCGACATCGACGCAAGCGCCGGAGTCGGCGACGTCGACATCCTCGGGCGGCAGGCCGGCGGACCGGGTGCTGAAATGAGCTACGGCAGCGGTTCAGGGAACTCAAACGGAAAGCTGATCCTCGACATCGAGATCGGCATAGGAGAAATCAAGGTAACGAAATGAACTCACTCAACATCACCAAGCACCCCATTGACCGAACTGCACTGATTGCGGGAATCATGTTTACCTTTGCCGGACTTGCCTACCTTGTTGACGACCACGGAATTATCAATGTCACCGAAGGGGCCGTGGCGGGCACCGTGGTCATCGTGATCGGCCTGGTGCTACTGCTCGCAGCGGTCATCGACAGCCCTGACGTTCCACAGCTCGCCACCGAGGCGCCAGCCGATATAACCGATGGTCTGTTCGGTTCCTCGACCGAAACCGACATCACCGACAACGCCGACTTCAGCTGGGCAACCAACGCCCCCGCAGCACCGGCAGCACCGGCCCTGTTCAACGAAAGCGCCGAGTTCACCCCCGACGAAGCCGAATAACCAGCGCGACACAGGTGTCAGACACGAGTGTCGCGGTTTGGTCGACATCCGTGTGGGCATTGAACCGCACTTCCGAGGCTGCCGGAATCGTGAACTCGCGTTCACGGACCGGTAGCCTCGGCGCGTGCAGCTGTACGACACCACCGCTCAAGCCATCGTCGCATTCGAACCAGGACCGATCGCCCGAATCTACGTGTGTGGCATTACGCCGTATGACTCGACCCATCTCGGGCATGCGATGACCTACCTAACGATCGATCTCATCGTCCGCCGACTCGAAGATCTCGGCCACGAGGTTCAGATGGTCCGCAACGTCACCGATGTCGACGATTCGATTCTTCCGAAGGCTCGAGAGCTGGGTATCGACTTTCTCGAACTGGCCGACCGCGAGATGAAACGGTTCCACGGCGACCTCGAGGCCCTCGAAGCCCGACCTGCGTTCGCCGAACCTCGCGCCACCGAATCCATCGACGCCATGATCGAGCTGATCTCGGCGCTCGACGCGAACGGCCAGATCTACACGGTTGAGGGCATCACCTACTTCGACGTGTCCACGTTCCCCGACTTCGGGAAGTTGTCGCATTACTCCCCCGAGCAGATGGTGGAGTTTGCGCGCGAACGTGGTGGCACTCCCGACGATCCCCGCCAGAAAAACCCGCTCGACTTTATCTTGTGGCAACCATCGGCCGACGACGAACCATCGTGGGATTCGCCCTGGGGCGCCGGCCGACCCGGCTGGCACATCGAGTGTTCGGCCATGTCGTGGGCACAGTTCGGCCAACCACTCGACCTGCATGCCGGCGGCGACGACCTCATCTTCCCGCACCACGAGTGCGAGATCGCCCAGAGCGAAAGCGCCTATGGGGCACCATTCGCTCGCCACTGGCTTCACGGCGGCATGGTTGCCTACGAGGGAACCAAGATGTCGAAATCGCTCGGCAACCTCGTTTTCGTGAGCGAACTTCGCGAGAACCACGACCCTCGGGCCATTCGGTTGGCGCTTCTAGCCCACCACTACCGGGCCGGTTTCGAGTGGTTCGACAACTTCATCGACGATGGTGACGAACGGCTAGCCCGACTCCTTGGTGCCGTCGATTCAACCGGTGGGCCCGATCCAGCACCGTTCCTCGAACGGGTTCGGGCTGCAATCGATAACGATCTCGACACTGCCACCGCTCGCGACGTGCTCGACGAGTTGGCCATGGCCATCCTCGCCGACGACTCATCCGACGACAGCGCTTCCAACGACGAGGCATCAGACGACGCCGCTCCGGCTGCTGGTCTTGTGAAAGCGGCAGGCATTCTCGGCATCAATCTGGCGAAGTAACCCCCAACGCTCGCGTAAAGCTGGGCCGGGTTGCCCGCTCCGGCTCTATCCTGATCGGGTGATCAGGTTCTACGACACCCTCTCCGCCCAAAAACGCGACTTCGAGCCGCGCATCGATGGTGAGGTGTCGATCTACGCATGCGGTCCAACGGTGTATGACCACCCTCATCTCGGCCACGCCCGAACCGCGCTCACGTACGACATCGTGGTCCGCTATCTGCGGTGGCGGGGCCTGAAGGTCACGTACGTGGCCAACATCACCGATATCGATGACAACATCATTGCCCGAGCCCAACGCGAGGGATCCACCGAACCCGAGATCGCCGCCACCTACGAGGCGTCCTACATCGAACAGCTCGACCGGTTGTCCATCATTCACCCCGACCAGCGGACCCACGCCACCGAGTTCGTCGCCGAGATGATCAGCACCATCGAGACGCTGCTCGAACGGAACATGGCGTACGTGCTCGACAGCGGCGTGTACTTCGATGTCAGCGAACTCGACGACTATGGCGCCCTGGTTCATCGCACGGTCGACGACCTTCGCGAAGGCGCCGGCGCTCGGGTCGAGGTCGATGAAGACAAAGACGACCCCCTCGACTTCGCTCTGTGGAAAGCCGCGAAGCCGGGCGAACCGACCTGGGAGTCTCCTTGGGGTCCTGGTCGCCCCGGCTGGCACATCGAGTGTGTTGCGATGTCGCTTGGCATTCTTGGGCCAGACTTCGATATTCACGGAGGCGGTTCGGACCTGGCGTTTCCTCACCACGAGAACGAACGGGCCGAGGCCGTGGGCACCGGCGTGCCTTTTGCCCGCAACTGGCTTCACAGCGCCATGGTTAATGTTGGTGGCGAAAAGATGTCGAAGTCGTTGGGCAACTTCACCACCCTCGCTGACTTTCTCGACGCGTATGACCCTCGGGTTCTACGTCTGCTGATGCTCCAAACGCACTATCGCAAAACGATGGAGATCAACGCCGAAGCGCTCGACTCCACCGCACAAGCCTTGGCCCGCTTCGATGCGCTCGATCGCAATGCCGAGTCGGCTGGCGTGGCGAGCGCCGATCCCGACCAGACCATTCTCGATGAGTTCATCGCTTCGATGAACGATGACCTGGGCACACCAAAGGCTCTCGCCACCATCTTCGAAACACTTCGGGCTTCCAACGCGGCCATCTCGGCTGGCGATCTCCCGCTCGCGGCGACACTGAAAGCGACGGTTGATGAGCTTCGTTCGGTGCTAGGTATCGACGCCGCCTCCACCGTTGCCGCCGATGCCGACGACGACGCTGACGCCGCCATCGATGCCTTGGTGGCCGAGCGCGACCAAGCCCGAGCAGCAAAGGACTTCGCTACCAGCGACCGGATCCGCGACCAACTCGCCGCCGACGGCATCGTCATCGAAGACAAACCAACCGGAAGCACCTGGCATCGCAGCAAAACGCTCAAATGAACTTTTGTACCTGGCACCAAAACCCCCCAAAGGTGCCAGGTACCTAATAGCCCAGTGGTGCCAGGTACCTTTCGCCTGCCAGGTTCCAGGTACCCTGCGCCAAAAAGGTTCCAGGCACTGGGCTCTCCACTGGGTCCTTCAGGCTGGTCGCGGTAGGGTCCTGAGATGTCTGCCACTGCATCTGCGTCCACATCAATTCTTGGAAACCCGGTTGTTCGGCGAGAGGACCCGGCGTTGCTGCGAGGCGAAGGCGTGTACGTCGCCAACCGTCCGCTCGAAAACCCTGCCCACCTGTTCTTTGTGCGGTCCACGGTCGCTCACGCCAAGATCGTCGGTCTCGACGTGTCCGAGGCCAAGACGATGCCCGGCGTCATCGACGTTCTCACCAACGCCGACCTGGGGCTCGCGCCGCTGCCACCCAACCCACCCTTCTACCCGGCCGAAACCGCCCGTCCGGTGCTTGCAGACGGTGTGGTTCGATTCGTTGGCGAACCAATCGCCATCGTGCTCGCCGACTCGGTGTACCAAGCCGCAGACGCAGCCGAGATGGTGTTTGTCGACTACGACTTCGACGACGCAATCGTTGCACCATCCAGTTCCACTGGCTCACCGGCCCTCTTCCCGGGAACCGAATCGAATGCGGTGTTCGGGCTGCCCCCGATGGAGGCCGACTTCTCCGGTTGCGACGTGGTGGTCGAAGCAGAGATCGTGAATCAAAAGGTGGCACCCGCGCCCATTGAAAATCGAGCGGCTGCCGCAGAGATCGTCGATGGACGTTTGACGTTCTACACCTCGGCTCAAGGCTCACACCCCGCCAAGGAAGCCATCGGAAAGGTGCTCGGCCTCGACGCCGACGACATTCGAGTGGTGGTGGGCGATGTCGGCGGCGGCTTCGGAGCAAAGGGCGGCGCCTCGCCCGAAGAGCTCCTCACGGCTGCGGTGGCCCATCGCCTGCAGCGGCCAGCAATCTGGGAAGAGACCCGTACCGAAAACATGACCAACATGGGCCACAGCCGGGCCCAGCACCAGACCATCACCATCGGCGGCGATCGCGACGGAAACATCACCGCCTACAAGCTCGGCATCCTCGCCGATGCCGGCGCCTACCCCGCCCTCGGCGGCGTTCTGCAGGTGTTTACCCAAATGATGGTGAGCGGCACCTATACCGCCACGAACATCGGATTCGAATCGAGCGCCGTACTCACGAACACCACGCCAACAGGTGCCTACCGCGGTGCCGGACGACCCGAAGCCACCGCGGCCATCGAGCGTGCGGTCGACATGTTTGCGGCCGAAATCGGCATGGATCCGGTAGACGTGCGACGCAAAAACCTCATCGCCCCCGAAGCGTTCCCGTACACCACACCAACCGGCAAGGTGTACGACAGCGGCGCGTACGCCGACGCTCTCGACAAGCTGGTTGAGGTATCTGACTATGCGGCTCTGCGAGCCGAGCAGCAACGACGCCGCGACGCCGGCGACTCCATGCTCTTGGGCCTCGGCGTTTCCAGCTACGTCGAAATTACCGCCCCGATGGGCGGCAAGGATTATGGCGAAGTTCGACTCCTCGACGACGGCAGCATCCTGGCTATCACCGGCTCAACGCCCTACGGCCAAGGCCACCTCACCGCCTGGGCGCAGATCATCTCCGAACGAACCGGCGTTCCGATGGACCGGATTGAGGTGCAGTTCGGCGATACCGACATCGTGCCCGAAGGCGGAATCACCGGCGGTTCACGTTCGGCACAACTTGCCGGATCGGCCATGAGTAACGCCTCGAACCAGTTGGTGACTGCGGCGATGCAACTGGCTGCGGACCGACTCGAAGCCAACGTGGACGACATTGTGCTCGACCGAGAGAACGCCGTATTTCATGTGGCAGGAACGCCAGCCGTGTCGGTTGATTGGACCACGATCGCCGAGTCGGCATCCACCGCCGACCAGGTGCTGACCTTTGTCTCCGACCTGGCCGAGCAAGAGCCAACGTTTCCCTTCGGCGCCCATCTGGCCGTGGTCGAGGTGGACTCCGAGACTGGCCATGTGGTGCTCGACCGGCTTATCGCTGTCGACGACGCAGGCACGCTCATCAACCCGATGCTCGCCGCCGGACAGGTGCACGGCGGCTTGGCCCAGGGCGCCTCGCAAGCCCTGTACGAAGAGGTGCTGTACGACGACGATGGCAACCCTCTCACCACGAACTTCATGGACTACGCCATCCCGAGCGCCGCCGAGTTTCCAAGCTTTGAGCGTCATGTGATGGAGACGCCCACCCCGTTCAACGAGTTGGGTGCCAAGGGCATCGGCGAGTCCGGAACCATCGGAGCGACGCCAGCGGTGCAGAACGCGGTCGTCGACGCGCTCGGACACCTCGGCGTGCGCCATATTGACATGCCGTGCACGCCGCTGCGGGTGTGGGACGCCATCCAAAACGCCTAGGGCTTCCGCGACCCGACCACGGCAACCCAGCCAGAGCTACCCGTTCGGCCGCTATTCGGTGACGGCGTAGAAGTGCCCCTCGCGCGTGCCAACGTAGATCCAGTTGTCCCAGACCGCAGGAGTCGACTCGATACATCCGCCGCCGCCGAGCCGAATCTGCCAAAGCTCGGGCGGCTTCACTGCCGTATCGGTTACGTCGAACGCATGGAGTTGGCCGATGCAGTCGCCGATGATGAGCGTGTCGTCGACCACCACGGGTGATTGCCAGGTAGGGCCTTGGAGTTTTATGAACCAGCGCTCGTCGCCGGTCATACGGTCGAGACCGATGATCTTGCCTTCGTCGGTCGACACGATAAGCAGGTCCTCGTAGAGCGCCGGGGTACCCCACACTCCCGAATTGAGATACGGACGTTCGCTGACCCCCCACACCAGCGGGTCGTCGGGGTTCGACGGGTCGAGCTTCAGGATCTGACCAATCTCTTGGGACCGGCCGGTGCCTCGTTCGTATTCGACGCCCACGTACAGCATTCCCTGTTCGTCGATAACGATCGAGGCGTCGATATCGTCGCCGGCCCAGTAGCGGAACACGCGCTCCACCGGACCACCGCTCTTCAGCTGCGACAAATCCCAGCCCTGCACAAGGCCGCCCGAGTTCGCGAAGTACATCGTGTCGCCCGAAATCGCGACCGAGTTCTCGATCGATACATTTCCGCCGACCCGGTTGATGAGATCTTCGTCCCAGCCCGGGGCGTTAAAAACAAGCTCGGGATCGACCGTGACAAAACCGTCGGCGTCGTACCCACGGTTGAGTTTCACCACATGGATCTGTGAGTTTTCGCCGCCTTCAAAGAGGTAGTCGTCGATGACCAGGGCGGCGCCATCCCAATCGTTGTTCCAGCGGGTTGGCGATACGGCGTCGGCCGAAAGCTTCCATAGCTCAACCGGCTCGTCACGATCGATGGCGATGGCTCGGAAGAAGTTGTCGCGGGAGCCGGTGTACACGATCGGAAATCCATCGGGGTCGACGGTGACCGAACCTTTGATGATGTCGCCCACCGGGAAGTCGGGCAGGATCCGCTCGCCCGTGTAGGCGTCGAGAAAGTGAACTTTCGCGGCATAGGAACCGAACACGACCCATCGTCGGCCTTCGCGTTCGAACACCGACGGCTGCCCGGTCCAACCGCTGCCACACCACTCTATCGACTTGCCGCCTACCGTTGATTGGGAGCAGAGTCGGCCACTTTCGGGGAACCGCCAGCCAAGGTCGGGCGACTCAGGTACCGGCCCCTTTCCGTAGTAGCTCCGGGTGGGCGAGCCGCGGAAGGTAAGCAGCCCCTCGACGGTGTTGCCCCACGGTTCACCGGTAGAAAGCGGGTCGACCCAGCCATCGAACGGCGGGCGGGTAGTCGTGGTCGGAACCACGGTGGTCGTGGTGGTGGGCGGCGGAGCGACCGTGGTGGTTGTAGTGGTTAGCGCGACCTCGGTGCCGAAGCCGCCTGCCGGTGGAAACAACAGGCTCAGCACGGCGGCCACCGCAAGGACAACGAATGCCCCTATCCCCAGACCGGCTAGCCGCCCACTGCTCATCACGACATGTTTACATGGTTCGGCGCAACAACTGGTGGTCGACTACCGGGGTGGGAGGAAACCACGGGCGTGGCCGCGAAGAAACCCGTCAAAAGGCGCAGCGAGAATTGCTGGGGTCACCGAAGCCGATGCCGCCCCGCCAGCCGATCCGGTTCGAGGCGCCGACGAGTCAGCGTCGGTGCCAGCAGCTTCAGACGGGGGCGTCGGTTGCTCTTCGTCACTTCGCTCAAGCCACGACTGACGCCGCTTGGGACGAGAGTCAGACTCGGGGCCTTGGAACGCCCGGTTGAGTAGTCCGCCTTCGGGGGCAGACGGGCGGCGCGGCACCGTCGCCTCGTCGGAGGTATCGACCCGCTCGCCACGGGGTGTGGGAAGCGCTGACTTTTCGGCAGGTGCATGAGATCGCTCGTCGGCCAGCGTCCATCCCATTGGGACGGTGAGGCGGCCAACATGGGTCTCGCACAGCCCGATGGTGAACGCCGAATCAGAATCGACATTGCGGAGTCGAACAACCAGGTTCTCTCGGTCGAAGGACGCCAACGCTGCGGTTTCTCGCCCACAGCCAGCTCGAACGCAGACAGTCACAAACTAAACGGTACTTCCCAGACCTCTGAACAGGGAGGATACCCTACCAAACAACGGTGTGATGCACACTCAAATATACTGAAATACGTTTCTGGGGTTTCCTGATCTACACTGTTTTCATGCCCGAGGCCCCCGATCTCAAACCCAGTGGCTTCCGACAAGTACCCGGCTCATTCGAGCCGCTCCCCACCCAAGTCGAACCACTCTCTGCGACTTCCTCGCGCACCGAAATCCCCAGCGCCGCTCCCGATGTCGGATTCCGGACAACGCCGAACTCGGGTCGTCGGCCACTGGTACTGGCCATCGGCGTAGGGCTGTTTCTGCTACTCGCGGCGATCACCTCGATCGTGGCGATTCCTGCAATCGAAGATCATCTGCAGACCGAGGCGCTCGAACGCCTCGAGGAGGCCGGGATCCAAGGCGCCATGGTCGAGCTCGATGGTCGCACCGCTACTATCAGCGGACTTTCCGGAGCCGACGCCGAAGAAGCCGAACGAATCCTTGATGGCGAATGGGGAATCCGCGACGCGAAACTCGCCGACGACGGCGACCCTCAGCCAGTGGTGGTTCCCGACGACACCGTCGCACCTCCCGGCACTTCGGCGCCACCGGGTACTGAGCCGGAAGACCAGGTCGACCCAGCCGACGAATCCGAGCCGGAAGTTGAAGCCGAAGAACCCGCCCCCGACGAACCTGCAACCGTGGTGCCCGAGGGCGGACCAAACCTCGACGACGAACTCGCCGATATCGAGCAGCGCTTCAACGCCAACGGAGCGTTCGCTCCGGGCTCGGCCGAACTCACCGCTGATGCGACCACGATTCTCGACGACGCATTGGAAGTTCTCGATGAGTTTCCCGAAGCCACCGTTCAGATCGAAGGACACACCGACGACGAAGGCGAGCTGCTCGATAATCTGCTCCTTAGTCAGGCCCGCGCCGACGCCGTCGCCGACTACCTCGTCACCGAAGGGGTTGCCCCCGAGCGACTTGTCGCAGTCGGACTTGGCGAGAACAACCCCATAGCCGACAACGCTACGGCGGCCGGCCGGGCCATGAACCGCCGCACCGAGTTCGCGGCGCTGCGTTAAGCCGAAGGGCCGCCAACCCAAGGACTTCGGTAATGTCGCGCTGATGAACGCACGCTCTGATCAACTTGTGGTGGCGCTTGATGCTGACGACACCCTTTGGGCAAACGAAGACAACTTTCAGCAAGCCGAGGTCGAGTACGTCGACCTCATACATCCCTACTGCCGCGAACGGTCGCGCGAGGATGTTTCGGCGGTGCTGTTCGAGATCCAGCGAAACCATCTCGATATTTATGGCGTTGGCGTGAAGTGCTTCACCTTGTCGATGGTGGAAGCGGCCACGGTGCTGAGCGACGGCGCGGTGAGCACTGCCGACATCAACAACATTCTCGAGATCGGCAAAGGGCTGCTACGAGAACCGGTCCACCTGCTGGCCGGCGTCGAGGATTCGGTGACCGAACTGGCCGCCAATTACCGGTTGCTGTTGGTCACCAAGGGCGAACTCTCGCACCAGAATGCCAAGATCGATCAGTGTGGCCTTAAGCACCATTTCGAATCGACCCATGTGTTGGTGCGAAAGTCGGTCGACGACTACCAAGACCTGCTCGCCCTAAAGGGCATCGACCCAACCCGGTTTGTGATGGTGGGCAACTCGCTGAAATCTGACGTTCTGCCGGTGATCAAACTCGGCGGCATCGGGATTCATATCCCGTACCAGCTGCTGTGGAAGGCTGAAGAGATCACCCCGCCGAAGAATCTTGACGTGCCCACACTCGCCAATCTGGCCGAGGTTCTCCCCTTTCTCCAGAGCAACCCGAGCACAGCATCAACACAACTCACTCCCGAAGCCGGTACCCCATCATGAGACTCGCCCGCCAGCTTGAAGGCCCCGAACTCAACGCCTACGACCACATCTCACAGATGCTCACAAATCGAGTGCGCCTCGTGAAGGTACCGTGGCTCCCCAATGGAGCCGATGGACTCACCATCGCCAACGTGGTTCTGGTGAAGAAGTTTGTTGACCCCGAGGACTTTCGCGAGCTCATCGCCCACGAACTGGTCCACGTGCGGCAGTGGAAAGAGTACGGCATTGTCGGGTTCCTCAGCCGCTACGTCATCGGCTACCTCAAAGGGCTCAAGAAGCACCGCAACCACTACCAGGCGTACCTCGACATCCCTTTTGAGATTGAGGCCCGGGCCGAAGCAAAGAACTGGAGCCAGGCTCGGTCGCAGCTCTAACGAGCCAATCTGCCAAATCTGGCGCTTCGGGCGATGAGTCGGTGTCGATGCGACGCGCGTGCATTCCTCACTGACCGGGCGTTAATGGCAAGCTGACCTTGCCGGGAAACCCGGCTGCGAGGCACAGGGGGAAAATGATGAGTGAGCTCGACACCGATGTTGTGGTGGTTGGCGCCGGATTCGCGGGACTGTATTTGCTGCACCGGCTGCGAGGAATGGGCGTCTCGGCAACGGTGCTCGAAGCGGCCGACGACGTGGGCGGAACCTGGTATTGGAATCGGTATCCGGGCGCCCGGTGCGATATTCGAAGCCTCGACTACTCCTACAGCTTCGACCCCGAGCTTGAGCAGGAATGGGAGTGGTCCGAGAAGTTCGCCACCCAACCCGAAATCCTGCGATATCTCCAACACGTCGCCGATCGCCACGACCTCCGGAAGGACATCGAGTTCTCAAACAAGGTGACCTCTGCCGTTTGGGACGAGGAGTCCTCAACTTGGAAGGTCAGCAGGAGCGGCGGCGACCCCATCACCTGCCGGTGGTTCGTCATGGCAACCGGGTGCCTCTCCGAGCCCAAAGCGGTCGACATTCCGGGCGTCGAAACGTTCACCGGCCCTACCTACTTCAACAGCAGGTGGCCCCACGAGGGCGTGGATTTCAGCGGCATGA
The DNA here is from genome assembly GCA_938023735.1 of uncultured Acidimicrobiales bacterium. Classification (GTDB taxonomy): domain Bacteria; phylum Actinomycetota; class Acidimicrobiia; order Acidimicrobiales; family SHLQ01; genus CALLQB01. Next base: position 44,230 of record CALJDK010000036.1, read on the forward strand.
AGGTGGCGGTCATCGGCACCGGTTCGTCAGCCATCCAGTCGATACCGCTCATCGCCGAGCAGGCGAGCCAGCTCACGGTGTTTCAGCGCACGGCCAACTTCTCGGTGCCCGCCCACAACGGCGCTATCCCGGCCGACGAAGTGGCCGAGGTGCGGGCGCGGTATCCGGAGTATCGCGAGGAGGCCCGCTACTCACGTGGTGGCGTAACGCTCCCCCAAAATCTCGAAGGCGCACAGATGGTTTCGGCCGACGAACGCAACGCCCGACTGGAGCGAGCCTGGGCCAAAGGCGACCTCCAGGGGTTCCTCAACACGTTCCCCGACACGATGCTCGACGAGGACTCCAACCGACTCGTGGCCGAGTTCATCCACGACAAGATCCGCGCCGTGGTAGAGGATCCCGAAACCGCCGAGTCGTTGTGCGCGAAGGATCACCCCGTTGGGTCCAAACGTCTGTGCCTCGACACCAACTACTTCGCCACGTACAACCTTCCGCACGTGCGCTTAGTCGACCTGAAGAACGACCCCATCACCGAGATCACGCCGTTGGGCATCACCACCGCTTCTGAAGCTCACGAGTTCGACGCCATCGTGTACGCCACCGGGTTCGACGCAATGACCGGCGCAATCGTGGCTGTCGACATGACCGGCCGAAACGGGCTGCGCCTCGAGGACAAATGGGCCGATGGACCGGCCACCTACCTGGGTCTCACCGTGCGCGACTTCCCCAACTTCTTCGCCATCACCGGCCCGCAGAGCCCATCGGTTTTGTCGAACATGGCTGTGTCGATCGAACAGCACGTCGAGTGGGTCAGCGACACCATCGAGACCATGCGCGACCGGGGGTTCACCTCGATGAACCCCACCGAAACCGCCGAAGCCGGCTGGCAACAACACTGCCAGGACTGCGCCGACCTCACCATCTTTACCCGCGCCGACTCGTGGTACATGGGAGCAAACGTCCCGGGCAAACCTCGCACGGTGCTGCCGTATCTTGGCGGCGTCGACACCTATCGCAAGACCTGCGACAAGGTGGCCGAGAATGACTTCTTTGGCTTTGAGCTGCGGGGTCCTGACCAGTCCCTTTGCAACGATGGCGTCGTCAACCGTCTCATGCCCGACGTGGCCATGGTGCTCGACATCATGGCGCAGATGGGCCTGCCACCCCTCGAATCGATGTCGCCCGAAGAAGCCCGCGGATTCATGACAGCATCCGCCGAGCAAAGTCCACCGGGACCCGACGTCGGCGAGGTGCTCGATGGCACGTACCCCGGCGCCGATGGTCAGGACATGGCCTACCGCCTGTACCGGCCGGCCACCCCCGGGCCGCACCCAGTGGTTGCGTACTTCCATGGTGGCGGCTGGGTGCTCGGCGGCGCGGATTCCGACGATGCCCTTTGTCGTGACCTTTGCAACCAGTCCAACAGCATCATCGTCTCGGCCGATTATCGTCACGCCCCCGAGCATCCATTTCCCGCTGCGGTCGACGACGGGTATGCGGCCGTCACGTGGATATCGGACAACGCGGAATCCTTGGGCGGACTGGCCGGATCGATCGTCGTTGCCGGCTGGAGCGCCGGTGCCAACGTGGCCACGGTGGCCGCCCAGACCGCTCGGGACAACAACTCCCCCGCCATCGCGGGACAGGTTCTGCTGCACCCCGTCACCGACAGCGACATGTCGCGGGCCTCCTATGTCGAGAACGCTGAAGGGTACGTGCTTACTACCGCGCTGATGACCTGGTTCTGGGACCACTACTGTGATGCCGCCGACCGTACCGACCCTCGAGCCGCGCCGATCCGTGGTGACCTGGCTGGGCTTCCCCCAACGCTAGTGGTGACGGCCGAATTCGATCCGCTGCGCGACGAAGGCGCGGCCTACGTCGAAGCGCTTCAGGCCGCAGGTGTCGATGCCCGCGGACTGCCGCTTCGCGGCCAAACCCATACCTCCATCGGTGGCGTCGGACTGTTCATCTCCCCCCGATCGGCCCGAGCCGAAGTCGCCGAAACATTGGCGTCGTTCGCTTCGGCAACCGTGGGATAAACATCTCGACATCACCGCGAGTAACACTCCGTAGGCCGAACGACTTAGTCGGAAGCATCCGCCGCCGATAGGTGGAGGTGGAAAAGGCCGATCGTGAAAACACCGATTCTGAGGGCTCGGCCGATACCGAGGCTCCTACCTCGCGCTCAGAACCGGGCCTGGTCAATCGAGCTTTCACGGCAACCACACTGATCGTGGGTTTCGGCATCATCGTGATCATGTTGTTCGCGACGTTCGCTCCCGGACCACGACCGTTTCTTCGCGGCCGGGTTGAGGTGCTTGGTTCGACCGAATCCACGGTCGCGCCCGTCTCCGCCAGTTCTTCGGCTTCCGAGACCAGTGCGCCGAGTAGTTCCCTCCCCGACGAGTCGACGATCGACCCCAACGACGACTGGAGTGGCGCAGTCTTCGGCGTCAGAGATACCACTTTCGGCGACGAACCGGTTCTCGACGCGCTTCACACTCGATGCAGCGATGAAGATCACCTCGCCTGCGACGACCTGGTTGCGCTGACCAGTGAGACCCGATCGCCCTATGAGCTATGGGGTCTCACCTGTGGAGACCGCTCAGATCTCATCACCGGCACCTGCGTGGAGCGCTTCGGAGACCAAGCCGACACCCCGAGCGTCGACCTGTCTATCGGCGATTGCCTTGCTTTGCCTCGTTCCGCAGACGGCACCACTCGAATACTCGACTGTCAACAACCACACGATGCGCAACTCTTCGCCCACTTCGCGAGCAACGACCCGCTGCAAGCACTCGACGGCTCGTTCTATGTGGGCCCCGAGGTCCTGGAGTCGATGAATGCCGTCTGCACCGCCGCCGCCACTCGTTTGCTATCGGACGACTCCTGGGCGTTTCCAACCGATCTTCGGGCCGGAGTAATCGCTCCTACCGCTGCTTCGGCTGATCGGCTGTTTGGGTGTTTCCTCTGGGCACCCGGCTGGCCGCTTGAAGAATCGCTTTTTGCTAGAGGCTGATTCGATAGTCACGTCGTTCTGACAGGCTATGGACCGGACCAAGCCGATACCGTTGATGTCCTTGGCTCTCACTGAATCCCCAACCGAAGTCCACGCGGCAATCGACCTCGGCACGAACTCGTTTCACCTGCTTGTGGCCGAGGTGAACGCCGAGGGGCGCCTCGAAATTCTCACCCGCGAGAAGGAGCCGGTTCGCTTGGGTTCAGGGTCGGGCGACATGTCCGAACTGCACCCCGACGCCATCGACCGCGGCATTGAATGTCTCAAACGCTTCAAGAAGATTGCCGACACCTTCGATGCCGACATCACGGCGGTCGCCACCAGCGCCACCCGCGAAGCGGCCAACCGAAGCGTGTTCGTCAAACGGGCCCGCAAGGAAGCGAAAATTGACGTGTCGGTGATCTCGGGCGTCGAAGAGGCCCGACTCATCCACCTCGGGGTCCTTCAGGCGGTCCCGGTGTTCAAAGACCAGGTGCTGGTCATCGACATCGGCGGCGGAAGCACCGAATCGATCATTGGCAAACGAGGCAAGGTCATCGACGCCCGCTCGCAGAAGCTGGGACACATCCGGTTAACCGATCGGTTCTTTGCTGGCGGACGGATCCGCAAAGGTTCGGTCGAAGAATGCCGGACCTACATCCGCAGCTTTCTGGCGCCGGTCGCCCGCGACCTCTCGAAGATCGGCTTCGACACTGCGGTTGGTAGCTCGGGCACGATCGGTGCGATTGCCAAAATTATTGAACATCGCAAGGGCCGCGAGCCGAACCGGTGGGTCAACAACGTCACATTCAGCCGGAAGGATCTGGCCCAAACCGTTGACGCCCTGATCAGCGCAAAGACCGTCAAACAACGACTGCTGATTGCAGGGCTCGACGAAGGGCGCGCCGACGTCATCGTTGGCGGCGCGCTGCTTCTCGAAGGGCTCTTCGAATCGCTGGGCATCAAAGAGATGACGGTGTCGTCCTATGCCCTCCGAGAAGGCGTGCTTCTCGACCAAGTACGACGAGGCGACGACGAGGCCTTTCACCACCTGTCCGATCTACGTCGCGAGCGGGTGCTTCGTCTTGCCGATGCCTTTCACGAAGACCTCGATCACGTACTTCATGCCACCGACCTTTCGCTCGAGATCTTCGATGCCACCGTCGATCTTCATCAGCTAGGCATGGCCGAGCGCGACCTTCTTGAGGCCGCTGGAATGCTGCACAACGTCGGCCTCTTCGTCAGTCACGCCGCCCATCACAAGCACTCGTACTACGTGATCCGCAACAGCGATCAGCTGGTTGGTTTCACCGAACACGAGATCGAACTCATCGCACAGATTGCCCGGTATCACCGGAAGAGCTTTCCCAAACCGAAGCACTCGGAATACATGGACCTTCGGCCTAGCGAACGCAAGACGGTGTCGATTCTTGCCGGAATGCTCCGCATTGGCATCGCTCTCGATCGGACTCGTTCGGCAGCGGTGGCTGACGTCGAGGCCCACATCGCGCCCCGCACCAAGAAGGTCACCATTACGCCCACGATTCGCAAGAAGGCCGATGCGTCGCTCGAGCTCTACACCGCTCGGGAACGGTGCGGTCTGCTGGCCGAGGCGCTGGGTAAGCCGGTCGAGGTGGTTGCCTAATGCTGAGCAACTTTGTTCTGTTCTTTGCCAAACGGCCAAAGGTGACGATCACGTCCTGGGCTGCGCTGGTGGTTGTCGGCGCGCTCATGTTTGCGTTCGTTTTGCCGCGCAACGGCTTTCCCGCAGTCGATGTTCCGATCGCTATCGCGCAGGGAAGTTATCTGGTCGATGACAAAGACGCGGTCGACGCCGACATTCTTCAACCGATGACCGCGGCGGTGGAAGATCTCGAAGACGTCAAGGGCATCAATACCTTTGCGTCCGACAACGGCTTCACGTTCGTCGCCGACCTTGACACCTCGCGTACTTCGGCCGAAGGAGCTGCTCTGCTTCTCGACCGGTTTGCCGATATCGGACTCCCGCCCGAGGCCGAGTTCTCGGTGCTCGAAGTCGACGCTGGTCTGTTGTTCAACGAATTCGAGCTGCTCGCGGCAGTGCAGGGCCCAAGCGGAACGTCGCCCGAAGAGTTGGAGGCGATAGCCGAACCGGTCGTGGCGCTGCTCGAGGCGCATCCCGATGTCGAACGGGCCGAGGTTCTCGAACTCCTGACGTCGGGCACCGATCCCGGCACCGGCGAACCCGTCACCCGGCAGGTGAACTTCAACGAGCTCTCGCTTGGAGGTGGCGATCCGCTTCCGGCCGTGTCGATTGGCGTTGCCGCCGCAGATGGGGTCGACGCAATCGGCATCGACGCAGCAGCCACCGAGGCGCTCAAGCGCGCCGAGGTTCCCGAGGGCTTCACCGCAGTGGTGTCGTTCAATCAGGCAACGCAGATCCGTGAACAAATCTCGTCGCTGCAGCGCAACGTTCTCACCGGCATTCTGGCCGTCGCAGTGGTGAGCTTCCTGCTTATCTCTTGGCGGTCGTCGCTCATCACGTCATTGTTCATTCTCACGGTGATGGCGGTTGCGATGATCGTGCTGTGGGTCGTGGGGATCTCGCTCAACACCGTCTCTCTGTTCGGGTTGATTCTTGCCTTAGGTCTCTTTGTCGACGACGCGATCGTTATCGCCGAAGCGATCGACGCGTTTCGCGACGAAGGCGGCTCGCCGACCGACGTCATCCGGCGAGCCATCAAACGAGTAGGCGCTGCCAGCGTTTCCGGCACGCTCACGACGGTTCTGGTGTTTGCACCAATGCTCTTTGTCTCGGGCATTCTTGGCGAATTCATCCGCGAACTACCGATCACGGTCATCATCGGCTTGTTGTTGTCACTGCTGCTTTCGTTGGTGTTCATTCCAACGGCGACTCGCGTTGTGGTCCTCAACAGCGACCCGAAACCCGGACTCTTCAGCGGTGTCGAAGCCCGACTTGCCCGAGCCGTGGCGTCCTTGCCTGGGCAACTTCGTTCAAGCCCAATCCGGGGCCGCATCATCGCGATTTCGATGTTTCTGCTGAGCCTGGCCCTCACCTTCGCCGGTATTCAGATTGCCGGGCAGGTTGGTTTCGATATTTTCCCGGCACAGTCCGACTCCAACGAAATTGGCATCGACTACGAGTTCGAACCTGGCACCTCCATCGAAGGCGCTTCGGCGAAGGTCAACGAGATCAACCAACTCATCGAGTCCGAGTTCGGCGACCTCATCGAACGAAACTACGTGTACTTCGGAACCGAGCGGAGTGCCGGAGGCCAGATCACACTCATCGACCTGGGTTCGCGAGATCTCACCTCGCCGCAGATCGTCGACCTCATCGAACCGGTTGTCGATCAGGTCGATGGCGTGCGGGTGGCGGTCGGAATTCTGTCGAATGGCCCTCCCGAATCCGAGTTTCCCTTCAGCGTTCAGCTCTTCGGCGAGGATCTGGCCACCGTGTCGGCTCTTGCGGGCGAGATCCAAACGGCGCTCGAAGCCAACGAGTTCGAGCGTGGCAACGGCAGCACCTTTGAAGTTATTGAAACCCGCGTTGATCTTGCCGACATCGTTGCTCGCACCGACGGCCGCAGGGTCATTGAGGTTCTTGCTCGCTATGAAGACGAGGACACCACCACCCTCCTCGACGTGACCGAGAGCTTCCTGCAAGAGCGGTTCGACGAAGATGCGCTAGCCGAGCGTGGTCTACCTGCCGACACGTTGGGCTTCGATTTTGGCCAAGAAAGCGAAAACGAGGAGTCTTTCGGGTCGACCATCTCGGCGTTTATTACGGCTCTGGCAATGATGTTCGTGTTGCTGATGGTCCAGTTCCGGTCCCTGCTTCAGCCACTGCTCGTGTTCCTAGCGATTCCGTTTGGATTCTTTGGCGTCTTCGGCGGGCTCTGGCTTACCGGCAACCCGGTGAGCTTCTTCGTGATGCTTGGGCTGATCGGCCTCATCGGTATCGCAGTGAACAACACGATTCTGCTCACCGATTTCGCCAATCAGGAACGCCGCGCTGGCGCCGACCGCGTCAGCGCGATCGAGACGGCGATCCGTCGTCGGTTCCGTCCCCTCATTGCGACATCGCTCACCACGGTTGCGGGCCTTTTGCCGCTGGCGCTCACCGACCCGTTCTGGGAGCCGCTGGCATTCACCATCATCTTCGGTCTCCTCAGCAGCACCCTGCTCGTGATCCTGAGTTTCCCCTACTACTACGTCTTCATAGAGTGGATCAGAGACTCCTTGAAGGCCCTAAGAAAGAGGCTCCGAGGCGCTCCAGCCTAAGCCGCCCAGACAGGCCCACCTTCGCCACAGCCAAACCCGACCGACCGACTAAGACCGACGGTGCCTGTCGACGGTGCCTGGAACCTTCGGAGCAAATAGTTCCTGGCACCTAGAGCGCTAATGGTTCCTGGCACCTTTTGGGGTGTCTGGTACCTGGCACCTTTTGGGGTGTTTGGTGCCAGGTACAAAAGTCCAAATGAGCAAATGCCACGACCGAAGGACTGGAGTCGTGCCGGAGCGCCAGCGGAGGCCGATAGAGAAACCGGAGCCTGATAGCGAAACGCAGAGAGAGCGAACTTGTGAGCGAACGACCAAAGCTCCTAGTAGTCGTAGAAGCCTTTGCCGGTCTTTCGGCCGAGGAGGCCGCCCTCTACCATGCGACTGAGGAGCGGTGGTGGGGCGTAGAGCTGCTCTTTGTATTCGTCGAACATGGCCACGGCGACGTGATGAATGGTGTCGAGGCCGATCATGTCGCTCAGGGTGAGCGGGCCCATCGGGTGACCACAGCCGAGCTTCATGCCGTTGTCGATGTCTTCGACCGTTGCGTGGCCGTCGCCGAGCATGCGGATTGCGGCGACGAGGTACGGCACCAGCAGGAAGTTGACGATGAATCCCGAACGGTCGGGAGCCATTACCGGCTCTTTGTCGAGACGGTCGGCGGCGAAGGTTCGCACCCGGTCGACAACATCGTCGCTTGTGAGGATCGACGGAATGACCTCCACCAGCTTCATAACCGGAGCGGGGTTGAAGAAATGCAGACCCACCACGTTCTCTGGCCGCTTCGTGCTCACGGCGATCGATGCGATCGGAATCGACGACGTGTTCGAGGCGAAGATGGCCTCGGGCTTGGTGCAGACCTCGTCAAGCGCCTGGAAGATCTCGTGCTTGACCTGCGGTGACTCGACAACGGCCTCGACGACCAGGTCACAGTCGGCGAGGTCGGCGAGGTCGGTGGTGTAGCTCAGGTTGGCAATGGCCGCATCGTGGGCGTCCTGTTCGATCTTGCCGCGGTCGAGTGCCTTCCCGAAGGAACCGGAGAGACGCTTCTCGGCTCCTTCGACGGCTTCGGCGTTGATCTCGCGAATGATGACCTTACATCCGGCCTTTGCGGCGAGTTCGGCGATTCCGGCGCCCATCTGGCCGCCGCCTACCAATCCGACTGTGTCGATCGACATGTGATTTCTCCTGTTTGGTTCGTGGCTGAAAATAGCCAACGCCGCCGGGTTCGAAGGAATCCGCAGATTCCAAACTCGATCCCGGCGGCGGTTGGTACGTGTTCGTACGTGTGGTTAGTCGTCGTGCTCGGTGATGGTTACCGACTGAATGACGACATCGGTGAGCGGCTTATCACCGGGAGCGGTGTCGACGTTCTGGAGCGCATCGACAACATCGAGGCCGGCGACAACCTTGCCGAACAGTGAGTACTGCGGCGGCAGGCCGACACCCGAGGGGCCGCTGACGATGAAGAATTGGCTGCCGTTGGTGTTTGGACCAGCGTTGGCCATGGCCAACGAGCCGATTTCGTAGCGTCCGGGTGAGGGAAGCTCATCTTCAAAGCGATAGCCGGGGCCGCCTCGGCCGGTTCCGGTGGGGTCGCCGCCCTGGCACATGAATCCCTGGATGATGCGGTGGAAAATGATGCCTTCGTAGTATTTGTAGCGGGCCAGAACAACGAAGTTGTTGACGGTCTTGGGGGCAGCCGCGGCATCGAGAGCGATGGTCATGGTGCCCATCGAGGTAACCATCTCGGCGGTGTAGCGCTTCGAGGGGTCGATGCACATTGGTGGTGCGGAGTCGAACTCAACTTTGCGTTCGCTCGAACCATCTGCGGGCGGGCATTCGGTGGCCATACTTTCCACTTTTCCTTACTTGTTTTGAAACTTGTCTTGGGTACGCGAATTGACCGACCAACTCTTTCACGGATTGGTTCTAGGTACGCGCTTGGGCGAGCGCGTAGAACGCAACCGCTGCCGCCGTGCCCACATTGATGGAGTCGACGTCGGCCTGCATAGGTATGCGGAGTTTGCGGTCGCTGGCTTCGATGGTCTCGGCGGTAAGGCCGGGGCCTTCCGCTCCGACCAGCAACGCCACGTTCTGGTTAGGGTTAACGCGGAGTTGGCTGATGTCTTCGGCGGCTTTATCAGGGGTGAGGGCAAAGGTCGTGTAGCCGGCGTCGGCCAACGCCGAAAGGCTCTGAGGCATCTGCCCGATGCGGGCGTGCGGGATGGCAAACACCTCGCCCATCGATACCCGAACGGCCCGCCGATACAGCGGGTCACATGAGGTTGGGTCAAAGAGCACGCTTTCGATTCCCAGACCAGCAGCACAACGCATGATGACACCCATGTTGGTCGGGTTGTTCACCCCTTCGGTGACCAGTACGGTTCGCGAACCCTGAAGAAGATCAGCGACGTGATGCTCGGGTGGTCGCACAAAACAGGCGATGGGGTCGCGTAGTTCGGTGCGGCCCGCCACCTTTTGCAGCACCTCGGGTCCTGCGAGAAGAACGTCGGCGCCGGAAGGAAGTGTGGGCAGTGGACGAGTGCGGGCCTGATCGACCAGCACACATTCGAGCTGGTGGCCGGCTCGCAGTGCACGATCGATGACCACGTCGCCCTCGCCGATGAATGAACCGGCCATGTCGCCGCCCGGCCGCTCACGAAGTTGACGAAGCTTGTGATCGCGTAGCCCGAGAAAGACCGCGAGTCGCGGGTCGTCGGGATCACTGACGACCGAAGAGTTGGCGTCAGTCAACGATGGTGATTGTTGAGGCGGTTTGCACGCCCTCACCGTCGCACGCCCAGCACGGCGTCTCCGGTCGACCCCTCCAGGTGACTTCACAGGTGGGGCAGAGCAACGAGATCCAGGTCCGTCGTCGTTCGGGGCTCAGTCCGATGGCGCGACCAGCTTGGGGCAACATTCCGATTAATGTATGCGCAAAATTCGCGCATGCGGCGGTCGCATTCCCACAAGGAGTGGGTTTTCATGTCATTTCTGGGGCTCTGATGTAACCATGATCACGAAGTGACGCAAGTTTGTAATGTTGCACATGGGCTTCACCACGTGAGATAGCAGGGGATGAACCGGGAAATACCCCCAATCGATACCTCTGCAGTACTTTCGAGCCACGAAGAGAGGGACGAGGGAGACAACAATGAGCGGCAGCGTGCCACGAATAGAGGGACTTGAGCACACCATCATTCATCCGGACGGCGACAACGACGTTCCCTGGATTGCGGTGCGAAGTCAGCGCAACGCCGATGGCTCGGAGTCGAGCGTGTGGGAGCGATGGGTGGCCTTTTCGGTCGAACCGCTGTACCTGGCCCTCTTTGCCAAGTGGGATCCCGGCATGATCGTGCGGCGGCACGGCCACCACAGCCCACATACCCTCACCGTCCTCAAGGGCGAGTTCAGTTGCGGCGACGAACTGTGCGGGGTGGGCTCGCACATCGAACTTCCCTATGGCGCAGCGTTTGGGCCGTTTGTGGCGGGACCCGAGGGGGTCGAGTTGTACGAAGTGATGATGGGCGATCCGCGCTCGTGGAGCGACGAACCCGAGGTCATGCAACAGATCCTCGCCGCCCGCGGCGTCGAGCAACTCCCCGACCCACCCATCGAGCTACCCGGCGGCCTCGAAGACCTTCGAGCCGTCTTCAGCGCCGGCGAAGGCGCAGACTGAATACGGTGTCGCTGAATACGGTGTCTGGAACCCTATTTCGCTTTGCGCATGCCTTCGACGGTTGCGGCTACCGCTGTACCGATTCGGCGATGACCGGTGCCGTTGGGGTGGACACAGTCGACCCGTGACACCCACGTGTCGTCGAGCGTCTTGCCCCGAGCGCAGTAGGGGTGCGTACCCTCGACCAGGCGACCGAAGATGTCACGGATTACCGGCACGCCCTCTTCACGGGCGCCGTCGGGACCGAACCCGTTGGCCGCTCCGTGGCCCACGAACTGTGCCCGGATATCGGCGACGGCCAACCGGGGCGAATCGACGGCATCGACCACATCGAAGATCGTGTCGTTCAGTCGATCGAGAGCATCGTGGGATATCGCCAGGAAACAGTCGCGGCGGCAGCCCTTGATGCCTTGGGGCGACTGCGCAGCCGGGTTGTAATAGGTCGTGAGCACGATGTCGGCGTCGGTACGCTCGACCAAGCGGCGCACAACGATGTCGAGCCTCCGGGCATAGGTGGCGAGGAGCGGCTCGAGGTAGTCGATGTTGAGCTCATCTTCGGGGGTAACGAAGTTCCACGGCTCATCGAAACGGATGTCGTTGGCACCGACGGTGAGGGTGATGACGCCGGGGTTGAGATCGATGGCTCGCTGAAGCTGACTCACTCCATCGCGGCGTTTACTCATGACATCGAGGGCAGTCGAACCGCTGCAAGCAACCATCTCGAACCGGGCGTCGGAGCCGAGAAGCCGCTTCTTCGACAACGTGTTGAAGGCTCGACGCCCGTATGCCTGCGACTCCGAGCGCCAGCAATCGTCGCGACCGAGGTAATCGAGTACATCACGGCCGTGGCCACTACCGAGCGAATCGCCCATCGCCAACAGCGTCGCCGACTCGTGCGGATTCCGAGCAACAAAAGCAACGTCCTGGGAAACCGAGGCGCCGCGCTCGTCGAGTGCAGTAAGGGTCATGGTCCAGGTTCCGGGAACACGCGGCCGAAACCGGAACCCGGTGATTTGCCCGCCTGACCTGATGGTCCGTACCCCGGGGATCGATCGATTCGGTCGAAGTCGCACTGCGTCGCCGTCGGGATCTGAAACCTCAACCAGCACGGTGACGTCGCTGGTGTCGGCATCGCCAAGAACGGCCCGAACCTCGGATGCGATGGTGAGCCGTGGCGCACGGTTTGAGGACTGCCCGGCCGCAGGGACTGCTTCGCCGATGAGAAGCGCTACAAGGAACGCCGAAAGCAGAGCAAACCCGAGCCGACGGTGGCGCGAACGAATGGGGTGAGCCGACGCAAGCATCCTGCCAACGTAGTGCTCACCCCACGCTGCACACGTTCAGGGCCGATTGGCTGATTCGCCAACCCCAACCGTTAGTCGGCTGGAGCGTCGACGTAGCGGAGGTAGGGCTTGGGTGCGTCGAAGGAGCCGAACCGCTCGTTTGCCTCGTCGTCGGATACCGCTGGCGAAACGATGACCTTGTCGCCCGGCGTCCAGTTGACCGGCGTTGCCAACTGCTTTTCGGCGGTGAGCTGAAGCGAATCGATAACCCGCAGGATCTCGTCAAAGTTGCGGCCGGTGCTGGCCGGGTAGGTAAGGGTGAGCTTGACCTTGTTGTCGGGACCGATCACAAACACCGACCGAACCGTGAGGGTGTTGTCGGCATTGGGGTGAATCATGTCGTATAGGTCGGCGACCGTCCGGTCGGGATCGCCGATGATCGGGAAGTTGACCGCGGTGCCCTGCGTTTCTTCGATATCGGCCACCCAGCCGTTGTGGCTCTCGACCGAGTCGACCGAAACTGCGATGGCCTTCACGTTGCGGGCATCGAACTCGCCTTTCAGTTTGGCGGTGTAGCCCAACTCGGTGGTGCACACCGGGGTGTAGTCCTTCGGGTGGGAGAACAGGACCGCCCACGATCCGTCTTTCCAGTCGTGGAAGTTAATCTCACCATCGGTGGTATCGATGGTGAAGTTTGGGGCTTCGTCGCCCAATCGAATTGCCATAATCTGCAACCATTCTCTCCCGACGGGAGCTTGAGTTCTGACGGGCGAACCCTCGCCCGCCTAATCCCGACAAACTAAGTCGGGTTTAACGAACCCGTCAACCAATGTGACATCAAACTCACAGGCAGCACAGGCAGCACAGGCAGCACAGGCAGCACAGGCAGCACAGCCAGTACAGCCAGTACAGCCAGAGAGCGCTTTAGGACTCGACGTTGCCCAGGATGGTGTCGAACGCCAGGCGCCACCCTTCGGCCTCGATGCCGAGTTCGGCGAGCCGCTCCTCGGTTTCAAGCCGGAGAATGTTGGCGTTGGGAAGGTCCAACCGTTTCGAGCTCTGAGCATGCGCCAGAGTGGTGAGCGCATACCCGAGTCGGTCGCCAGTCGTCGAGAGAAGCGCCTTGGCATCGGCGAACGCCTCGGACGTTTGGTGGGCATCTCCCGCCACCGCACTGGCCAACCCAAGAGAAATCTGAACTCGAAGCTTGTCGATGTAGGTGGCACGAGCCGACGACTCGACCGTGGCAACCAACTGTGCAGCCGTTTCGATATTGCCATCGGCGGCCACGCAGTACGACAGCGCCGCAACCTCGGACGGACTAGCACCCATGTCGTTGGGCGTGGTGTTGCGCTCGAGCATTTCTCGGGCCTCGGCAAGTCGCCCCGATTGCAAGAGAGCAAGACCGTAGGCAACTACTCGTTCGGACTGTCCAACAAGCGACGGGTCGATATCGGCCGACAAGATGTTGCCGAGTTGTTCGAGCGCTGGTGCAGGGCGACCGACGTTGACGTTGCCGGTAGACAGCGTGGTCTTTGCCAACTCGCCAATGCCATCGTTGGTTTCGGGCAGAACACCAAAGGTTCCTCGGATAACACGGAAGCCTTCATCGACCCGGCCGAGGCGGATCAGCGAACGGCCCAGGATGGAACCCGATTGCACAAGCCCAAACGGATCGCTGATTGATTTGAACAGCGCCACCGCAGTCTCGGCACTGTCGACCGCTTGCGCCGTGCGGCCACCCCAGAGGTTCACCGAAGCCAGCAACACATGCATCATGCCTTCGGCCCAGGCATCGTTTCGGGCCGAGGCGTCGGCCAGCACTACCTCGGCGAGTTCTGATGACTCGGTGAAACGACCCTGATGCATACGAACGTACGCCAGCAGGCCGGTGGACCATGACACACCGATCTGGTCGCCCAACTCTCGGAACAACTCGAGTGATTTCTTGATGCGCTCGTCGGCTTTGCCGGTGCGGCCCTGCACAAAGCCAAGCCACGCAAGATTCTGTCGAGCCCACGCCTCGTTGCGCCGATCGCCCAACGCAAGGCTGGCAGCCAACGCATCTTTCATCGCTACTTCGGCCTGCTCGCTGGCGCCAGCCATGAGGAAGGCCATTCCGGCTGAGCGTTGCACTTCGGCCACGCTCGCCAGATCGTCCTGGGCTCGGAATCCGTCGAGGGCGGCATCGAAGAACTTCAGCGCACCATCGAGGTTGGCTCGACGTTGTTCGATCTCGCCGCGACGGAACGCAACATGGGGAGCGAACCGGGGCTCGTCGATCGTCAGCGCATCGATCTCGGCCAGGTCCACCCCGGCCCGGTCGAGTTGTCGAGCTCCGGTGAGCGCCTCGACCCGCCCAAGCAGCATTTCGATACGACGATCGAGGCTGGCCATGTCGTCGGCGCTGAGCAGGCTCAGTGCCTGTCCGTACAAATCGATAGCCGGTTCCCACCGCTCGGTTTCGAGGTTGGACTTGGCCGCGCGGTCGATCCACACCAACGCCCGCTCGTCGATGTCGGCCGGGATACCAACGATGCGGGCCATTTCGTTGGTGAGTTCGGCGGCCCGAAGGTAGTGGTGGGCGATGGTGGTGGGAGGAACCGAACCGCGCATCGCGGTCTCGATGTACTGCGCAACTCCGAAGTGACGGGTGGCCCGATCGGATTTGGTGAGCCGGTTGTACACGACATCGCGAACCAGATCGCTGTGAAACTCCCACCACGTGGAGTCGTCGTCAACCTCGAGCAGGTCGGCCTCGACGAGAGACAGAACCAGCGGCTCGACCGGTTCGGTTTCGCCTCGCGCCTCGGCCATTTTGCCCAACGCCATCGTGAGCCCTCGCCGGCCGAGCACCGCGGCATCTTCGATTACGCCAGCTTCGGCCGGGGTTAAGCGGTCGAGACGAGCGGCAACAAGTCCGCGGATGGTTGCGGGCAATTCGTCACCGTCGACCATCCCACCGCTTTCGACAAGCGACGCCAGTTCTTCGAGAAAGAACGGGTTGCCGCCGGAGCGAGCCACAAGGTCGGCACGCATCTCGGCGGTGGCGTTGGGAAGAAGCGTGGCCGCCAGGTCCGACGCTGCCTCGGATTCGAGCGGATCGAGCGTGAGGGTGAGATTGTTGTGCCGGCCGCTCTGCGGAGACCACTTCTCGGTGAGAGAGAACCGCGAGGTTGCCAGCACCACAAAGGGCTGGTGCACAAGGCGCTGCACTAAATCGTTCACCAGCGACAGCACCACGGTGTCGGCCCAATGAAGGTCGACCAGACGCAGGAAGACCGGCCGTTTTTCGGCGATGGCTTCAAACACCAGCCGGGCGGAGCGTGCCACTTCATCGCGGGCATGGGTTGGCTCGATCGCATCGAGCGGGCTGGGCAGATCGAACAGGTGAAGAAGGCCATTGACCAACCGCTGTTGCTCGTCGGGGTTCGCACCGAACCCGGCAACCGCGTCGGCCAAGTGCACCTCTGGGTCCTGTTCGCCGAAGTTCTTGGCAAGATCGAGCGCAGCTTTTACCGCCTCTGCAATGGGAAACCAGGCGTTCGCTTCGCCATAGGGCACACATCGACCGGTGAGAACGGCCG
Source organism: uncultured Acidimicrobiales bacterium (assembly GCA_938023735.1). Taxonomy (GTDB): domain Bacteria; phylum Actinomycetota; class Acidimicrobiia; order Acidimicrobiales; family SHLQ01; genus CALLQB01. Next base: position 60,064 of record CALJDK010000036.1, read on the forward strand.
CTCCAGATTCGGCAGCGTGCGATGCAACTTCGAGCGCTAGGCGAGACTTGCCCACGCCAGCCTCGCCCATCACCAGGAGTAAAAGAGACCGACGAAGGCGGAACGCCGAGTCGACCGACTGTTGAGCGATGGAGAACTCGATATCGCGCCCGACCATCTTGTTGCGAGCGCCGTGGCGTTGGCCGGGGAGTCCTACTGCGGCCTTGGCGACCCAGATCTCAACCGGCTCGGCCCGGCCGGACAGGTGTAGTTCGTTGCCCGGCTCATAGGTAATGGCATCGCGGGTGGATTCGCGGGTATCGACACCGACCAAGACCTGGCCAGGCTGCGCGTTATCCGAGAGCCGACTGGCGATGTTCACGACATCGCCCATCGCGGTGTAGTCACCGGCTGCCCGGATCTCGCCCATCAGAACTTCGCCGGTATTGACGCCAATGCGCACCTGAAGTGTGGTGCCGAACTCGCTGTTGAACGACCCGACGGTGGACAGAATGGAAAGCGATGCCCGGACCGCCCGCTCGGCATCGTCCTCGTGCGCAACCGGTGCACCAAAGATGGCCAGAAGACCGTCGCCCAGCACCTTGTCGACTCGGCCGCCAAAATCGGTCACATCGTTGGCCACGCGCTCAAAGACCGCGTCGACCAGGTTCTTTACCTGTTCAGGGTCGGCGGTTTCGGACAGCCCAGTGAAGCCAACGATGTCGGCAAAAACCACGGTGACAACTCGCCGCTCATCGTGACGATGCTCCACCCGATGCCCGCAAGAGGGGCAGAAGCGGGCGGCTTCGGGAAGCGCCGACCCACAACTAACGCAATGCACCTCTCAATGGTACTGCCCGCAACGCATCCGAGGGGTCAGCATTATTGGGGTGCGTACATCCTCCGGACGGGTACCTCGACATCATCCTTTCGTTGGATGCACGAACGGGCGGTCTGCCGTACCGTTGGTGGCAATGGCATACCTGTGGCGCCGCGTGAGTGCGTGGATGAAAACCCATCCGGTCATAACCGATGTCATCATCACCGCGCTCTTGTTTGCTTTGGTGGTGTCGTCGTTCATCTTTCCCTCGAACCCCAATGACGACGTTCGAGCCGTCGATTGGTTTGCGTGGGTGTTGGCGGTGGTCGGAACCTTGCCGGTCGTGGTGCGCCGCCGCTACCCGGGACGGGCCCTACTCATCTGCACCTTCAGCACCGCCGTTTACTGGGTCCTCGACTACGCAGATACCGCTGTTGGCGTGCCGTTGCTGGTGCTCGCCTACTCGGCAGCTGCCTACGTTGGGTCAAACAAGGATGCCCGTCGGGTCGGAATCATGTTCGCCGCCGTCGTTTTCCTCGTCATCACCGCGGGGGTCTTGTACGACGGCGAGGACATAACTGCCATCGAGGCCATTGCAAACTTTGTTCTCTACGGCGCCGCGTGGATCATCGGCGACAACGTGCGCACGCACCGAAACCATATGAACGAAATGAAAGAGCGGGCGCTGGTGGCCGAGGCGCAACGCGAGACCGAGGCGGCACGAGCCATCGAGCAAGAACGCACAGCTATTGCCCGCGAACTTCACGATGTGGTTGCCCATGGGCTCAGCGTGATGGTGGTGCAGGCGTCGGCGGCACGCCGCGTATTGCAAACCGGCAACGGAAGCGCCAAGGAACTGGCGGCAGCCGAAAAAGCGCTGGGCGCCGTCGAAGATACCGGCCGATCATCGCTCGACGAGATGCGTCGACTTCTTGGCGTTCTGCGCCCCGAAGACTCCGACGGTACGGCGTTGGCTCCGCTTCCCGGCCTTGACGATCTCGAACAACTCGTCGATCAGGTCAAGAGTGCCGGGCTGCCGGTTCGGCTCAGAATCGAAGGAACATCGCGGGCGCTTCCCGCTGGCATCGAACTTTCGGCGTACCGGATCGTGCAGGAATCGCTCACCAATGCCATCAAGCATGCCGGGCCAGCCATTGCCGATGTAACGCTCGACTATCAAAGCGATGCCCTTGGCGTGAAGATCGCCGACGATGGACGCGGCAACGCCACCCGATCGTTCAACCACGACAGCGGACAGGGTCTTCGAGGCATGCGCGAGCGGGTGGAGTCGATTGGCGGAACCTTCTCGGCCGGCCCAAAGACCGGCGGCGGATACTGCGTGTCGGCAATGCTCCCCGTGCGGTCATCGTGATCCGCATCGTGGTGGTCGACGATCAGGAACTGGTTCGATCAGGCTTCGGCATGATCCTTGCCTCCGAACCCGACTTCGAGGTGGTCGGCGAGGCAGCCGACGGCATCGAAGCGCTCGAGGTTATTCGCCTTGAAGCACCCGACGTGGTGCTGATGGACGTTCGCATGCCCAACCTCGACGGGGTCGCCGCCACCGAGAAGCTGCTGGAACGCCGTCGCGACACCGACCCAAAGGTCATCATCCTCACCACCTTTGATCTTGACGAGTATGTGTACAGCGCTCTCAAGGCCGGCGCATCGGGCTTTCTCCTCAAAGACACTCCGCCTGATGCTCTGGTCAATGCCGTGCGGGTCGTCGCAACGGGCGACGCACTGCTGGCGCCATCCATCACCCGCCGCCTTATTGCCGACTTTGCCGCCGGTGGGAGCCCGCAGGTCGAACCAAACCCTGCGTTCGACACGCTGACCGATCGCGAAACCGAAGTCCTTCGGCTTCTGGCCCGTGGTTTCAGTAACGCCGAGATCGCCACCGAGTTGATCGTGGGCGAAACCACCGTGAAGACCCATGTGGGTCGGGTGCTGATGAAACTCGGCGTGCGCGATCGCGTACAAGCCGTAGTGGCTGCCTACGAGAGCGGCCTCGTCACCCCGGGCGAGTAATCGGGGCAGGTCCGAATCGAAAACACGCAACGGGGTTCGGACTCTCCCCTCCAGATGAGACCGAACCCCGTGATGCGCTATCGCGAAACGTACTGAAGTTTCGACGCAATGTGCGTTCAGCGTCATCAAACCGCAACAATTCGGAAGTTTCATCCACGTAGGCACATTCGGCGCACATTCAATGCGGTGTTGCTACGAGCTGCGGTTGGTCCCCACGAAAGCTGTCCCCGGTTCTTGCGAAGTCGGACGATGCGGTCACGAAACTGGAACGTTCATCCTCGGGGACGACCGGCAAATCGTCCGAGAGGACGACGACGAACCGGCCGGGTTCCAATAGCCTGAGGGCAACGCAAGATCGCAACTCCCGAAAGAACGACTCTGATGAACACGATGACGACCATGGCGGCTCGAACCGAAGGCGCCAGCAAGATCTACGGAAGTGGCGACACCGAAGTTCGCGCCCTCGACAACGTGTCGATCGGGTTCAACCCTAGCGAGTTCACCGCCATCATGGGCCCCTCCGGCTCAGGCAAATCAACCCTGATGCACACGCTCGCCGGACTCGATCCACTGACCAGCGGCTCGACCTATATCGGCGATGTTGAGCTGGGTTCGCTGAGCGAGAAAGAGCTCACGCTGCTTCGTCGACAGAAAGTGGGCTTCATCTTCCAGGCGTTCAACCTGATCCCCACGCTCACCGCCATCGAGAACATCACCCTCCCAGTCGACCTCGCCAAGGGTCAGGTCGATATGACCTGGGTCGATAACGTTGTGAGCACCGTTGGTCTGGCCGACCGAAAGACCCACCGCCCCGATGAGCTTTCGGGTGGTCAGCAGCAGCGGGTTGCCGTGGCTCGAGCACTGGCCAGCAAACCCGAAATCATCTTTGCCGATGAGCCCACCGGAAATCTCGACTCCAAAACCGGGGGCGAAATTCTGGACTTTATGCGCTCGGCAGTCCGTGAGCTTGGACAGACCATCGTGATGGTCACCCACGATGCCGTGGCCGCAAGCTACAGCGACCGGGTGGTGTTCCTGGCCGACGGCAAGATCGTCGACGAAATGGCCAACCCCACCGCCGATGCCGTGTTCGACCGCATCAAGAACCTCGGCGACTAGCGCCCGGCCGAGCCAGCAACGGTTCGCCCCTCGCAGCTCTCTCTCGCACCCTTCTCGCATCTTCTTCGACTCTTCTGACGCCAAGGCGGCACTCTCATGCTCAAACTCACTCTTCGCGGGCTTCTCAAAAACAAAATCCGCTTCCTCCTCACCTCGCTGGCGGTGGTTCTCGGCGTGACCTTCGTGGTCGCTGCCTTCGTCGTAACAGATGGCCTTCGCTCGACCTTCGAAGGGGTATCGCAGGACATCTACAGCACCCAGGACTTCAGCGTGCGAGGCACCGGACCAGATGATTTCTCCCGCAGCCCGGTGCCCGAAGAGCTCGTCGGTCAGATCGAGGCAATACCCGGCGTTACCAACGTGTCGGGCTACGTCGAAGCCGATCAGACCTACCCCATCGATGACGATGGCGAAACCGCCGAACCGTTTGGTCCGCCACGGTTCGGCATCAGCTGGTCGGGAAACCCCATCGACAACTACCTCCTGCTTGAGGGAGAAGGCCCCGACGAGCCCGACGAGTTTGCGCTCGACCAGAATTTCTTCGACGACTTCAACTTCACCATTGGGAACACCTACGTCGTCGTTTCCGAAGCCGGAGGACCACAAGAGTTCACGCTGACCGGCACCTTCCGATTCGGCATCGAAGATGAGGTCTCGGTGGGACCGGTTTTTGCCGCCTTCGAACCCGAAACCGCACAGCGCTTCCTCGGCCTACCCGACCAGTATCAGGAAATCGCAATCGCTATCGACCCCTCGGCCAACGCCGACGATGTGCAATCGCAGATCCGTGCACTGCTCCCAGCCGACGCCGTCGTCATCACCGGCAACGAAGCAGCCGAAGAGTTTGTCGACGGCTTCACCGGCTTCTTCACCGCCTTTCGGGCGATCCTGCTTACCTTTGCCTTCGTGGTGCTGTTCGTCAGCGCCTTCCTGATCAACAACACCTTCACCATCATCATCGGCCAACGGGTTCGCGAACTCGGCCTGCTTCGAGCCATCGGTGCTACCGGTCGCCAAGTCCGCCAGTCGGTCATGATCGAAGCGCTCGCCGTGGGGTTGATATCAACCGTTCTCGGCACGATCCTCGGATTGGGCGCCGCCCGAGTGCTCATTGCGATTCTCGAGAGCTTCGGCGCATCGTTCCCCGACGGTCCGCTGCCGCTCGAACCTCGCACCATTATCTGGGCGCTGGTTGTTGGTGTCCTCGTCACCATGATCTCGGCGTACCTGCCGGCCCGAAAGGCCGCCACGGTGTCGCCGATGGAGGCCCTGAGCGAAACCGGTGGACTCGAAGAAGCCCGAAACGGTCGCCGGTCGATCATCGGTGGCTTGGTTGCCATCGCCGGAATCGCCGGGACGCTCTTCGGTCTGTTCGGTTCCTTCGACGAAGCAACGCCTCGACTTATCGTGCTCGGACTCGGTGCCGTGCTGAGCTTCATCGCCGTCGCCATCCTCAGCCCACTGCTGGTCAAGCCGGTGGTGGCTGTCGTCGGTGCGCCGATCGCTGCGTTTGGCAAACGAGCCGGAAAACTCGCGAGTAGCAACGCTTCGCGCAGCCCACAACGCACCGCCGGCACCGCTGTTGCGCTCACCATTGGTCTTGCGCTCGTCTCCACCGTCACCATCATCGGCGCATCCCTGAAATCCACGGTGAGTGATGCGCTGTCCAACACGGTCACCGCCGACTACATCGTCACCGCCTTTGGGCAACTTCCTGAAGGTGTGCTCGAGGAGGTGTCGGCGCTTCCCGAGATCGGCGACATCACAACCTTCACCGGCGAAGACGCACTCGTCGCCGGCGAAGATCGCTACGTCGAGGGCCTCGACTTCTCCACGATCAGCTCGCTCATCGATGCCGACCTCACGGAAGGCACCTACGACAGCTCTGGCGGCAACACCGTGCTATTCCGAGACTACGCCGACGAACTTGGGGTCGGAGTTGGCGACACCGTCAACATCGAGTTTCCAAACGGCGTCAAAGAAGACTTCACCGTGAGCGGCATCTTCGACGACAACACCTTCTTCGACAGCATCAGCATCGATGTGGCCGACCATCAAAGGTTCTTCGAAAGCAATGAAGTTGGGGCACTCATCGCCAGCGGTGCCGACGGCGTAAGCCCCGCCGACGCCCGGGCGGCGCTCGACGAATCCCTCGAGCTTTACCCGCAGCTCAACGTGCAGGACCAGGCCGAGTTCCTCGAAGAAACCGAAAGCCAGATCGACCAACTCCTGGCCATCATCAACGTGTTCCTCGGGCTCTCGGTACTTATTGCTCTTATCGGCATCGTCAACACGCTCACCCTGTCGGTCTTCGAACGGACCCGCGAACTTGGTCTACTTCGAGCGGTCGGAATGACCCGCCGCCAGATCCGCCGCATGGTGCGTTGGGAGTCGGTGATCGTGGCCGTCTTCGGCGCCGTGCTCGGCATCGGCCTCGGTGTGCTGTTCGGTTGGGCGATCAGCGACGCCATCCCCGACGACATCGTGGCCAAGGCGACCTTCCCCATTGGCCAGCTCTTCGTATTCGTCGTAGCGGCCGTACTCGTTGGGCTGATCGCCGCAATCCTCCCCGCCCGCCGGGCGGCAAAGCTCAACATTCTCGAAGCAATCTCCAGCTAATCGTCCCCAAAAACCAACGGGCTCCTCAGGCCCGAACCATAGGATGGCATCGTGTTCAGACTTGTTCTCCGGAATCTCCGTCAACGGCCACTACGTTTCGTGCTCACCGGACTCGCCATCACGTTCGGCGTCTCCGCGGTCACGGCCGTGTTCATCTTCACCGACGGCCTGCGCGACACGTTCGACGAGTTGGGTGGCAACATCCAGGCTGGCTTTGATGTCTCGGTGCAGAACGAGCTGCCCTTCGGCGATGGCAGCGAAGTAGCGCTGGTCCCGGTCGACCTAGCCGACACCCTTGCCGGTATTGAAGGCGTCGACAGTGTGCAGCCCCGAATCATCGACTTCAGCACCGCCGTCATCGATGACGAGGGCGAACCGGTGATCAGTAATGGTCCACCGATCGGATTGAACTGGGAATACGACACACCAAATCCTCGGCTGTTCGTGCAGGAAGGCAGATCCCCCGAGGCACCGGGCGAATTCGCAATCGATGTCGGCGGCGCCGACATCGGTAACCTTGTTGTCGGACAGAGCTACACCGTTGTCACGCCCGCTGGCTCCGACACCTACGAACTCGTCGGCACGTTCAACTTCGCCAACGAAGAAGAGAACGCTGCGGTTGGCGCGGTCATCACCGCCTTCGAGCCAGCGGTGGCTCTCGAACTCCTTAATGGTGGCGAGGGCTACAACGACATCACGCTCACCTCAAGTGACCCAGAAGCTCTTGTCGAGCGGCTTCAACCAACCCTGGCTGCGGCTGGCGACACCATCGTCGCTCGGTCGCAAGCCGAATTGATCGAAGATCAGCAGGATGGCTTCGGCCAGATCCTCGGCATCTTCCGCACGGTCCTCCTGGTGTTCGCCGTCATCATCCTGCTCGTGAGCGCGTTTCTTATCTTCAACGTGTTCAACATCACTCTCGGCCAGCGCATCAAAGAGCTTGGCCTGCTGCGAAGCATCGGCGCCCTGGGATCCCAGATCACCAACATGATGTTGGGCGAAGCACTCTTTCTTGGGATTCTGGCAACGTTGTTTGGAATACCAGGTGGTTGGCTCCTGGCCCGAGCGTTGCGGTTCGGGCTTTCACAGGCGGGCTTCCCCGGTGACACGGGGCTCCCCATCAACCCGCTCACCATCGTGTACGCAATCGGCGTCGGCGTATTCGTGACGCTACTCGCCGCGGTCACCCCCTCGATCCGCGCTCGCCGCGTGTCCCCGATGGCTGCGCTTCGCGAGGACATCAACACCAGCGCGCTCGATCTCAAGCCGGCGCCAATCCAGGGTTTCCTGGCGATCGTCCTTGGTGCTGCGCTGACCGGGCTCGGCTTCATTCTTGGCGGCTGGGCCCCTCGTCTGATCCTTCCACTCGTCGCCGGAGTTCTTTTGTATGTGGGCTTTCGACTCGTCGGGGGCGCTCTTCGACCACTGGCACCATTCGTGCTCCTGGCGTTCGGACTCATCCTGCTCACCATCGTTCGGTTCGCAAGCTTTTCGCTTGGCGAAACCTTCGGCCTCCTCGGCTGCGGCGCCGTGCTCACAATCCTCGGCTTCAGTCAGGTCAGCCCGATCTTTGGCGCGACCGCCTCAAGGATCCTCGGATCGAAACCCTCGGCGATCTTCGTCGGACTACTCGGGGTCATCTTCGCTCTCAGCGCGATTGGCGTGTTGGGATTCGGCATTTCCCAAGCGATTGGCGACCATCCGGCCTGGGTGCTCCTGGTCATCCCTGCCGTGCTGCTCGGCCTCTTGGCCTACGGCCTCATCCGCACGGCGCGCTCGGCCATGGGGCTGGTTGGCCGCATCGCTCGCGAGAACGCAGCCCGCAACCCGCAACGCACGGCCACCACCGCCACGGCGCTGATGATCGGCCTCGCCCTGGTCACTGCAGTTACCGTTATCGGCGACTCCATCAAGACCTCGGTCGCCGATGCACTCGGCTCATCCATCACCGCCGACTGGTTGGTCCAGGGGCCCCAATCTGGCCCGCAGGGTCTGCCGTTCTCCACCGATGTCCGAGACCGCATCGATGCGCTCCCCGAAACTGAGTCGGTTGTGGCCGCTCGCTTCTCCTTCAGTGGCTTCGCCGCCGTGCAAGGCGACGGTCTCGAGAAGTCGGCTATTGAAGCCAGCATCGGCCCACTATTCGGTGCTCTTGCTGCCGACGACAGCGCTGCGGTCGACCAGATCATCGCCGAGCTGGGCGCCGACGACATTCGAGTCGAGCCGGTGGTGAGCACGGACTGGAACGTGATCGACGATCACATCAACCCCGACTTCATCAGCCGTGACGCCTCACTGAACGCCGATGGCAACGGCATCTGGCTTGAAGACGATGTGGCAGCAGACCGAGGTCTCGAGATGGGCGACACCTTCTTCGCCGTCTTCCTCGACGGTGGCGTCGAGGAACTCACCGTCGCTGGAATCTACGAGGACGGTTTCGTCTTTGGCGAACGGGTCATCGACCACGGTCTGTGGGAAAGGCACCTCGACGACCAGACCGACTCGTTTGTCACCGTCCGCACCGCCGATGGTGTGAGCGCAGACGATGCTCGCGCTGCGATTGAGGAGGAGATCGGAGCGGACTATCCGCTCGTTACCGTGCAGGATCGTTCCGAGTTTGCCGAGCAGCAGGAGGCGCAGATCAACCAAACGCTGGCCACCGTGAACGTGCTGCTGGCACTTTCGGCAGGCATCGCCGTGCTGGGAATTGCGATTGCTTTGGCCCTCGCCGTGTTCGAACGCACCCGTGAAATCGGATTGCTGCGAGCAGTCGGTATGACCCGTCAGCAGACCCGCGGCATGATCCGCTGGGAGGGTGTCATCATCGCGGCCTTTGGTGGTGTGCTCGGTGTGATTCTGGGCGTCGGTCTCGGCGTGCTTGCCACCGGCAAGATGCCCGAGTTCTTGGTAAAAACCACCACGATCCCGATCGGCCAACTGATTATCTACATCATCTTCGCGGCCATCACCGGTTTGCTCGCCGGGCTCCTGCCGGCCTGGCTAGCCGGTCGAATGAACGTCCTCGACGCCGTAAGTTCCGGCGAATAATTGCAACGATCGCGGTGTGTGAGGGCGGGGCTGGCGGATAGATACGCCGGGTTTATTCGGCTTTTGCCGTCGCTTCCACACATCGAGGGCACCAGTAGGTGGAGCGGCTGTGCTCGCCCTGGTAGCGCATTTCGATGGGTGTTCCACAGGTGAAGCATGGCTTGCCCTGCCGGCCGTAGACGGCCAGGCCCTGCGCCACGGTTCGCCGCTCTCCCCCGCCCAGGTTTGCCCGCAACATTCGGTGAGCGGTGGCGATGAGCCGACCTCGCAGACCTGGTCCGACGTCGGCCACCCGCGTAAAGGGGTCGAGCCTGCACGCCGCCAACACCTCGCTCTTGTAGACGTTACCCACACCGCAAGCCACCCGTTGATCCAGGAGCGCGACGCCGATCTCGGTGTCGTCGCTACACCACTCGGCGAAGCGAGCGACGGCAACGTCGAGATCCGGGTTTTCTGAGGTGAGGTCGGGGCCAAGGTACGTAAGGAGATCGTCGGCAGAACCGTGATGGGTTTTCACCACCGGCGCGGAGAAACACACCGCCACCCAGTCGTCGACTTCGATGACACAGCGGGCCAGGTGGGCGCCCTTCTGCCAGCGTTCGCCGGTTCGGTACAGGTGCCAGCTTCCACTCATTTTGAGATGAGTCTCAAGCACCAGGGCGTTCGAGAAGCTCACCAAAAGGTGTTTGCCCTTTGCCTCGACCGACGTGATGACGGTGCCGACTTTGGGTTTGTCGCCAAGCAGGCGTTTGGCCTCGAACCCTCGAATCGCTTTGCCTTCCAGCGCTGGACGAAGCCTTGCCGCAACCCGGTAGAGCGTGTCGCCCTCAGGCACGATCGTGCTCCTGGCCAGAGTGTACGTCGTGGCCAAACTCGGTTCCGAGCACGCTCCGATCGGTAAGCACATACAGATATGCCAGGGCGGGAACCACGATGACGGCAGCGATGCCGAAGGCGATCAACAGGCCCCAGAGTGTTGCCGGATCTCCGGCGGCGTCCTCGATGTTCACCTCGTCGACCAGCACCCACGGATACTGCCCCACTCCCCAACCGCCCACTACCGCAGCGACCGCTACCACCGCAGCACCACGAGCCAACTGCAATCGCGATCGAAGAAGAAGTACCGCCGAGGCCAGCCCACCAACACCCGAGATGATGAGCAACGCAACGCCCCGGCCGAGCAGTCCGTCGACCAGGGTGTCGGCATCGATGATTAACGGGAACACACCCGCAACTGCGGCCAGACCAGACAACACCGCCATCACCAGGGCTCGTTGACGAAACCGTTCGGTAAGACCATCGTGGCCAAGCCGTTCAGCATCGGCCGCCAAAAACACCGCCGCCAGGTACGAACACGTCAGTACCGCCAAGATGCCGCCAACCCACGATGTTGGACCGGTCCAACTGGTCCACCGGTCGCCAACCCCATCGGCCGGCACCCTTCCCGAAGCAATGGCACCGGCGATCATTCCCAGAAAGAACGGGGTGATGAGCGATGCGGTGGCAAAGGCCGTGCCGAACAATCGGGCCGCAGCGAGATCGTCGGCGAACTTCCGAAAGGCAAACCCGCACCCTCGGAAAATGATGCCAAGCGCCACGAAGCTGAACGGCACATAGAGGGTGGACATAATCGAACCGAACGCCTCGGGGAATCCGGTCCACAGGAACACCAGCACAAAAATGAGCCACACATGGTTGGCTTCCCACACCGGCCCGATGGCGTGGTCGATGAGTCGCCGGGTCGGACCGCCCTCGTCGGCGTCACCGGCACCCAAGTCCCAGATACCCGACCCAAAATCGGCGCCCGCGAACACCGCATAGGCAACGATGCCGGCAAACATCACCAGCGCAACCGCGTCGGCCAAACCCATCAGCGTTCGACCTGATTCATCAGCGGGTCGGCCAATGGAAGTGCCGGCCCGTAGGGCGAGTGCAGGTGCTTCTCGCCATCGCGCCACCGGCGAGTCATCGAACGGATCACCCGAACGCCACCGATGGTCACCAACGCATACACCACCACGATGATGACCAGACTCAACCAGATCCAACCCGCGTCGGTCACTGCATCCTCGGTGCGTAGCAGCTCGTGTACCACCCAGGGTTGGCGGCCTACCTCGGTGGTGATCCAACCGGTCTCGAGGGCCACAATCGCTGCGGGTCCGGCTAGCACGACGGCTCGAAGAAACCAGGGCGCGTCGGTGACCGATCGGTGACGGCGATAAAGCAGTGCTGCCCACGCCGCCAAGCCCATGAGGGCTGTGCCGATAGCAATCATCGTCTGAAACGAGAATCGCACGATGTTGACCGGCGGCCGATCGCCCTCTGGCACGGCGTTGAGACCGACGAGCTCGCCATCGAAGGAGTTGGTGGCGAGGAAGCTGCCGAGTCCGGGTAGTGGCACCTCGATACCACCGACGATCCGTTCGCCGTCGTAGTAGCCGCCAAGGATCGTGGGCACCTGTTCCTCAGTTTCGGCGAGACCTTCGATGGCGGCGAGTTTGATTGGTTGCTCGTCGGCGAGACGCTGTCCGGCGAAGTGTCCAACGAGTGGCTGGATGGGAGTAAGGACACAGGCAAATACCAACGGGATCGCCAACCCCAGCCGGTGATACCGATCGTTGCGACCCGCCAGAATGCCCTTGGCGTACACGCCGGCAACGCAGAACCCCACCACCATGTAGGCGGCAAAAAACATGTGGAGATACTGCAGCGCAACGGCGCTGTTGAAGATTGCGGCGAGCGGGTCGACGTTGGTGACCTGGCCATCCACCAGGTCGAAGCCGGTAGGGGCGTTCATCCACGCGTTGACCGACAGCACAAAGAAGGTGCCAGACGCCCCGGCCAACATGATGGGCACCAGCATCAACGAATGCGCCCGGGTGGGGATCCGATCCCAGCCATACAGGTAGATCCCGATGAAGATGGCCTCGACAAAGAAACTGATGCCTTCGAGCGCAAACGCCAAGCCCATCACGTCGCCGTAGGTCGACATGAGTCCAGGCCAGAGAAGCCCCATCTCGAAACTTAGAACGGTGCCGGTAACCGCTCCGATAGCGAACAGTACGGCCGCTACCTTCGACCATCGACGGGCAAGTTCCATCGCCACCGGATCATCGTTACGAATACCCCGCCGGTGCGCAGCGAAGATCATCGCCGGGAACGCAACACCGAAGCAGGCGATGATGATGTGATAGCCGAGCGTGAGGGCCATCTGGTTCCGGGCAGCGAGCAGATTCGACTCTGCGGATCCGAGTACCAGAAACTCCAGCATCAACGCTCCTTCACGAACCCCTCAAGGCATGCTGCGAGGGCTCACGTCACGGCGAACTACTCACATCATCGCACTTCGGACCGGTCGTCGGGCCGGTCAGCCGTCACAAACGCGTAGGGCGCGGAAATGGTTTGGCATCTAGTATTGGCAGTAGTACCCCTGTGATGAATCGAGATGGCGTGGACGAGATAAATCCCAAACCAGAACCCCAGAAGTTTGCACCGCCACCGCCCCCGAGCGAAGCGGCTGCTGCTGCCAGTGCTCCGCCCCCACCGGTGATGCAAACACAAGCGCCCGGCTGGTATCCGGCGCCCGGCGGACAGCGGTACTGGGACGGCGAGCAGTGGACCGAACACACGGCGCCCGCGGCCGCCGCCGGCTTGCCAGCATCGGTGGGTATGACCCAAGCCGATGAGAAGCAGATGGCCATGTTTGCCCACCTCGGCCAACTTCTCGGTCTTCTTGCGGGGGTCGGCGGCTTCGTGGCCCCGCTCGTCATCATGCTCACCAAGGGCAAAGAGTCGGCGTTTGTGCGTAAGGCGGCCGTCGAATCGCTCAACTTCTGGATCACCGGCATCCTGGCCGCCATCGTCTCCTTTGCGCTCATTCTGGTGCTGGTCGGATTCATCCTGGTGCCACTCGTTGCCCTCCTTTGGATCATCTTCCCGATCATCGCGGGCGTCAAAGCCAACGAGGGCGTCGACTACCGCTACCCCTTCAACATCCGTCTGATCTCCTAGTAGCCCCGCAGGCTTTCTATGCTGAACCCATGCTCTTAGTTCTCTCGCCAGCCAAAACTCTTGACTACGAGTCGCCCCTCCCGACCCGCAAACACTCGGTTCCCGAGATGGTTGAAGACTCAGCCGAACTCATCGACGTGCTCGCCAAGAAGTCTCCCGACGCCATTGGCAAGCTCATGGGGCTCTCGCCGAACCTGTCCGAACTCAACTTCGAACGCTATCAAGACTGGACCACCGAGTTCACCGCCGACAACGCACGTCCGGCCATGCTGGCCTTCAAGGGCGACGTCTATATGGGCATGGAGGTCGACACCTACACCGAGCGCGACTTCACCCATGCCCAGAAAACGGTTCGGATTCTGTCGGGTCTTCATGGCGTGCTGCGTCCGCTTGATCTGATTCAGCCGTACCGGCTCGAGATGGGCACCGACCTCAAGAACCCTCGTGGCAAGAACCTCTATGAGTTCTGGGGTGGTCAGGTAACCGAACGTCTCAACGCCGATCTGGCCGACCGGAAATCGAAGGTGTTGGTGAACCTGGCATCGAAGGAGTACTTCGGTGTCGTGAAACCCAAGGATCTCAACGTTCCTGTGGTGTCGCCGGTGTTCCTCGACGAGAAGAACGGCAACTACAAAATCATCAGCTTCTTCGCCAAGCGCGCCCGGGGCTCAATGGCATCGTGGATCGTGCAGAATCGAGTGAAGACGGCCAAGGCCCTCACCGGATTCGACGGCATGGGCTACACCTACGACCCCGATCGCAGCACCCCCGAAGCACCAACGTTTATCCGGGCCGAGGCATAGCTGAGACTTTCCGCTACTCGGGTGTTCCGGTGATTGGGCCACTCGGTTCGAAGTAGGGATCTTGTGCCATCGCCGAGAACGCATCGATCGATGGTTGTGACGAGTCCCAGCGGCGCTCGCAGAAGTTCGTGTCGTTGCTCTGATGGAACCATAGCAACGCCCGAATCCGTGGAAAGTCCATCTCGAGTGCCGACGCCATGTCGGTGATCCATTCGGCCTTGGCGTTGGGGTTGTTATCCCGTTCGTTGGTGGCGGTCTCGCCGATCATCAACGGCTTGTCGGGATGGGTTGCTGTCGCCCAACGGTAGAAGGGCGATGCCTGGGTCGTGAAGGTCTTCCAGGGTCCATCGGCGTGGCAGCCGTACCAGTTGTAGGGATTCCAGGAGATCCAGTCGATGATGTGATCGCCGGGATACATGGCCTCGACCTGTTCGAAGCTGCCGAAGCTGTGCCCCATGTAGTTGATGAACCAAACCATCTGGTCGCCAGCGATGGGATTCATGATGTCGTAGACATGCTGGTACATCGCCACATAGTCGGCCTCGGTGCCGTAGGTGCCGACGTTGTCTTCTGGTTCGTGGTGCAGCGCGAAGAAGATCATGTGGCCCGACGCCTTGATCTCGTTGGCGGCGCGCACCAATTGGTCGTCGAAGACGCCGGAGGCAACCTGGGCCCAGGCGGGAGAATTCGTGTTGTCGCGGCTTACCTTCCACGAATACACGAGCGTGCGGCCTTCATCGGCCAAGGTTTGATGGGCCGGTTTGAAGAAGGTCCCGTCGGGGTCGGTTATGTAGAGCCGAACGAGGTCGAGTTGCTGGCCGAGTATCGCTTCCTGCACGGACAGATCGAGGTTGTCTTGCCGCCGATCGGTACTACCCAGTGCCACACCACAGAACGGCACACAGTCCGGATTGGCGGCATTCCTTGCTTCACACGTTGCGGTCGAAAGGCGATCGGTGCACCTGTCGGTGCCGGGGCCGCCGTTTAAGTCGTCACGTCCCACGCCTCCCCGGAGTTCGTCGTCGCCCCTGCCACCATCGATTCGGTCGTTGCCGAAGTTTCCACTCAGAATGTCGTCGCCGCCGTTGCCGAGCAGAACGTCGCGCCCGCGACCGCCGAGTGCCGAATCGTTGCCGCTGCCGCCAAGAAGTCGATCGGAGCCGGCGTTGCCCGCCAGTGAGTCGTTTCCAGCTCCGCCGCGAAGGAGATCGCCCCTCCGACCACCGAAAATCACGTCGTCGCCATCGCCGCCAAAGACCACGTCGTTTCCGCCACGTGCGAACACGATGTCGTCGCCGCCAAGAGCTCGCACGGTGTTGTCGGCCGATCCACCACAGATGAAGTCAGGGCCGTCGGTTCCCACAATCAACAAGCTGTTTGAGACGATGACGTTCATCCCTTGCGGAGCAGGACCGCAGGGGGTGTCGACCGTCTGCGCCACCGCTGCCGGTGCGGGCGCGACAAGGGCTACCACCAAGGCCGTGGTCGCTAGGACAGACTGAAGAAGGCGCGCTCTAGCCGTCAGGAGACAGACTCCTTCGCTTTCGCAAGGTTGATCGGGACCCAAACTGCGAGCTGGGTCGAAGTCCCAGAATGCCACCACCCCCACCACCCCGCTTGGGTCATTCGACCCCTTGCCCTAGGCCATATGGCCCATCCCTAGGCGAAATGGCCCACCCAGACCGCGACACTCGTGTCTGACACCTGTGTCGCAATCGCACGTCCCGCGACACTCGTGTCTGACACCTGTGTCGCGGTTGGCTGGGAATTTGGTTAGGGGCGGGCGATCAGCTGGCCGTGGGGCACCGAGAACCAGGCGCCAGGGGCATCGACCCACTGGTTGAACGCTGCCGACATCGACTCGAGTTCGGCTTGGCTGGCGACGCCGCGCGCAACAGCCTGTTCGGCAAGTGAGGAGTCGAGGATTCGGCCCGCCCAGAGTCCGCCCCACCAGGCCCGCTCCTCGTCATCGGCAAAGCACCAGATCGATGCCGAGCATTCGACCGAGGAGAATCCGGCCTGCTCGGCCCACCCTTTCAGATAGCGGCCGGCATCGGGTTCGGCGTCATTACCTCGGGCCACCGCCTGGTAGGTCTCCATCCACCGGTCCAGCCAATCGTCGGCGGGCGCCCATGCCATCGCCCGGTAGTCCGCATCACGCACGGCAACGACGCCGTTGGGCTTACAGACCCGACGCATCTCTCGAAGCGCAGCAACCGGATCGGATAGGTGCTGAAGGACCTGATGAGCGTGCACGATGTCGAACCGAGAGTCGGCAAAATCGAGTTGGTACACCGAACCCTCGGCGAACGACACGTTGTCGACGTCGTCTGGTCGCGCGGCGGTGGCCTTGGCAATCACCTCGGCGCCAACATCGATGCCGATGACCTCGGCGGGCGCGACACGTTGGGCAACGTCGACGGTGATGGTGCCGGGCCCGCAGCCAACATCGAGCACACGGCGGCCCGCGACCAGGTAAGGAATCAGGTACGCCGCCGAGTTCTCCACGGTGCGCCAGGTGTGCGACCGGAGCACCGACGCCGAATGTCCGTGCGTGTAGGTGTCGACAGGCTGGTTCGCTGGTTCTGACATCACCCGAGGCTACGCGATTGGTTGCTCTGTGACCCTCGATATTCGGGCCAGCTACGCGCCGGTGAGCAGCAGTCCGACCTGTCGTGACTGGGCCACAAGCGCGCCCGTGGAATCCCATAGTGCGCCGTCTTCGATCATCTTGTTGCCGGCCAAGTCGGCGCAGTGAAATGCTCCCCGGATCCATCCGGGTGCGGGCCGGCGTCGAACATGCACGGTGAGTTCGATGGTGGGTACCCAACCGATGTAGCCGAGTGCCCCAAACAGCGATGGCGGGAAGGCGTCAGCGAGCAGCGGCAACGCAAGGGAATCGATGGGGTGATCGTCGGTAAACCGGATCCAGCCCGAAATCACCGCATCGTCGGCCTGACCGGCCTTGGCCTGATCGGGATGAATCCGAAGATCCACCCTGCTCCGAATCGGCAGATCAACACCCTGCTCTTCACCGGAACGTGGAGCGCATTGCTCGACCGGCGGGAGGTCGGGTGGCTCGATAGCGAAGCTCGGACCACTCGAATTGGCATCGGCAACACTCAGGTCGGCAAACGCTGCCACCGATGTGATGCGGGTTTTACCACCCTGGGTCAATGACCCACTTACGTTGGAAAGGGTTCGGCCGCTACGGATGAGCTGCGCGGTAACCTCGCCCGGTTCGCCGCCACCGCCTGGTCGAAGAAAATGCGTAGTGACCGTAAGCGGATCTTCGTGAGCGCTCAGCTCTCGCATGGCCCGCAGCACCGACGCGAGCATGTAGCCGCCATTGGGGTTGTCGCCGATGTTCCACGCGTCGCTGACCTGCGTGCTCCACCTGCCGTCGCCGCTCTTCGCGATGGCGGTCTCCGACTCGAAGAACGATGAAACTTCAGATGACATGTTCAGACCGTAGTTGGCCCACGCGGCCATCATTGCGTCCCGGGACCCAACCCTGGGCGGTAGATTTACTTCATGCCTCACATCGATCCGACCTCTGAGATGTTCGCCCAACTCGCTGCCGATGCCGAGACCAAACGTGGTCCGATCCGCATGATCAACCTGCTCAAGTTTAAAGACGTCGCCGACTACGGCGATCGGCCCGACCCGTCCACTACCGGTTCGCCCAGCACCGGCGCCGAGGCGTACGCGCGGTACGGAGCGGTGGCGATGGGAGAGTTTGCGCCCATCGGCGCCACGGTTTTCTACGCAGCAGCGAGCGACATGACCGTCATCGGTCCCGAAGATGAGCAATGGGATCAGGTGGCGATCATCGAGTATCCGAGCCGCGAGAAGTTCCTGAAGATGGTGTCGAAGCCCAGCTATCAGGCAGCCGTGTATCACCGCACGGCCGGACTGGCCGACACTCGGCTAATCATGACCTCGGGGTACTAGTGGCAACTGCGGTGGAGCGACGCATTACCGAACGGGTCGGCGAGGCGTTGGGCAGAGAGGTTGATCTGGCGACCCCGATGACGTCGGTTCCGACCTTTGTCACGGTGCTGTTTCCGCTGCTCGTGATCGTCCTGATCGTTCTGGTGATCCAAGACGGCCCGCCCGGACTAATGCTCGCAATACTGGCGGTGGCGACACTGCTCGGGCTGGGGCTCGGCATGTCGCAACGCATCTTCGTGGTATCGGGTGGCCAACCCGAGCTGTACAAGGTGAAGCCCTTTTCGCTGCTCAAGCCGAGCACCTTGGACCGCGAAGTCGACCCCACATCTCTGGTCGTCGAGTTCAAGCCGCGTGGACCCAACTACCGCACACTCGTCGATGGCAAGCGCTACCTCATCAAGCGGCGGTTCCTCGAGCCGTACGCCGCCTACGTAAAGAGCATCGGGTAACTTCGGCCGACATGGAATCCAGCCCCTCCCTTCGCGGCACGGTGTACTTGGCCATGAGCGTCGACGGATACATCGCCGATGCCGACGGCGGGGTCGACTGGCTCAACGAACTTGAGCACGACGAAGCCGATGGCGACATGGGGTACGGGGCACTGATTGCGTCGGTCGATGCCATCGTGATGGGCCGCAAGAGCTACGAAACCGTGCGCGGGTTCGATGTTCCCTGGCCCTACGAGATACCGGTCATCGTGCTCTCGTCGTCGACGGTCGACATTCCTGCCGAACTGCAAGAATCGGTCCGGCACCTTAACCACTCGCCTGCCGAGCTGGCCACGCTGCTTCCGACCCAGGGAATCGACCGGGTCTATGTCGACGGTGGTGTCACCGTTCGCGGCTTCCTGCAGCAAGGGTTGATCGACCGCATGACGCTCACGACCATTCCGATTCTTCTGGGCGACGGGGTCTCGCTGTTCGAAGGACTCGGACAAAGGGTGGCCTTGACCCTCGAGTCGTCGACGGTCTTCTCGCATGGTCTCGTGCAGTCCACCTACCTGGTCGGGGCAGAGTCTTGACCCCCGCCTACCCGGTGGTGCTGTTCGACCTCGACCACACACTGTCGGACTTTGAGTTCACAAAGAAGGAGGCTTTCCCCGAAGTCATTCGGGCCCATGGCATCGACCCCGATGCGTTCGACACTCCCTTGGTCGAGACGTTCGCAACCGTCGAGAAGCCCCTTTGGGCCGGCATCGAATCGGGCGACGTGACCCTGGAAACGCTGAACGATCGACGCTGGTCGGGGTTGGTCGAAGCAGCCCAGCTCGACGCCGACCCGGCATCGATGGGCGCTCACTACCTCGATGCGCTCGGACGACTCGGTCGACTGTTCCCCGGAGCGATTGAGCTACTCGACCAGCTGCAACCCCATTGCATGTTAGGCCTCATCACCAACGGGTACGCCGAAGTGCAGCGGCCTCGACTCATCAACTTTGACCTCGAGAAGTACTTCGACGTGTTGGTCATCTCCAGCGAACTCGGTGCTGCCAAGCCCCACGCGTCGTTCTTCGACGACGCGCTTCGCCAGGTACGCGAGGCCGATGGGCATAGCGATCGGCCGATTTCTGAGATCTTGGTGGTGGGCGACAGCCTGACCTCGGACATGACCGGAGCGGTCAATTACGGACTGCCCGCATGCTGGTACAACCCTCACCACGCCGAACATCCCATCCATCCGCCGTTCGATGCCCGGCCGCTCGACCACACCGTCGGCACGTTCGAAGAGATCGCCCAGCTGGTGCTCGGAAGCCGCGCGGATTGGGCTTCGCCCAATGTGCCGGCTTCTTGAAACCGGAACCTAGCTAGTCGGTGGCGGCAAGCGCAGCCATTACTACCTGGGCGCCGCGAAGGTCGCCGACCAGGCCATCGCCCATTCGGTTCATCATGTAGGTGATGGTGAGGTTGCGGTCGACATCGTTGATAGCCAGCGATCCGCCCCAGCCACCCCAGAAGCAGATTCGGCGATCGGTGGGCAAGAACGGCACCATGTCCGTTGGCAGGCCGAAGCCGATGCCGAATTTCACGGGCACGCCAAGCACCAGGTCGGGCCCATTCGACTGCTCGTCGAAGATCAAGTCGATGGTTTCGGGTGTAAGGAACCGCTTGCCGTTCATCTCGCCGCCACTGGAAATAATGGCCTGGATTGTGGCCACAGCCCGAGCGTTTCCGTGACCATTGGCTGCAGGCACTTCACCCGCCCGCCACTCGTCGGTCCACGACATGCGAGCGTCGACCATCGGGTTAATGAAGGTCTTCATCATCACGCTGTCGGCGGCCGGGGGTTCACCGTCGCCAAGCGGCGTGCCGGTAGGAGCAACAACTGGCGAGACCCGGCCGAACTCGGCGGAGGCGAGACCGATGTGGAAATCGGCATCGAGCGGATCGGTGACCTGGTTCTTGAAGAACGTTCCGAGTGAGTCGCCGGTGATGCGTCGAACAACCTCGCCCACCAGGTGACCCTGGTTCAGTGCGTGGTACCCCGACTGGGTCCCGGGCTCCCACCACGGTGCCTGAGCGGCCAACATGCTGGTGGACTTCTCCCAATCGAGAATGCCGTCGACGTCGATTGGTTCTTCCCAGCCCGACACGCCCGAGGTGTGTGACATCAGGTGACGAACCTCGATATCTTCCTTGCCGTTGGCGGCAAACTCTGGCCAATAGTCGGCGACCTTGCGGTAGACATCGAGCTCACCCTGGTCGGCAAGCATCAATGCACACAACGATGTCATCGTCTTGGTGGTCGACCACACGTTGGTGATGGTGTCGGCTTCCCACGGCTTGGTCTTCTCCGGGTCGGCGTGACCGCCCCAGATGTCGACAACCAACTCGCCCTCGTGTACGACGGCAATCGAAGCGCCAAGATCCTTTCCACTGTCGAGGTTTGCACTCAGCACGTCGGAGAGCGCAGCAAATTTGTCGTCGAGGGTTCCGTGAATCTCAGCCATGAACGGAGCTTCTCAGACCTCTTGGCCAGCACCAAAAACGAGCACCCGTCGTCGCGTGTCAGCGCGACCGATTAAACATGTTGGTATGACCACATCCCCCGTCGACCCCGGCGACGTCATCATCGTCGGCAACTTCTCTGACGACCCCTTTGCTATCGATGTGGCCTTTGCCTTCGGCCAGGCCGAAGACATCGCCGACCTCATCAGTATCAAGACCTTCGCCAACAGCGAGTTCTGCCCTCGGTTCATCAACGACGAAACCGACCTGAGCGCTATTGGGAATCAACTCAACGGCAAAACGGTGGTCATCGTCAGCACCACCAACCGAGTGATGAGCCGCAACAACCTGGCCATGCGCAACGTGCTCATTGCTCGAGCTGCCAAAGACAACGGGGCGGCCACCGTGGTGCTGGTCGAACCCGACCTGTTTTACAGCGCGCAAGATCGCGGTCCCCGCCCCGACCAGGGCACTACCCAGTTCGACCGCGACGAGTCCGACCGCAAAAAGTTCGACGGCCAACCGTTCTCCTCGCGCCTCTACGCCGAAATGCTGCACCTCGCTGGCGTCGACCGGGTCATCACGGTGCACAACCATTCCACGTCGGTCGAAGCCGAGTTCTCACGAGTTTTCGAAGGCCGCTTCGACAACCTCATTCCCTACGACGTCTACTGCGACTACCTGCGCGAGTCCAACATCATCACCCACGGCTCCACCGGCGCGGGCCTCGCCCTGTGCGCCCCCGACAAGGGCGCCCGCCACTTCGTGCAGGAGATGTACAAACGGCTCGACCTGCCCGACGCAAAGTTCATCATGCTCGACAAGGAACGCTCCGGCGAGCGCGACGTCGAGATCACCCTTCACCCCGACTCCGACATGACCTTCGAGGAGATCCGCGGCCACGACATCGTGTTGTTCGACGACATGGTTCGCACCGGCTCCACCGTGGTCCGGTCGTGCGAGTTCCTCCAGCAGGTCGAACCACAGCGCATCGTCTTCGCGGTCACCCACTTCTATGCCAGCGAAGAAGGTCGTCAGAAGATGGCCAACCCGGCCATCGACGAAATCCTCACGCTCAACACACTTCCCACCGTTCTCAACCGCGATGTGCAGGGTCGTCTGCGAAAGAAGATGGTTGTGTTGAAAATCGAGATCTGGCTGGCACAACGCCTTTGCGAGATTCTTGGACTCCCGCAACTCACCGACGCAAGCGGCTACCGCATCGACATGTCGTCGAAGAACCCCCGGTTCAAACGCAAGATCTACTCGAACGATCAACTCGCCGAACTCCGCGACTAACCGCGGAAGTCTACGAGGTTCGCACCTGGAGTTTGCGGCATCGGTAGGTGCCTCCGAGCCGGTCTTGGGACATCGTTGCCGCGTTGCCTTTGGCGAGCTCCACGTTTGGGAATCGTTCCAGCAGAGCCAGCGATGCCCTAACCGCCAGGTCCCGTGTTTGGGCGTAGCTGGATCTTGGGGCTTCTTTGGGCAGCGCCGGGTTCCGTGATGGGCGACCGTGAGCGAAGACAACGCCGGCTGGCAGGCCGTCGGCCCGATACTGACCCCTTGGTTCCCGCTGGCAAAGGTCCTTGCGGGTTACGTCGAAGGAGTCGGGGTCGGCGAAGTACTGCGGATCACGATTCGCCGCAGCTGCCGAAAGATGAACCAGCGCGCCTTTGGGAAGCAAACGTCCGAATCGCTCCACTTCGTGGCGGGTGAACCGGTCGGCCGTGGCCTGAGGCGGTGAATGACGTAACGCTTCGAGGTAGGCGAACTTCATCAACCGAGGCTCATCGCGAACCTGGGCAAACTGTTCGCCGTTGTTCAGGAGGAGACACCAGGTGTTTGCCAGACTTGCCGGCAGCGTCTCGAGGTCGATCTCGAGCAGCGTTGCCACGACGTCATCGGCACTTGCGTCCAGCTGCGCAAGCACCGACAAGAGGTCGTCGGCCGGAGATGACTTTCGATCGGCGAGCCACTCCGTAAGCATCGTCTGTAGGTTGCTGCACGCTTCGACTCCGGCTATTCGGTCGCGTTCATCCCAGCCAGCACCGGCCTTCAGCGCAGTGAGATACCCACCAAACTCCGCACTACCATCGACGCCAAGGGCGGTGGAGAACACGTCGGCTGCAAATCGATCGACGAAGTCGATGGCGAGATCGCATTCTCCACCAAGGGAGTCGATGGCGGCGACAAGGGCTGCTTCGGCAGCGTTGTCGACAAGGTCAACCCAGCCCTGCTGCACCTCAGTGTTGTGGCGCAGGTCGGTACCGGAGATGAGTTGGCCGTAAGCCGCAGCGCTGGGACGGGTTTCGTAGTTCGCGTCGTCGACGAACACCGACGTCACGTCGTCGTAGCGGGTCACCCAGAATCGGTTGCCCACCCAGTCGCGGTAGCAGGGGTAGTGCTTGCGCAGGACGCCCGGAACGGTAAACGGGTCGGCGAGGTACTCATCGGAGATGAGATCGCGCGGGTTCACGAGGTTGGTGGTTTCACCAACGCGCTCACGTTGGTAGACCTCGTAGGTTCGATAGCTGCTCGACGTTGTCTCGTCAGTCATGTCGCCGGAGCGTCAAAGTCGAGCCAGAGGGTGCGTATGGCACCCAGACCAATCGGCGCAAGCTCGTTTGGGTCGACCTTGTCCTTTGGCATGCGGTCGCGGTTGATCCGCACGTTGGGCAGCGCATCGACCAGCACTCTCGAACCAAGCACCGCCTCCTGATGGCTGATCCATGCGCCCGGACACAGGTGAGCGCCTACGCCGAAGGCCATATGACTGAACCGGCCGTCGGCGTCGTGTCCCGACCGCAGGATCTTCTCGCTGTACAGGTCGTCGCGGAAGATATCGAACCGCTCAGGATCGGCGAAGATGCGGTCGTCGTGGTTGGCCGAAACGTCGACCATATGCATAAGCGACCCGGCCGGTACTTGCACGCCGTGCATCTCAAGGTCGAACGAGTTGTGCCGGGGCTGGCCACCGATCGACGTCGAGTGCCGCAACATCTCATGAAACGCGGCCTGCCAGAGCTTGGGGTCGGCCCGAACTGCAGCCCACTGCGCGTCGTGCTGCAGCAGCAAGTACCAGAGGTTCATGATGGCGCCTCGGGTTGTTTCGCCCCCACCACCCACCACCAACGCAATGTTCGAGGTGATCTCCTCGGTCGACATGACATCGCCGTCGATGGTGGCGTGACAGAGCTCAGAGATGATGTCCATCGCCACCTCGTTGCCGTCGTCGTCATAGAGATAGGTCGGCTCACTGCGGCGCTGCGCCACCAGATCTTCCACGTACTCCTCAAGATCCTGCCGAGCTACCAGACCATCATGGTGCGTTTCGGAGCCACCGAGACCCGACATCATCGCGTCGTACCACCAGGTGAATTGGGCCCGAGCATCCTGGGGAATGCCCAGCACGTCGGCCACCACACTGATGGGAAACTCGTTGGCGAACCCGGCACCGAGCTCGATAGTTGCCGTACCGCTGCCGGCATCGACCTCGGCGGCCTTGTTGCCCGGCTTCCACCATTCGGCGATGATCTCGCGGGCGAGGCGTTCGATCGATGGCAGCCGCTTGGTCAGCGCCGCTCCAACGAGATGTCGGCCGTAGATATTGCGCCGCCGACGATGTTCGAGCCCGCTCAGCTCGAGCTGGGTGTTGCCGAGCACTCCGCTCGATGATCCCTTAGGGATGGTGTTGAATCCGATCTCATCGAAGTAGCACTCGGTGATGTCGGCGTAACGGGTCACGTAGTAGCAGTTGTGCAGCCGGTCGTGGAAAACCGGATAGTGATCGCGCATGATCCGGTAATACGGGTACGGGTTGCGTCGAAACTCGGCCGAGTCGAATATGCGCGGGTCGATCAGCGGCACGCCATCGGCGTCGTGGCCCATGTCGACGGCCTCACCCAACGGCATGAACTCGAAGCGATGCTTCGTCACCGTGTCCTACCCTCCTCGGGCGTTGGCAGCACGGTTGGATGCCCAGCCCAGAGGCCGATGTTGTCGCCCGTTCGCCCGTTTGGCCCCTCGTTGATCAGCTCAAGCACCACCTGTGCCACGCCCTCGGGCGACATCCACTCGGCAACGTACGCCGGGTCCGGGTCGTCGCCCAACCAGCCTCGCAACATCGCGGTGTCGGTGGCGCCCATGCAGATGTTGTTGACCCGGACCCCCTGGGGGCCCAATGCCTTCGCCCAGTCAAAGGTGAGGCCATTAAGCGCCCACTTCCCTGCGTTATAGAGATCCATCGCGCCATGGCCGTGATGCCATCCGGTTTTGGGCGCTGGCTTCACGTGGTCGGTCGAAACGTTCACGATGTTGCCGTCGCCACTCGCCGCCATCAAGGGCGCCACGGCACGACCAAAGAGGTAGGCGCCCCGAAAATTGGAGCCAATGAGGCGGTCGTAGTCGTCGACCGCCTTGTCCCACTCGTCGAGCGGTCCGGTCTGCCAAACCTCACCGGCATTGTTGATGAGGATGTCGATGGTGCCGGTTGCGCCTGTTTCATCGACGACCGTGCGAACAAAGTCGGCATCGGCAACATCGCCCACAAAGGCTCGGCCGGAAACCTCTTCCGCGACCGCACCAACCTCGGCCTGGCGGTCAACAACCGTTACGGCACAACCCGCGTTCGAAAACACCCGGGCCAACGCCGCGCCTATCCCCTGCGCAGCCCCCGTGATGATTGCGCTCTTCCCCTCAAGCTCGTTCCCCATGACCGAGTGTCGCGCAGCAGGGGGCAACCACAAAAGTAAGAGGTAAGAGAGAGTGAGAACGAGCAGAGCGAGCGAGGTCGACACCGCTGACTCGTTTTGGCTACCCGCGGTAGGTGAGGCCTTTGTAACTGAGGATGAAGCCGTTGGCTTCGAGTTGGGCCGCCAGGGGTGATTCTCGAACTGGTTCGCCGTCGATCTTGTTGATATCGAGCGCTTTGAAGCGGCCCTGCTTCACCAGGCTGGTGAGGGCGTCGACCCAGCCCTGGGGCGGAGCATCGCCTTCCTTCTTTCCCCCGAACGTGACCAGAGACTTTCCGCCCCGCTCCAGGTACGCAACCGGGTCACCATCGGCCAAGATCACAAACGCACCGGCGGCCCGGGCAGGGCGTCCTGGATTCTCGGGCCATGGCAGCGCCGCACCATAGGGTTGAGCGGGGTCGGTTGCCGACAGCACGACGAACACCGGGTCTTCGGCCAGAGCCGATACGTCGACCCGCTCGGCCCGCAGTCGGTCGACGGCTCCGGTCAGAGCGAACTGGGCAGCACCGAGACCAGCCACGAAGTAACCACGCCGAACCTGGCCTCGTTCTTCCAGCGCCTTGAGCACCGGATACACACCGGCGAAACCGCCTTTGGCTCCTTCGCCAAGCGCCGCCTCACGAGTGAGCACCCCATACCGTTCGAGCAACTGCAGCGCCCGGGCATGGGCCACTTCGGTTTCGGTTGGTTTGGGCAACAGCATCGGCGCAACCAACGACCATCGGCCCGAAGCAGTCGGCGGTCCGAGACGAGTCATCTGCCCTACTCGTGGCCGGCCGCGGCGTTTCGAAGCCGCAGGCTTGCGGCCCTTCTTCAAGCCCAATGCTCGGAGCGGTGCCAGCGAATCGTTGGTTACCTCGCCCGCCCATACCAAGTCCCACAGCGCAGCCAGAACGGTTTCGTCGTCATAGGGCAGCTCGGCCGCAGCGGCGGCGCCAACCAGATCGGGCCAGAACGATGCCCCCCGGTTGGCCAAATGGTTGCGAATGGCATCGTGGATTGGCTCGTCGGGCAAATCGTCGGGGACCAGGGTAGGGATGATCAGGGCAGCCTGATCGCGGAACACCAGACGAACCCGTCCGTCACTCGAACCGATCGCTCCTCCGCCAACCCACACCAACTCACCCGAGGCACACAGTTCGTCGAGCTCCGATGGCTTGTAGCTGGCCATACGAGCCGGCAGAACATCCTTCTCCAGCGTCGACACCGGAATCGGCGCACCCTGCAGCACACCGATCACTTCGGCGAGCGCGTCGATTCCTCGGCGCGGCACACCAACGCCCTGCCAAGCGGGCAGGAACCTGGCTAGCGCGTCGGCCTCAACTGGCTCGACCTCTTTGCGTAGCGATGCCAACGAGCGGCGCCGAAGCTGGCGCAGCACATCGTCGTCACACCACTCGCGTTCGATGCCGTCGGGGCGGAACTCACCCCGCACCAACGATCCGGCTTCGGTAAGCCGGTCGAGCACACCGCGTATTCGGTCGACACCTACACCGAGACGTGCGCCAACCTGCTTTGCCACAAAAGGACCGTGGGTGCGGGCAAAGCGGATGACCAGATCTCCGAGTGGGTCGTCGACCGAGTCGGTGAAGACCGCAGGCAGACCAACCGGGATCGCCACCCCCAGCGCATCGCGCAACTTGCCGGCATCGTCAGATGCGGCGAATCGGGTCTCGTCGGCAATGCCGACTTCGATGATGCGTCGATCCTCCAACAGCTGAGCGAGCGCAGCATCCATATCGAGCGCATCGACGCTTCGGGCTTCGATCTCGTGCCGAGTGAGCGGGCCGAGGATTCGCAGCAGGTCGTGGATCTCGTCGCCGTCGCGAGCCTGACGCCCTTCGATCAGTCGCTGCAGCTCGAGTTCGAGATCGGCCAGCACTCCTGCGTCGAGTAACTCACGAAGCTCTTCGGCCCCCAACAGATCGCGCAACAACTCACGGTCGAGCGTGAGTGCGGCGGCCCGACGCTCAGCGAGTGGCGCATCGCCCTCGTACATGTACACGGCGATCCAGCCGAACAGCAGCGACTGCGCGAACGGCGACGCCCGAGGCGTATCGACCGGCACCACCCGAATTTTTCGGCTCTGCAGGTCGGTGAGCACCGACTTGAGGGCCGGGAGATCGAACACATCGTTCAGACACTCGCGGGAGGTTTCAAGAAGGATCGGAAAGCTCGGGTACTTCGACGCCACACTCAGCAGGTCGGCGGCCTTCTGGCGTTGCTGCCACAGGGCCCGGCGCTGATCGGGTCGACGCTTCGGGAGCAACAGCGCTCGACCGGCACACTCCCGGAAACGGGACGCAAACATCGAGGTGTTGGGCAACATGTCGATGACGAGATCTTCGATTTCAGCCGGGTCGAAAAGCAGATCTTCGGATGGCAGATCGTCGATCGCTTCGGGTAGCCGCAGCACGATGCCGTCGTCGCTCCAGATGAGCTCGACATCGGTGCCCCACTGCTCGCTCAACTTGTTGCGGAGTGCCATGGCCCACGGCGCATGCACTTGCGCGCCGAAGGGCGACAGCACCACCACCCGCCAATCGCCGATCTCGTCGCGGAACCGCTCGACCACAATCGTCTGATCGTCGGGGAGTACGCCGGTGGCCTCGACCTGTTCGTTCAGGTACTCGACCAGGTTGCGAGCGGCCAGATCGTCGAGGCCATGCTCGTTGGTGAGCCGCTCCAGCACATCGGAGCTCCGAGACCCTCGAAGGAACGCTCCGATGGCCCGACCCAGCTCGAGTGGTCGGCCCGGTCCATCGCCATGCCAGAACGGCATTTTCCCTGGCTCGCCGGGGGCGGGCGTGACGATGACCCGTTCGTAGGTGATCTCTTGAATCCGCCACGTGCTTGCGCCAAGAAGAAAGGTCTCGCCAGCACGACTCTCGTACACCATCTCTTCGTCGAGCTCGCCGACCCGAGTGCCATCGGGCAGGAACACACCGAACAGTCCGCGGTCGGGGATGGTGCCCGGATTCGTAACGGCCAGGCGCTGTGCGCCCTTGCGACCCCGAACGGTTCCGGCCACGCGATCCCACACGATCCTTGGCCGAAGCTCGCTAAATTCTTCACTCGGGTAGCGACCCGACAACAGGTCGAGAACGTTGTGCAGCGCCTCGTCGGAGATCTCGGCAAAGTTGGCCGACCCTCGGACGATGCGGGCCACGTCGTCGATCTCCCAATCATCGAGCGCACACAGCGCCACGAGTTGCTGGGCAAGAACATCGATGGGATTGCGGGGGTAATAGGTCTCCTCGATGAGGCCTTCCTGCATCCGTTTCACAACAACTGCGGCTTCAACCAAGTCGGCCCGATGTTTGGGAAAGAGCTTGCCGGTTGAGGTCTCGCCCACCTGGTGACCGGCACGACCAATACGCTGCAAGCCTCGGCTCACAGCGCCGGGCGATTCGACCTGAATAACCAGATCGACGGCACCCATGTCGATGCCGAGCTCGAGCGAGCTGGTGGCGATCAGACCCTTCAAGCGGCCCGACTTCAATCGATCTTCGATATCGAGACGGCGCTCGCGACTGAGTGATCCGTGGTGGGCCAGCACCAGCTCGGTGCCATCGATGCCTGACGAACCCGTCGACATGTGGCCGTCGCCGGCGTTGAGGCCGCGTGGGTTCTTCGGTGGGCCCGATTGTGCGGCGAGTCCAGGCTGCGGTCGCCCCATGGCCTCGTTGCTCGTCCATCCATCACCGGGCGATTCGTTGTCGGCGTTCTGCTCGTAGTCGAGCTCGTTGAGACGGGTTGCCAACCGTTCGGCCAGTCGCCGAGAGTTCACAAACACCAAGGTGGAGCGGTGCTCCTTGATGAGCTCGAGCAGACGAGGGTGCATCGATGGCCAAATACTCTTTCGCACCGGCCCCGCCGCAGCGTTGCCGCTGACCGGTTCCTCGACATAGGTACCCAGCTCACCCATATCTTCGACCGGCACCACCACTTCGATGTCCATCTGCTTTCGGACACCGGCATCGACGATGGTTACTGGTCGAGCCGAATGGTTGTCGGTCTTGCCAATCTTTGCTTGCGGATCTGGCTCGAACCCGCCGAGGAATCGAGCGATCTCTTCCAACGGTCGTTGCGTTGCCGACAAACCAATCCGCTGCGGGGCAGGGTTCGACATCGGCGACTCCTCGCCAGGAATCCCCTTGGTCACCAACTGATGCAAACGCTCGAGCGACAGCGAAAGGTGCGCGCCGCGTTTGGTGCCTGCCATGGCGTGGATCTCATCGATGATGATGGTCTCCACGTTCTTCAACGTCTCCCGGGCCGCCGAGGTAAGCATGAGGTAGAGCGATTCGGGAGTGGTGATGAGGATGTCGGGCGGGTTCCGAACCAGCTTGCGACGTTGATCGGGAGCGGTATCGCCCGTACGCATCCCAACGGTGGGTACGTGCACGTCGATACCCAACCGCTCCCCCGCCAGAACAGCTCCCTTAATGGGCGCTCGCAGGTTCTTCTCGACATCGACCGCAAGGGCTCGGAGCGGCGAGATATAGAGCACTCGGGTCCGGTGCTCGCGCTCGGGCACTGGCTGGGTCATCACCTGGTCGATACTCCACAGGAACGCCGAAAGGGTCTTTCCCGAACCGGTTGGGGCCAGGATGAGCGTGTGATCGCCCGCCGCGATTGCGGGCCAGCCTTTCGACTGGGGTGGCGTCGGGCCGCCAAAGCTGGTTTCGAACCAGGCACGTACGGGCTCGGAGAACCCCTCTAAAGACACACCTCATCGTCGCGCGTAAATCCACGCCGTACTCATGCGGTGAGCTCGCCGCATGAGATTTCAGCGTTTCATGACTGCGAAAGACCTTGAGCCCACCGGTTAGTTTCTGCGAGGCGGCAGCGGAATTGTCGCGAGATCAGCGGCGGCTACGACGTCGTTGTGGAACTCTGACGCCTCTTGTTCGAACACGTCATTGTTCGGGTATCGGGCCGAAAAATGCGTCAGTACAAGGCGCCGCGCACCTGCCTCGGTTGCCATTTCGGCGGCCTGTCGAGCGGTGAGATGTTTGTACTTTGCCGCCAGTTCGGCCTCGGCCTGAAGGTAGGTTGATTCGCAGACCAACAGGTCGACATCGGCGGCAAGTTCGAGCACACCGTCACATGGCGCGGTGTCCATCACAAAGGCCATCGATTGACCCTTTCGAGGAACCGTCACGTCATCGGCGAGCACTCGACCGTTGGGCCCATCGAACCAACCTTGGTCCAAAAGCACGCCGACGTCGGGTCCTTCGATCCCAACGTCTCGGAGCCGATCCGGGTCGACGGACACCGAGTCTGATTCTTGCAGTCGGTACCCGTAGGTCGTGTCGCGGTGGTCGAGGGCAACGGCCGATAGCTCGAGGGGGCCGAGGGTTGCCTGCATGCCCGGCACAACGACTGGGCGCTTCTCGATCTCGCTGGTGTCGTGAAAGATCGACGCATGACGAAGCCGTTCGAAGTACTGCTCGCCGTCGCCTGGGTAGAAGATTGGGAGCGGCCCTAACCCCTTGAGGCTGGCCGAGTTGTCGAAAGATCGCCGCTGAATCACGCCCGGTAAACCCAGGCAGTGGTCGCCATGAAAGTGCGTCACACAGACCGCAGTGGCCCGAGCGATCGCCACCTTGGCCAGCGTGCAACCACGTTGGGTTCCCTCGCCCGGGTCAAACAAGATGAGCTGCGAATCCCACCGCATCGCATAGCTGTTGTGGGCTCGGTACCGGGTTGGCAACATCGACGACGTGCCGAGCACCACCAGCTCGCGGACACTCACGCCAACCCTCGCCCAAGGGCGTAGCTACACACCCGTGTGTAACCCGTCGGCGACGATGTTTGCCCACTGCTCAGGGTCGTGCCCGAAGATCAACGTTGCGCCGTTGGCCTGCTCGCCTTTGAGCCGCCGAATCGATGCCAACTGCTTCTCGGCATCGAAGGAAAACGACGGCAGGTGCTCGTCATCCAACGTCCGACGGAGGTAGCAGCAGTCGCCGCAAAGGACGAACGTGCCATCCTCGGTCTGCACCCGAACCGACTGATGCCCGGCCGTGTGACCGGGGGTTTTCAGGCAGGTGATCGTGCCATCGCCAAACACGTCGTGGTCGCCCTCCACCTCGTTGCGCTCGTGGCCAAGGTCGCAGTCGGCAGGGTTGTAGATGCCAAAGGCCACCATGGTTTCGTCGGATAGCCCGGCCCATTCGTCGGTCTGCACGGTGACCCGGGCGTTGGGGATTTCCACCATCCCGCCAGCGTGGTCAAAGTGCAGATGGGTAAGAAGCAGATGAGTCACCTGAGCCGGATCGAAACCGGCGGCCTCAAGGGTTGGACCAACCGAGCCCGATCCGTCGGCGAGGTTGGGTTGAAACATCGCTTCGAGCGCGCCGAGCCGTGAGGTGTCGGTGGCCAATTCGGGGTGCAAGCCGGTGTCGACCAACACCAGGCCCTTATCGTGTTCGAGAACGAAGATCGGCACCTGGTAGGTGATGTCGCCTTCTTCTCCCTGAAGGAAGCCATCGAGGGCCGACGTCATCGTGCCGGTGGACAACGCGTGGATACGTGGAAGCTTGGGCATACCGTCACCATAGGTCGACAACCGAGGTTCACGCCCGGGCCGTTCGCCAGAATCGATACCCGCGGGTAACGTTCGATTCATGGAACCCACTTACTCAGCTGAAGCCGAAACATTCCGTGAGAAAGTCCAGGCCTTCCTGGCCGAGAAGTTGCCAGCCAACTGGAAGGGCTACGGCGCACTCGACGAAGAAGCTTTGGCGATCTTCATGAGCGATTGGCGCAAGACCCTGGCCGAGAACCGCTTCCTAGCTCCTTCGTGGCCGGCCGAATACGGCGGCGGCGGGCTCAGCGAACTCGAGCAGGTCATTCTGGCCGAAGAGTTCATGAAGGCTGGCGCACCCACCGGCGGCAACAACGACGCGTTCAGCATTCAAATGGTCGGCAACACCATCCTTCAGTGGGGCACCCCCGAACAGAAGGCCCATTTCCTTCCCCGCATCATCTCGGGCGAAGACACCTGGTGCCAGGGCTACAGCGAACCCGACGCCGGCTCCGACCTTGCCGGACTCGGCACCAAGGCCGAACTCGATGGCGACGAATGGGTCATCAACGGCCAGAAGATCTGGACCTCGGCGGGCATGAGCGCCGACTGGATCTTCGTGCTCGCCCGCACCGATCAAGACGCCCCAAAGCACCGCGGCATCAGCTTCCTCCTGGTTCCAATGGAGCAAGACGGCATCGAGGTTCGGCCCATCAAGATGCTCAGTGGTGCCGAAGAGTTCAACGAGACGTTCTTCACCGATGCCCGCTGCCCCAAAGAGAATGTGGTTGGCGAAGTCAACGGCGGCTGGGCCGTGGCCATGACGTTGCTCGGCTACGAGCGCGGCGAAGCGGCGGCCACCATGCCCATCATGTTCCGCAACGAAATCGACAAACTGCTCGAGCTCGCGAAAGAACGAGGTGTCGCCGAAGACCCGCGGATCCGCCAGCGCTTAGCCTCCGCCTATGGCAAGGTCGAGATCATGCGGTTCCTCGGCATGCGCACGCTCACCGACTTCCTCAAGGGTGGCCACCCCGGCCCGGAAAGCTCCATCTTCAAGCTCTACTGGTCCGAGCAGCATCGCATCGTTACCGAGTTGGCGGTCGAGATTCTCGGCGCCGACGGCATGGTCATCGAAGGCGACATGCCCGCGACCTCGTTCCACGCCGACCTTCCCGGCTCGGCGAACAGCTCAGCTTCGTGGATTGGCACCTTCTTCAACGCCCGCGCCGGCACCATCTACGCCGGTACCTCCCAGGTGCAGAAGAACATTCTGGGCGAGATGGTCCTCGGACTTCCCAAGGAACCAAAGGCGAAGGCGTAACCCGCTAACATTCGCCAAAATCGGCGAATATCGGGCAAAAATACGCGACTGCTAGTCGCGGTCCTCCCAACAACGTCGAGTTTTGTAGCGAAATTCGAAACATCGTCACAAATTTTCGGGAATCGATCTTGTGCTCATGCGGGTTCTACCCGATCATGACTACTTGCCCGACCACCGAATCGTCGGGCTGAGAACCCGAGGGATTCCGATGGCCGAAGAACACGACGACCTCTACGACCTCATCATCATCGGCGGAACTGCCGGTGGATTGTCGGTGGCGATCTCGTCGCTGAAGTCCGGACTCGAGCGGGTCCGACTCATCGAGCCCGGCGACAGCGTGGCGTTCGACGATCTGGTGCCTATCAACCAGGTCGACGTCTCCTACGGCGAATCACTCGTCAGCATCGAACGCACCGAAACCGGCAACGAACTGCTGATCACCACAAGCCTTCGCACGTATGTGAGCCATGGCTGTCTCATCAGCGTCCGCGACCGCGACCCCGACTGGAAACCCCCGATCGCTTCGCCAAGCGATTGTGTGACCATCGACGAACTCCCCGAGCATCTCGACGATCGCGACGTGCTGGTTGTCGGCTACACCGACAATGCGGTCGAGTTGGTGTGGAACGCCGCGAACGCAGGCGCCCGCGTGGTCATGGCCGCCGGCGGAATGGACCCAGCTCAGTTAGCGCCGGCCGCCGATTCGATTCTTCGTAAGCTCGAACGCGAACGCCGAGCCACGTTGCTCTATCGCGATGTGCCTGCCGAGATCAGCGACGACGAGAAATTCCCTGTCGCCTATTTCGATGATCGACGGACACCCGACCTCGAGTTCGATCACATCGTTCTGGCGTCGCACCGCAA
Organism: uncultured Acidimicrobiales bacterium; assembly: GCA_938023735.1. GTDB lineage: Bacteria > Actinomycetota > Acidimicrobiia > Acidimicrobiales > SHLQ01 > CALLQB01. Next base: position 94,870 of record CALJDK010000036.1, read on the forward strand.
ACGTCCACCGATTTCGGCGTTCAATGTCTCCGACGACGCCATCGCCACGAACCGGGTCTGGTTCTTGGGTGAACCCGACCCAGACAAGGATGTGCCCACCGCCCATGCGTGGGAGATCGGCAGTCGTATCGCCGAGGCCTGCTTCCCTGATCTGGCGGCGCCCGTCGCCAAATCGACCGTCGCTCGTCGAGCCCGACATGAGTCGATCGTCGAAGAGCTGCGGGCCGATCACTACAACGCCACCATCACTAGGTTCGAACCAACCCACTCTGACCTCTGGGTGCTGCGGGTCAAGCCCGACCATGGCGATGCTTCGTACATCCCCGGCCAGTACGCATCACTGGGTCTTGGCTACTGGGAGGATCGCGTCGATGATGCGGTCGACGCCGACCTCGACGGTAAATGGGAAAAGCTGATTCGACGGTCGTACTCGATCTCGCACCCGATCTTTGAGGACAACGGCTATCTGGCGCCAGGCGATACCGACGGCGAGCTCGAGTTCTACATCGTCCTGGTGGCGCCGGACGAGACCCACGTGCCCGCCCTTACGCCTCGACTCGCGCTGAAGAAGCCCGGCGACAGAATCTACCTCGGCCCAAAGGTTGCCGGCCGCTACACGCTCCAGTCGGTGGTTCAACCCGACACCACAGTGGTGTTCTTGTCCACCGGAACCGGCGAAGCGCCTCACAACTCGATGGCAGCCGAACTGCTCCGCAAGGGCCACACCGGCCCCATCATTGCCACCGTCACCGTTCGCCAATGGGTCGACCTGGGCTACCTCGAGAAGCAACGCGAGCTCGAGCGGCGCTACCCAAACTACCACTACGTGCCAATGCCCACCCGCGAGGCCGACGTTCCGAAGCAGTACCTGCAGGACCTCATCAAAAACAATGCGCTCGATGAGTTTCTCGGCAAGCCGCTGAGCCCAGAGAACACCCATGCCTTCCTCTGCGGCAACCCGTCGATGATTGGTCTGCCCGAAGAAGAAGACGGCGAACTGAAGTTCCCCGAAACCGTCGGCGTGGTGCAGCTACTCACCGAGAAGGGTTTCACCCTCGATCGCCGTAACGAACCAGGCAACATTCACTACGAAGAGTATTGGTAACTGTCGCTCGCTTCGCTCGCTAACGGAGTTTTGCCTGCGGCAAAACATCCCCGTCGCACACTGTCGTTCACTTCGTTCACTTACGGAGTTTTGCCTGCGGCAAAACATCCCCGCCGCACCAAACTCGCTTTAGGACGCTGGGCGGATTTGACCTATTCCTGAGGGGCGTACTTGTTCGTAGGGGTCGTAGGGGTCTCTTGGCGCTGGTTGGAGCTCGATCTCGTGACCGGCACCAATCCGTTCGGCGTGCGCAAGGAGAAGCTCGGCAGCGATCAGGTCCTCGAACGCCCATCCGGTGGAATCGAATACCGTCAGCTCGTTGCGATGAGCGTGGGCGCCCTCGGCGACCAACTCCCAGAGTTCCGGCCCCAGATCCTCCTGCTGCAACGTCTGGGCCTCACCCTCAACCAAACACTGCTCGGCGTGATCGGGAATCACCAGCGCTCGATCGACCAAGGTTCGAGGCAGTTCGAGTTTTCCGGGAAAGTCTGCACCCACGGCATTGATATGAAGCGCCGAGTCGAAGTCGCCTTCCAACAGAACAGGACCTTCGCCCGGATCGACCGAGGTGCAGGTGCAGATCACGTCTGCCTGAACGAGTCGCTTGGCGAGTTCGCGGCGATCTGGCACGATCGTAACGGGCACATCGACCGGGAGCCTTCGGACGAACGACTCGGCGACCAGCGGGTCGGTATCGTAAACCGACACTTCCGTGAGCGTGCGGATACGCGAGATTGCGTGAACCTGGGTAACGGCCTGAGCACCGGCGCCGATCACAACCAGCGTGGTTGCGTCGAGCGAAGCCAGTTCGTCGGTAGCGAGTGCCGAAGCTGCTCCGGTACGGATGGCAGTGAGAAACGTTGCGTCGGTGAGCGCAATGAGTTGACCGGTTGTGGTGTCGTGCAGCGACGTGGTGGCCATCACGCTCGGAAGGTTGCGCTTGGTCGGGTTGGTGGGGTGGTAACCAACGGTCTTGATCGAAACCCGGCCTGCAGCCTCCATGGTTGGCATCCACTCGACCAGCCCTAAATCGGGTTCGGTATAGCTGAAGCCGGCTCGCGCCATCGTCGTGGTTTCGGCTGGTTTGAACTCGCGAAACCCAAGCGCCAGTTTGGCGATCATCTCGTCCATAAACCGGTCGATACCCACATCGGCGATCACCCGCTGCGTGGCGCCAATATCTACAAGCCGTGTAATCCCCATACTCAAGGATCGGCGAACCACCGCCCACCCTTTACGCGGTCAGAACAGCGTTCATTCACCCACTTTTGCTTTGGGTTAGGAGCCAGGCCTGGTAACCGGCGCGGATTGAGTCGAAGGCGAGGTCTGCGGGGTCGATGTCGTCGGGAGTAAGAAACTCGAAACCGGTGGCTTCGCTGACGTCGAGAACCACGTTGAGCGACTCGACGGTGGCGGCAAACATCACGTCGACGGTGACTCGGTGCAAGCCATCGAACAGGTACTGGTTGGTATGGGAGGTCAGGTAGGTGAGATCGATGATGTCGAGTCCAACCTCCTCGTGCACTTCGCGCCGAACGGCATCTTCGAGCGATTCTCCCCCATCGAGGAACCCACCGGGGATCATCAGGGAACCCTTGGCCGGATCATTGGCTCGACGAATCAAGAGCAGTCGGCCCTCATCGTCGGAGATAAACGCCCCCGCTGCGGCAACCGGATTGTTGAACTCGCGGTGCCCGCAGTCGTCGCACCGTCGGCCAGGCGAACCCGCGACATAGTTGGTCGACCCACAGAGCGGGCAGTGCGTGTAGGCCTCGATGAGAGGACGAAAGGTCACTGGCTTGCCGCCTGATCGTGAAGGGGTTCGGGCAAGGGATGTTCATGCACGATGGTGACTCGTTTCGTGGCCCGGGTGAGCGCCACGTAAAGCGACCGGTACCCCTGTCGCTCTTCGGCCACGATGCTTGCGGGCTCGACCACGATGGCCGAGTCGACCTCGAGGCCCTTCACGAGGGTCACAGGAACAACGGTGAGGAGTTGATCGAGACCAGTGCGGGTGGCCCGGCCGAACTCGATAGCCGCGTCGGTGAGATGCGCTTCGATGAGGTCGCGAAGCGAACCGGGAACGATGACGGCAACGTTTCCGACACCCGAGGTCATCTCTTCCTCGACCACTCGTCGCAGCGCAGGCCACAATCCTCCACCCACTTCGGTTCCGTCGGCGCTTCCGGCATTCACGATTACCGGAGCATCGCCGTCCTCGCGGATCGCTTTCGGTGGCGCAAGGTTAGGTGCTGCGTAGGGCAATACCTGCGCTGCGGCCGCCATGGTGGGAGCCGGGATGCGGTAACCGATGGTGAGCTCGACTCGTCGGGGATCGTGCTTGTCCGATAGATGCGACAGCACCTCTTGCCAGTCATCGTGGGCCCAGGCACCAGTGGCCTGAGCAATGTCGCCGACGATGGTCATCGACCCATTCAAAGAGCGCCGGTTAAGGACCCGAAGTTCCATCGGCGAGAGGTCTTGAGCTTCATCGACCACGATGTGGCCGTAGGTACGAATTTCGTCGGCGTCCTTCATCTTTGGTCGGCTGCCAAGCAGTGCCAGCGCCTCGTCGAGCAAGGGGGCGTCGTCCATCGTGAACACCACATTGTCGGCGTGGTCAGAGCGTTCTCGGTAGAGCAGCTCGATGGATTGCTCGGCGGCGGTTCCCTTACCAGCCGCCCGCAAAAGGGCTCGCGAGCCGAAAAGATCGTGAAGCAGATGCGCCGGGGTAAGCACCGGCCACATCGACTCGAGTGCTTCGCGCACCGGCAGCTGTGCTCGGGTGCGGTCGCGGATAAGCGACGCGTCGTGACCCTCGCGTGAGTCGGCGGCGAGCACGTTGTAGAACTCCGACTCGACAAACTTTCGCGCCGCATTGTGCGTGCGGAAACGCCGCCGCGCTTGTTTGATGATGTGACGCGACTGCTCGACCGAAACGTGCAGATTGTCGAGGCCGTAGCCAAGCACGAAGTCATCACGGAGCGGCCGCTCTCGGGTGCGCACTGCGTTGGCGATGACCTCGACCATCACCAGGTCGCCTTTGAGTCGGCTGACGTCTTCGGTGTCGTGAGCGTTCACCCGGACATGAGGAATGAGATCGCCGAGCACCGAAAGCTGCACGCCCGCTTCGCCAAGCGACGGAAGTACCTGCTCGATGTAGGCCAGGAACAGCCGGTTCGGTCCGACGATGAGCACGCCCTGGCCTTCGAGTGGAAAACGATGCGTGTACAGCAGATAGGCGGCACGATGAAGCGCCACAACCGTCTTGCCGGTGCCGGGGCCGCCCTGCACGACCAGCACACCCTTCATGTGCGAGCGGATGATTTCATCCTGCTCGCCCTGGATGGTGGCCACGATGTCACCAAGGCGGCCGGTGCGTGACTGCTCGAGCGCCGCAATGAGCGCGCCCTGGCCCTTCAGCTTGGGCGTATCGACGTCGGCCGGGTCGGAGTCGGCGTTGAATCGGGCAAGGTCGCCAAAGATCTCATCGTCGATTCCGAGCAGCTGACGACCTCGGGTCGCGAAGTGACGTCGGCGCTCGAGCCCCATCGGGTTTGGACCGGTAGCACGGTAGAACGGCTCGGCGATGGGCGCACGCCAATCGACGACCACGGGATCCTGGTCGGTGTTCCACACGCCCAATCGTCCGACGTAGAAATCGTCGCCGCCGTTGTCGTCGTCAAAGTCGATTCGACCAAAGACCAGGGCACGCCGACCGAGCTCCATCTGACCAAGTCGCTTCGACACCGCCTCGGAGATCACATCGCGCTCGAACCGAGCCTGGTTGGTCCCGCCCGCGCCAACTTCAACCATCGACGTGAGCTTCGACGCCGAGTCTCTGGCGGCTTCAAGGCAGGCGTAGGCGTTATCGAGGTACGCCTGTTCAGCGGCAAGATCAGGATGAATCGGAGCAACTCCAGACAAGCTCAAAATGGGTAGTCGACCAGTCTACAAAGTGGTTCTTGGCATACGAAGCCCAGCCGCGGCACGGTGCTACACAGCCCTTTGCCGTGTGCGAGCATGAAGGCATGTACACCTTTGGACTCGTGCTCGGCGCCGGGGGCGATAAAGCCTCTGCTTTTCACGCTGGCGTGCTCGCAACCATCGTCGAGGAAACCGGCTGGGATCCCCGCGGATCCGAAGTGATTGTTGGTACCTCGGCGGGAGCCACCGCGGCATCGCAGCTCCGCGCCGGCCTCTCCGCCGGCGACCTTTTTGCCCGGATTGTCGGCGAGACGATGTCGGCCGAGGGGCAGGCAATTGCCAATCGCGTCGTTACTCCCTACGACGGCTCAGCCAGCGGCGAACCCAGCAAGCTTCCGGGGAAACCACAACTGGTCGCCCGAAGTGTTTTGGGCGGCTTCCGGCCGGGCCTTGCCTTTGCTGGCGCAATGCCCCGAGGAACCGTGAGCGGCGAATCGCTCGAAAAACGCATCGACGAGTTGTACGGCGATGACTCGGCGTGGCCCAAGCTGCCAACCTGGCTCGTTACCGTCCGGTTGAAGGACGGCAAACGGCTCGTGCTTGGGCGCGATGATGTTCAGGTGGCAAGTATTGGCCAGGGCGTCCGGGCCTCCACGGCAGTGCCGGGAACCTTCGAGCCGGTCACCATCGACGGCCAGGAGTACGTCGACGGAGCCGTGCACTCCACCACCAATGTCGATCTGCTCGCAGGTCTGGGCCTTGATGGCGTCGTTGTTTCATCGCCGAAGAGCATCGCTCCGTCCAGCGCCAACTGGAAGGAGTACACCAGCCGTACGTTCTTCCGCCGGTCGGTGCAGGCCGAAGTCGACAAGGTGCAAAAGTCGGGAATCCCGGTACTTCTTGTCGAACCCGATATCGAAACCATCGACCTTCTCGAAACCGAACCGCTCGATACCGGCTCCGTGGCCGCCGCCGCAGGTCGTCTCACCAAAGAGGCACTGGGCCGGTCGAAGAAGGTTGCGAAACGCTTGGCCGAACAAGCTGCCAAGGATGCCCAATGACCGCAACGAACGATCGGCTCGCCAACTCACCATTCCTGGCTGCATGTCGGGGCGAAGTCGCTTCTCGGGTACCGGTTTGGTTTATGCGCCAAGCGGGTCGCTCGCTTCCCGAATACAAGGCCATTCGGGGTTCGGGCAGCATCCTCGACGCCATCGCCGACGCCGACCTATCCACCGAAATCACCCTGCAACCCGTTCGCAGGTACGGTGTCGACGCCGCGATTCTGTACTCGGACATCGTTGTGCCAGCGTGGGCGGTGGGTTTCGGTATCGACGTTGTTCCTGGCGTCGGTCCGGTGGCCGAGCAACCCTTCCGTAGCAGTGCCGACCTCGACCGGCTCCGCCCAATGGACCCCGATGCCGATACGCCCTTCGTGCTCGAAACGGTTCGCAACCTGGTGGCTGATCTCGACATCCCACTTATCGGTTTCGCCGGGGCACCGTTCACGGTAGCCAGCTACCTCATCGAGGGGCGTCCGTCGAAGAACTATGCGCACAGCAAGTCGATGATGCACGCCGATCCGCAACTGTTCGCCGACCTGCTCGACAAACTCGCCGATCTGGCCATTGTCTCGCTGCGCTCTCAGGTTGAGGCTGGCGCATCGGCCGTCCAGCTCTTCGATAGTTGGGCGGGCGCGCTGTCGCCTGCCGAGTACGCCACTCACGTGCTTCCGCACTCGCAGAAAGTGATGGAAGGCATCGCCGACTTCAACGTGCCACGGATTCACTTTGGAGTGGGCACCGGCGAACTGTTGTCGCTCATGTCCACTGCCGGGGTCGAGGTCATGGGTATCGACTGGCGGGTCCCGCTCGATGAGGCTCGGCGTCGTATCGGCCCGGGTATCGCAGTGCAGGGCAACCTCGACCCGGCCCGAGTTCATGCCGGCTGGGAGGTTGCCGAAGCAGGCACCCGAGAAGTTCTTGCCGCCAACGGCGGACAGTCCGGCCATATCTTCAACCTCGGCCACGGCGTGTGGCCCGAACTCGATCCCGAAGTTCTCGAAAAAGTCGTCGACCTTGTCCACACCGAAGGCCAGGTCAACCAAGGTGAATAACGTGCCTGGTGGGGTGTGATGTGAGTCGGGTTGTGGTTGTTGGTGGCGGAATCACTGGTTTGGTTGCGGCGTATGAGCTCACCAAGCTGGGAATCGACACGACCCTGCTTGAAGCGTCTGACCGCCTAGGCGGCAAGCTCATCACCACCGACTTCGCCGGCATGCGGGTCGATGAAGCGGCCGATGCGTTCCTGGCACGAGTTCCGTGGGGCATCGAGTTGGCCGAGGAACTGGGCCTTCGCGACGACTTAGTGTCGCCAGCCGCAAAGTCGGCGTATATCTTCAGCTACGGCAAACTCCGGCCGATTCCACAACCCATGGTGCTGGGGGTCCCGCTCGACTTCGACACGCTGGCCGAATCAGGTGTGTTGTCACCCGAGGGTGTCGCCCGGGCGCGACTCGATGCCGAACGCACCGAGAACCTTGTGGTTGGCGACGAATCGATTGGTTCGATCGTTCGCCGACGCCTTGGCGACGAAGTCCTCGAGCGGCTCGTCGACCCGCTACTGGGGGGCATTAACGCCGGCGACTGCGACAACCTCAGCATGGACGCCAGCGCCTCGCAGCTTGCCCATGCCGCCCGCCAGGACCCGAGCTTTGTCAACGAGCTTCAGTACCTTCGCAAGCGCAACCCACCCAACCCCGATGCGCCGGTATTTTATGCCCACCCCGAGGGGATGGGCCGGTTCATCGACGAACTTGTCGACCGTCTTGGCGAGGTAATCATCACCGACACGGCGGTCACCGCGCTCGAGTCGGCCGAGGGGTCATGGAGACTCCTCACCTCGTCGGGAGTCTTCGATGCCGACGCAGTGATCTTCGCCACCCCGGCCCGGATCACCGCGCCGCTGGTGGCCGAGCAATGCAAGGTTGCGGCCTCCGAGCTGCAATCCATCACCTACTCATCGGTTGCTCTGCTGACGCTGGCGTACGACCCCGCTGCCATCGATCATCCGCTCGACGGCAGTGGTTTCCTTGTACCCAAGCCCGAGCAGCAGGTCATCACGGCTTGCTCATGGGCATCCACGAAGTGGCAACATCTCGCGGCATCAGGTCAAGCGATCCTGCGGGTTTCGGTCGGGCACATCAACAACGATCGGGCGGTGTTCCTCAGCGACGATGATCTCCTCGCCGAGGTCCTGGCCGACCTCGAACGGATCATGGGCATCACGGCAACTCCCACCGAGACCAGGATCAGCCGGTGGATCGAATCGTTCGCCCAGTACACGCCCGGGCATCTTTCACGGGTCGCCACCATCGATGACGCATTAGTGGACGACGCGCCGGGAATCTTTGTGGCCGGGGCCAGCTACCGAGGTGTCGGGATTCCGGCGTGCATCGATCAGGCCAGCCAGGCGAGTCGAGCGGTAAGCCGCTATTTGGCGTAGGTCGATTACTCGACGAAGCGTCGGGCCTTGACCTTCTTGCCCTTGATCGACGTAGCTTCGATTGAGCGAATGACGTTGTCGACCGAGCCTTCGGGCACACCGACGGTTGCGTATTTGTCGGCGATACGAATTGGACCAATGTCGGTGCCGGAGAGCCCAGCCTCGTTGGCGATGGCGCCCACCAGATCGCCAGGACGAATACCCGACTTGCGACCCAACCCGATGTAGACGGTTCCTGTCGCGCCGCCGCTCGTGCGAGAACGCGAGCCCTTATAACCCTTCGAGCCGCCCCGTTGCTGATGCCCTCGGTCCCGATCGAACTTGCCGCTCCTGTCGGCCTTGTCGAATTTTTTCGACTTGCGTTTGGCCGTTGCCTCGGGAATCTCTTTGGTATCGGTGCCGGCGCCGCGTTCGAGGTGGTAGAGCCGAATAGCAGCCAGAGCAATGTTGCGATCGCTGTCTTGGCCGGCCAGATCGTGAAGCACCGAGTTGTACTGGTCGAGATCTTCTGAGGCCAACGATTCGAGCACGGCCTTCATGGTGACTTCGAACTGGCGTGCTTGCAGATCGGCGACCGAAGGAACCTTCTCGACCGGAATCTTTGCCTTGGTAAGTCGCTCGATGTTTTGAATCCGACGACTCTGGCGCGGTTCGGCCAGCGTGATGGCCACGCCTTCACGGCCGGCACGACCAACTCGTCCTATGCGGTGGACGTAACTTTCGGGGGCGTCGGGAACGTCGTAGTTCACCACATGGGTGAGGGTGTCGACATCGAGGCCGCGTGCGGCAACATCGGTGGCCACAAGAAGTTGCGCAGTGCCATCGCGGAGCCGACCCATCACCCGTTCGCGCTGCTGTTGGTCCATGCCTCCATGCAGTGCTTCGGCCCGGTAGCCACGCCCGTTCATGGTTTCGGTGAGCTCGTCGACATCGACGCGACGGGCACAGAACACGATGGCTGCTGCCGGACTTTCGACATCGAGGATCCGGCCAAGCGCCTGCGCCTTGTGATGGCGAGCCACCATGTACACGCTCTGGCGAATATTTGGCTTCGCTGCTGCCGAATCGCTGTTCTTAATGAGCACACGAACCGGATCGGTCTGGTGTCGCTTGGCGATGGCGTTGATGCGTGGCGGCATCGTTGCCGAGAACAACACGGTCTGACGATCGGCAGGCGTGGTTTCGAGAATGGTCTCGATGTCTTCGGTGAAGCCCATGTCGAGCATTTCGTCGGCCTCGTCGAGCACCACCGTCCTGATGCGTTCGAGGTTGAGCGACCGGCGTTTGATGTGGTCGATGATTCGACCGGGCGTACCGACAACAACATGCACGCCGCGCTGGAGCGCTTTGAGCTGACCGAAGATTGGCTGGCCGCCGTACACGGCCTGCACTTTGAGGCCCTCGTGTTTGCCATAGCCAACAATTGCTTCGCTGACCTGCATAGCAAGCTCGCGCGTGGGGACTACAACGAGTGCCGTCGTTTCGGGCTTTCCTCGGGCTTCGCCTCTCGAGATAATGCCGTCGACGATCGGCAGCGCAAACGCCGCGGTTTTGCCCGTACCGGTTGCTGCCTGACCGAGCATGTCGTTGCCTTCGAGAAGCAACGGGATCGACTCGCGCTGAATAGGCGTTGGTTGCTCGTAGCCGAGTTTGGCGAGCGCGTCAGCTAAGTCGTCGTTGAGACCGAGGTCCGCGAACGTAAGGTCTTGGGGGGATTCGGATTCCATTTGTGGCTGCTTCCTCGAGGCAAGTCAGCCACGAAATAAGGACGGGTCCCTGTCCTGACGCCCAACTTCTTTACGTTGCTGCGTCTACCCAGTGTGCCACCGACCAGCCACGTACCCCGCTTTCGCCTCGGAAACGAAAGACGGTTCCAGACACCGTATTCATATTGATGTCCATCAATATGAACGACGATTTCAGATCTGGCAGGCGTCGTCGTCGCGTTCGATGTTGGCTTTTACCCGTTTGAGGACACCTTTGGTGTCGATAACGATTCGGGTGAAGCCGATGAGCTTTGGCGACACCAGAATTCGGAGCTCGTCGTCGCGGCGGAGACGGCGATAGCCGGTGAGGTTTTTGCCCTTTGTGTTGGTGTCGACCGACACCTCATAGCGGACCTTGCCTCAACCGTCAGGGGGCAAAAAGTCGATCGTGGCGGTGCCGCCCTTCGAGCGGATTGCCTGTGCCGCGGCATCGGTTACCTGTAAATCCATGATGCAGAGAACCCCTGGCAGTCGAAATTTGTTCCCAGCGAAGGGGCTTCCCGGTAAGGGTACCGACCTAGACGCTGGCTTCCCAGCCCTCGTACTCGCCAACCAGCCGATCCGCCAGGTCTTCGAACAACATGCGGTTCTGGCGCAAACTGCACTCGGTTACCACTGCTGCGAGGTCTTGGGCAAGCACGAGCCAGTCGTCCTCGCCGCCCTCGGGTCCAGCGATTTCGACATACCACCCGGCGGTCGAAAGCTCGCTGGCGGCAAGGTATGCGGTGTCTTCGGACAGCACGTAGAGGTAGTGCATGACCAGGCGTGGTTCGCTGAGATCTGCGCCCGCGCAAACAAGAGCAGTAATTGCTCCAGCGTCGGTCCACACGTCGGTCATAGAACGATGTTTCGACGCCTTCGGAGATCGACTTAATCAGTTCCCGGGATCGCGCTAGGCCCGCCCAGCGGGTCACACTAGAAGGAGTGAACGTTCTCCGAGGCCACCCGTTCTTTGCTGCGATTGTTGCGGGCCTTTGTATCTGTGCGTCGATGCCCCCGTGGGGGTGGTGGCCACTGGCGTTCGTCGGCATCGCGATTATCGACATCATCATCGCCAACCAGTCGCCTCGGCGACGGTTTGGGTTGGTGACTCTCGCTGGCCTGGCCTGGTTTCTTCCGGCCACTCTTTGGATGTTCGACCTCACTCCACCGGGCTATCCAATTGCGTGCTTGTACTTCGCATCGCTGTTTGGTGTCGCCGCAATGCTGGCGCCGGGTGGCGAAGGACGCCGCCTTGCGTTGCCAGCGACATTCGCCATGGCCGAACTGGTTCGCTGGAGTGCCCCGTTTGGCGGTATCCCGCTCGCCCACTTGGCGATGAGTCAGGTCAACGCCCCGCTTGCGTTTACGGCGCGTCTGTTTGGCACCTTGCTTCTGGTGGCACTGGTAGTGGTGGTGGGTGTGGGTTTGAGTGCCGTGCTGCAGCGCGAGTGGCGGCCCGCAGCATTGTCGGTGGTTGTGGTCGGTGTCGCGGTCGTTGCGGCCGGTGTGGCTCCGTTTGGCAAGACCGTGGAAACCATCGACGTCGCCGTCGTGCAGGGCGGGGGCCAGCAGCGCACGCGCGCCAGCGTCGAAGGGGCGCAACTGGTTTTCGACCGACATGTGGCCGCAACCCGCACCATCGACCGAGACGTCGATCTCATCGTGTGGCCCGAGAACGTGGTGAACCCACAGCCCGGTTCGTCGGTTGGCGGCAACGACAGCACCCTGTACGAGGACGAAGCTCGGCCCGCGCTTGAAGCACTCGCTCGCGACTACAACGCCGTACTGCTGCCCGGCTGGTTCACGATCCGACCTGAGGGAGGCCGCGACAACTTCACCGAGGCCATCGAGCCCGACGGGTCGGTCTCGGACCGCTACGACAAGGTTCGCATCGTGCCGTTCGGCGAGTTCGTCCCGTTGCGAGGTTTGCTCGAACAGTTCTCCGACGACCTTCCAACCGCCGATGTTGTTGCCGGCCAGGGACCCGCCGTCCTCGAAACATCGGTGGGCGACATCGGTATCGCCATCAGCTGGGAGATCTTCTTCGATCGCCGGGGCCGAGACGGCATCGCCAACGGCGGCCGGGTCTTGGTGAACCCCACCAACGGGGCGTCGTACTGGCTCACCATTCTCCAAACGCAACAAGTGGCGTCGTCGCAACTGCGGGCAATCGAGAACGGCCGTTGGGTGCTACAGGCCGCCCCCACCGGATTTAGCGCCGTTGTGAGCCCTCGTGGCCGGGTGGTTGACCGCACTGGCATCAGCGAGGCGAAGGTCCTGTACGCCACCATCGGCTTGCGTGACGGCGAGACCATCGCAACTCGTTGGGGCTATTACCCAATGGTTGCGCTCTCGCTGCTGGCGTTTGCCATCGCCAGAGCGCAACACCGTCGCTCGGGCTCAGAGCGGGTCGACTAGGCGCTAGTTCGACCGGACATCCGATGCGCCTGAGGTGGACACATCGATTGCTGCACCGCCGCCAACCGTCACGTCCGAGGAGCCCTCGGCCTTGCCCGAGACCGAGTCGGTGGCCGTGAGCAACAGGTCGCTCGCGCCGTTTAGGTCGATATCGACGGTGCTCCACGTAAGCCCCGAGAGGTGGGCCGACGACGACCCGTTCATGTCGATGTTGCCTCGCCTAGCAGCACCGGTGATGAGAATGTCCGCCGCTCCCTCGAGTTCGATATCGAGGGTGTCGACCTCGAGAGATGCCACCTCTACCGTCGATGCACCCTCGACCTGGATGTCGATCAGATCGGTTACGTCGCCCTCAACCACAACCGAGGTGGCCCCTCCGGCTTCAAGCGATACCAGGGTGGGCACCGTGACCGTTGCGGTGGGTGTGATGTTGGGGTCGAGGTTGCCCCGGGTGAAGCCGATGCGAAGCACCGAACCATCGACCTTGACGTCGGTGTAGTCGGCGAAGTTGTCGTCGAGCACGATGGCGACCGAAGGGTCTTGATCGTCGACGGTGATTTCGACGTCCCAGATGTCAGATACCTCAACCGAGTCGATGTCGGACAGGTCGAGGTCGAGCGTCTCCTCGCTCCTAACACCCGAGCCGTCCTCGGCGATGCCAACGCTGATATTGATGCTCCCGCATGCCGAGGCCATGAGTGCGATAGCGGCGAGCAGCGCGGCGATTCCGAGCCGACGAGGGCCGAGGCGGGGCGATGGTTGTGGACGGGCCGAGATGACGTTGTTGCTATTCATAGGGTTAGTTTCCGCCTGCTGGCGCAGTCGTCCTATCGGGAATTCCCCTGAGACAAACCCTGAGAACCCCGAGACAGGTCGGGGTCCCCCTGCGCTGCCGCTGTGCCCGGTCGTCGCTCAAGTTCCTGCATACCCACGCCGACAACCTTGAGGCAACTATCGGACACAAGGCGGGAACCGCACATGACAATGCAGCAGATCTTTATGGGACACGGCCGAGTCGGACGGCTCCAGTACTTCCTCACCAGCATCGCTATCGCGATCGTTAGCTGGATCCCGGCGGTGGCGACGTCATCGACCGACCCCCTTACTGGTCAGGCCTCGTTTCATCCCATTGGTTGGCTTGCACTTCTCATTGGATCGGTCGCCCACATCTCGAACTCTGCTCGGCGCTGCCACGACATCAACAAGTCTGGCTTCTACCAGCTGCTGATGGGCATCCCGCTCGTTGGTCTGGTCTTTGCCATTCAACTCCTGTTCGAGAAGGGCACCCCGGGAACCAACAGCTACGGCCCGCCCACAGGAGCCGTTGTCACCAACGAAAAAGCCATGGCAATGCGTATGGAACGCATCCAGGAGACCGCCGACCAAACCAATGGTCCGGCCGGCGAGTACTACAACGAAGATGGCTCGTTCAACATGGACGGAATCTTCCAGGGCTCAAACAAGTAGCCGCTTTGTCCTGCCGTAGCTCGGCGTTTAGAGCTCGATCATGACGGTGCACGGGCCGTCGTTGGTGAGATCGACGCTCATGTCGGCTCGAAAGATCCCGGTTTCGACGGGCACACCGAGTGTCCGAAGCTCGTCGATGACCACCTGAACCAACGGCTCGGCAACATCGGGCTTTGCTGCGGCGATCCAGCTGGGTCGTCGGCCCTTGGCCGTGTCGCCGTACAGCGTGAACTGGCTGATCGCGAGCACCGAGCCTCCAACATCGAGAACCGAGCGGTTCATCACGCCGTCTTCGTCGTCCATCACCCGAAGGTGGGCGATCTTCTCGGCAAGCTTGCGCGCCAACGCTTCGTCATCGTCGTGAGTCACGCCAATGAGTGCCACAAGCCCGGCATCGATCTGCCCGACCACTTCGTCGGCAACGGTCACCGATGCCCTGGTAACGCGTTGCACTAGTGCTCTCACGCGGTTTCCCTCAAGGTGGTGCCCCTAAAGGCTGTGCCCCTAAAGGCTGTGCCCCTGAAGGCGGTGCTCCTCAAGGCGGTGCTCCTAAAAACCGTGCCGCTCACTGAATAGCCAGCTTGCCGACGGCCTTCGCCGGAATTTCGCCGATCTCGTGGAGCCACAGCAACGTGTCGGCCAGGGTGTCGACCAGCGGACGAAAAGCAAGGCCCAACTCGTCGGTCGTGGCCGACTGATCGGCCGGCTTGAAGTTGTACAGGTAGTCGTAGGCTTCGCTGGTGACCACCAGGTCCTTGCCGTACTTGCGCGCCAGGTCGCCCGCCTTCCCCCATGCCTTCATAAATGCCGGCGGCACTTTCGGCGTCTTGAGGTCGGTGCGCCCGGTGGCTTTAGCGACGAGCTCGGCCAACGTTTCGTGGTCGAGGTAGCGACCCCACAGCAAGTAGCGACGGGCGCCGTTGCCAGGCTCCATTGCCAACGTGATGGCCTTCGCAATGTCGCGCACATCGACATACGCGCCAGTCATGCCACCTACCGGCAGCGCTTGCGTTACCCAAACCTTCACGCCACCCATGAGCTCGCCCATGTTCGGATCGTGAGGACCCATCACACCAGCCGGGTACAGGATGGTCACCGGATGGTCGCCAGCTTGGAGTTCGCGGGCATATCGCTCGACCTCGGCCTTGGTTTGGCCATACGCGGTGTCGAACGTTCCGACGGGATGATCGGGGGTCACCGGGTCGGTAGTGAACGGAAAGAGTGCCGATGAACTCGAAATATGGATGATGGGATCGCAGCCCTCGGCGATGGCGGCATCGAGCACATTCTTGGCGCCAACAACGTTCGTTTCTCGAATCCGTGCCTCGGACGCGGGGTCGGTAGCGACGACGGCCGCAGCGTGAACCACACCGTGACACCCCTGGATAGCTGTCCTCACCGATTCGGCGTCGGTGATATCGCCCTTGGTGAAGCTGGACGGTCGAACCCCGTGGGGTTTAAACACTCGGTCGATTTTGTCCGGATCACGCACCAGCAGCCGAACCTCATGGCCCGCTCGAATCAGCGCTGCTGTGGCATGGGACCCCACAAACCCAGTTCCACCGGTCAGCAGTATTCTCATCGCTCAAACTCCGTTCGTCGCTCACCGATCTCACAACACCGATCACCCGACAAGTATCGCGTTACCCGGAGGTAACAAATTCGTTACAACCTGCAATGCTTGGCATACAACTCCCTGTGACCTTGTTGTCACAACCCGGAATTGACCCCAGCTCTCCAGAAGGTGAGGCTTGTCCTCTTATGCCTAGTTCGTCTGATTCTCCGGTGCGAGATTCTTCATCGCCGACTTCACCGGAATCGCAGGATTCCCCACTTCGCATTGCCCTACTGTCCTACCGCGGGAAACCACATGTTGGCGGCCAGGGCGTCTACGTGCGGCACCTGTCAAAGGCCCTGGTTGATTTGGGGCACCATGTCGAGGTGCTGGGCGGGCAACCGTTCCCCGTCGTCGACGAACGAGTACCCCTCATCGAGCTACCAAGCCTCGATATCTACAACGACAAGTACCCCATGCGGAAGCCTCGGGTCTGGGAGTACAACGACATGGTCGACGTGCTCGAATCCGCCTCGTTCAGCATGGGCAACTTTTCCGAGCCGATGGCCTTTAGTTGGCGGGCCTATCGCCACCTTAAGCCCCGCGCCCACGAGTTCGACTTGGTGCACGACAACCAGACACTGGGCTGGGGTGTTCTGGCCATGCAGGAGAAGCTCGGCCTTCCGGTTCTCAGCACCATTCATCACCCCATCACCGTCGACCGCAAGCTCGAAATCGAACACTCCAAGAACAAGTGGCAGGAGTTCGGAAAGCGCCGCTGGTACGCCTTCACCAAGATGCAGACCCAGGTCGCCAAGCGCATGACACGGGTCATGACCGTGTCCGAGAATTCGAAGAAGGACATCTCGGCCGACCATCAGGTTCCACTCGACCGCATCCACGTGGTGCCGGTAGGTGTCGACCCCGAATTGTTCCTGCCGGTCCCCGGCGTCGAGCGTGTGCCGGGCAAACTCGTTACCACCGCCAGCGCCGACGTTGCCATGAAGGGCCTCACCTTCTTGCTCGATGCGGTCGCCAAACTGCGCACCGAACGCCACATCGAACTCACCATTATCGGCAAGCCCAAAGAGGGTCTCAGCCTCGACAAGATCCGCGACCTCGGCCTGGAAGATGCCGTCACCTGGGTGAGCGGAGTGCCCGACGAACGCATTGTCGAGCTCTACAGCGAAGCCGAACTGGCCGTCGTGCCCTCGCTCTATGAAGGCTTCTCACTGCCCGCCATCGAGGCGATGTCGTGCGGTGTACCCCTGGTGGCAACCACCGGTGGTGCCCTTCCCGAGGTGGCCGGAACCCACGGCGAAACCTGCTTCCTCGTGCCGCCAGGCGACAGCGAAGCGCTTGCTGCCCAAATCGGCCAAGCGCTCGACGACCCTGAACTCCGGGCAAAGATTGGCGCCCAAGGCCGAGAGCGGGTCAAGAGCCAGTGGAGCTGGTATCACACGGCGGTCAAGACCGTCGATCAGTATCGTGCCGTCCTGGCGGAGTTCGAGGCGAAGAAGAACGTAGAGGCAACGAACTAATGCTCACCGTTGATTACGACCGGCTCGAACTGCGCGCCGGTGAAATGGTTCTCGATCTTGGCGCCGGTTTCGGCCGTCACGCGTTCGAAAGCCTCCGCCGCGGCGCAACCGTTGTGGCCTGTGACCTCGCTTGGGACGAGCTGATTTCGGTAGCCAACACCGCAGTCGCCATGGACGAGGTCGGCGAGATTCCTACGGGAGCAACGCTGTCGGTGGCCAACGGCGACGCCACCAAGCTCCCCTTCGCCGACAACAGCTTCGACCGCATCATCGCCTCAGAGGTCATGGAGCACATCCCCGACGACTCGGCGGCACTGGTCGAACTCACTCGAGTGCTCCGGCCCGGCGGCATCATCGCGATCACCGTTCCGGCGTCGCTTCCCGAGAAGATTTGCTGGAAGCTCTCCGACGAGTACTACGCCCCCAAGTCGGTTGGCGGCCATGTCCGCATCTACTCGGGCGATGAGCTTCCCAACAAGATGAAGAGCACCGGTCTCGACCCCATCGACGATCATCGAGCCCACGCACTGCACTCGCCGTACTGGTGGATACGCTGTGCGGTCGGTCCTCATCGCGATATCGACGACCACCCGCTCACCAAGGCGTATCACAAGCTCTTGGTTTGGGATATCGCCAAAGCTCCGGCCCTCACCCGAGTGTCAGAGCGCGTTCTTAACCCGGTGCTCGGCAAGAGCATCATTCATTACGGAAAGAAGCCAGGACGGGTTCCCGTTCCGCTGACAGCCGAATCTGCTGCCACCTCGGAGCCTGAAAATGTCCCAGCCTGAACTCATCATTCCTGAGCTTCCAGGAATCATTACCGCATCCGATATCGAGCTCACCGCCGACGGCCTCGTCGAGTGGCAGCTGTCATCGGGCATGATCCCCTGGTTCCCCGGCGGCCATGCCGATCCGTGGAACCACATCGAAGCAGCGATGGCCCTTGCGGTATCGGGTCGTATCGAGGCCGCCGAGAAGGCCTACCAATGGCTCGTCGACATTCAGCGCGAAGACGGTTCGTGGCATCAGTACTACCTCGAGAACGAGGTCGAGCAAGACAAACTCGATGCCAACGTCATCGCCTACATCGCCGCAGGCGCCTGGCACCACTATCTGGTCACCAACGATCAGGGCTTCCTCGAGACGCTGTGGCCAGTGGTCGACAAAGCCATCGAATTCGTTCTTGAACTGCAACAGCCGCGGGGCGAGATCCTCTGGGCGCGACACGCCGACGGAACGCCGTGGTCGTTTGCGCTGCTCACTGGCTCGTCGAGCATCTGCCACAGCCTTCGTTGCGCCGTCGCCATCGCCGAACACCTTGGCCAGGAGCGTCCCGACTGGGAGCTCAGCCTAGGCATGCTCACCAACGCCATCCGCTTCCATCGCGACGAAGCCTTCGCCCCCAAGCATCGCTGGGCGATGGACTGGTACTACCCCGTTCTTTGTGGCGCACTCACCGGCGAAGAAGGGTTGGCCCACCTGGCCAGCCGAAGCGAAGCGTTTGTAATGGCCGAGAAGGGCGTGCGTTGTGTCAGCGACCGCCCGTGGGTCACTGCCGCCGAAACCTGCGAATGCCTCATGGCGTACCTCAGCGTGGGCGAGGTCGACTTCGCCACCGATCTGTTCCGGTGGGCGCAAACGTTGCGCGACACCGACGGCCGCTACTTCACCGGGCTGGTCTACCCGCAGCTCGAGCACTTCCCCGGTGGCGAACGCTCCACCTACACCTCAGCAGCGGTCATTTTGGCGGCCGACGCTCTGGCCGAAGCATCGCCGGCATCGGGACTATTCTCGAAGCACGCCAACCTGCCCGAGATCATGGACGTCACCGACCGCAAGCCCAGCCTCGACTAGTACCGGTAGCCGCAAGGCAACCGGTCAACCGAGCTAGAGCTGGTCGATAACCCAGCCAATTCCCGCGCCGATCGGGATGATGAGCACCGCCACGATTGCCACAATCAGCGCGATAACGGCGAAGACTCGCGACTGGTCCTTGGGCGGATTGCCGCAGCGACCAATGGTCTCGTACAAGGCCTTGAGCGGCGCTTCGAGGCTGAGCTGAATACGACGGCTGGCGATTCCTGCGCCCTGCAGGATCACCCACGCAGCCACAGCAAGAAGCAGAAACAGGAATCCGATGAAGATAACCCGAGTGATCCAATTGGTAACCGCTGCGCCCACTGCGCTGACGATGACGTTGATGACCGTCGAGAGGACGGCACCACCAAGAAGGAACGTAGGCAGCGCCAGCGGGTTGCGTTTGTAGCCCTCCCGCAACCGTTCGGCTTGCACTCGGGCACGCACGATCATCTGGCGGTCGGGGTCGTCGATGAGCGTTGCTGCTTCACGGCGCGCATAGAGCTTGCGAAGGTTGTCGATGACCGACCCGACGTGGCTACGAATAATGAATCGGGTAACAAGCTGCACCAGAAACTGCGCGATCGGGGCAACGAACCCGAGGCTGCTGAAGTTGATGCCGCGGTCGCCGTTTCGGTCGAGAACTTCCAAGGACCGCATCACGGTTGTATGGGCCGACTCGAAACGTTCGGGGTGACCGAGCGGCCGTTTCGAGGCGATCTCCAAAATGATGTCGCCATCGACTTCGCTGGAGGCCCCGATTGTGCTCAGGAGGGCGGCGGCCGCTTCGCCATCGCTCTTGCGCAGGGTGAGGAATGCGTCGAAGGTTTCGTCGAGTTCGTCGAGCACCAGGCCCGAGCCATCGTCGTCGGAAACCGTCGCGTCGTCGAGGTCTTCAGCCGACAACACACCGGATGGCTGGTCTTCGCTGTCGTCTTTGTCGTCGCTACCGAACTTCACGTTGGCAAAGGTAGTTCAGGAACTTCGACGGAGCACTCGAAGTGACCCCACCTGTCGGGTCTCAGTAAAAAGCCCCGACTCGATAGCAGGCAGGTAGATCTGTTCATACGGCGGCCGGCCACCGTCGGCAGGGTCGGGGAACACATCGTGAATACAAAGCGTGCCGCCGGGCGCGACGTGCGGGGTCCAGCTTTCGTAGTCGAGTCGGGCGGGTTCCTCACCGTGGCCGCCATCGATGAAGAGTAGCGACAGCGGGGTTGTCCACACCGGGCCAAGGGTGGGCGAGTCGGCCACGGTGGCAATGACGGTGCCTTCCAGGCCGGCGTCGTGGATGGTGCGCCGAAAGATGGGAAGGGTGTCCATCTTTCCCAGGTCTTGGTCGACCAGGTCAGGTTCGTGATGTTCCCAACCGGCCTGGTTCTCCTCGGAACCCCGGTGGTGGTCGACCGCAAACAACACCCGTCCGGCGGTCTTTGCTGCCGCACCGATGTACACCGATGACTTCCCGCAGTAGCTGCCTACTTCGAGCATTGGTCCGGCCACGTTGGGGTCGGCGACTGTTTCGATGGCAGCCTCGTAGAGCGCTATGCCTTCGTCTGGTGGCATGAATCCGCGGGCGGCTTCGGCAAAGGCTTGGAGATCTGGGTTCACCCGGATCAGGTTATGCGGCTTTGCGTCCCGCTGACCCACCAGCACGGGCCACGGTGGGTTCGGTTGCGACGGCTTCGGTTGCGACCGGGGTTGGTTCGTCGTCGCTCTTCCACATCAACTTCTCCAGCACGAAGAATTTCATGACCCACAGCACGCCAAACGATGCGAGGTTGGCTGCATACACGATGAACTGCAGGTCGAATTGTGCCGACGCCCACCCAACCAGAAGCGTAGAGACGATGAGTCCGAGGAATGCCATCGCCCAGAACGGAGCGACTTCGGTACTCATGCTGTTGGGACCGGTTTGTTCCCAGACCCAACGGCGGCTGAGCAGATACGACGGGATGGTCGAAATCGTCACCGCAGCAGCGTTGGCCGTGATTCCCGGCCAGCCGAGAACACCGTGGAAGAAGAACAGCAGCAGGAGGCCGTTGATCACGTTGATGCACGTGACACCGGTGTAGCGCAGGAGTTTCGGCCCGTAGGC
Organism: uncultured Acidimicrobiales bacterium; assembly: GCA_938023735.1. GTDB lineage: Bacteria > Actinomycetota > Acidimicrobiia > Acidimicrobiales > SHLQ01 > CALLQB01. The sequence continues at coordinate 116,090 of CALJDK010000036.1, forward strand.
TCGAAGCAAGCGAGAAACCGCATGCGGCGAAGGTTGGGGCAGTTCTTGCACTGCGTCTGACACTATCTGCACGAGTGAAGAGTCGGCGGATCCGCGGGCCACACTGATCACTTTGGCCACTATTGCAACATGTCTGTCATGTTTCGGGGTTCATTTGGCCCAATTCTGCGCGGATACGTGGGACAAACGGGCCAGCGTGCTGCCCGATTCCGAATCGGGCGTAGCAGACTGTCGCAGTGGCAAAGACAATAGGTTTCCTCGCCGCGGCGATCGCACTACTTCTCGCCGGCTGCGCCAATGACGTCCCGGTAGAAACAACGACTGCCGTCACGCTTCCCAGTGCGCTCACCACACTGCCCACTGCTTCTCTTGCTCCTGCTTCTCCTACTACTGCTACTACTCCTGCCGTCACTTCTCCCTCGACGACTGCGGATGGGTCCACACCGCCTCCCACGTCTTCTGATTCCGTGGCACCCACAACCACGCCGCCTACCACAACAAGCGCTGCACCCGCATCGAACGAACCAACCAGCGTCGGTCTTCGTCTCGTAGGCGACTACAACCAGCCACTCGCGGCACTCGCACGTGCTGGCGATCCGCTCTTGTACCTTCTCGAACGGCAGGGACGAGTTACCCCAATCGATCCAGACACCGGCGCCGCAAATCGACCAGTGCTCGATATCTCGGCCGAGGTAACCACCAACGGCGAGCGAGGACTCCTAGGCGGCGCATTCTCGCCCGACGGCTCGGTGCTGTACCTGCACTTCAGCGACCGAAACGGCAACACCCAGCTCGATAGCTGGCAGGTAGATTCTTCCGGCCAACCCGACCGCGACTCGCGCACATCGCTTTACTCACTCGATCAACCCTTCGCGAACCACAACGGCGGTCAGGTAGCGATTGGACCCGACGGCTACCTCTACCTCGGCCTCGGCGATGGCGGAGCCGCCGACGATCCACTCGATGCGGGACAAGACCCATCGACGGCGCTCGGCACCATTCTTCGCATCGACCCCGAAGGCGGCGATCCGTATGCCATCCCCGCCGACAACCCCTATGTCGATGGCGGTGGCGAGCCCGAGATTTTCCTCATCGGAGTTCGAAACCCTTGGCGCTTCTCGTTCGACCGCCAGACCGGCGACCTTTGGATCGGCGACGTCGGCCAGGGCGAGCTCGAAGAAGTCACCGTGCTCCGATCCGCCGACGGCGGCGGACGTGGCGCCAACCTTGGTTGGAACCTGCGAGAAGGCTCACAAGCTTTCGCCGGCGATGAGCCCCCAGGCCATGTGCCGCCGATCCACGAGTACGATCACAGCGGCAACAACTGTTCCATCACCGGCGGCTACGTCTACCGAGGCCAGGCAATTCCGGCGCTCACTGGTAGCTACATCTATGCCGACTACTGCGTCGGCGAACTGGTAGCGGTAGGTCAATCGGGCGACGCGACGCCACTGGGCCTCGTTGTCGATGGGCGTGAGGTCGTGTCGTTCGCCGAGGACAACGCCGGAGAGCTATTCGCGATTTCTCAATCGGGTCAACTGTTCGAGCTGGTGGTCGTGGAAAACTAACGCCCCATGTTTCAACTCCTCCCCCACCCTTCGGCGTGGTCGCTCCTACCACTCAGGTTGCTCTCGGGTGCGCTGGCGATCTGCCTCATCGCAGCCGCTTGCACCACCGGCGATCGCCCCGAATTGGTCGAAGCGCCCGCCGATAGTCTCGACCTCACCGAACGCACGGTGGAGTCCACCTCGCCTCCACTCGATCCTTCTCCCACGACGGTCGCTCCGACCTCGGCTCCCCCAACCACCTTGGCAGCCACCACAACTCCGCCCACCGTTCCTCCCACAACGCTCCCCCCAGTGCCACAACGACCGGTGGCCCCCGAAGACCCGGTTGCGCTCGCAGCACTCATCGTCGAGTCAGAGCGAGCCATCCGCGACCCCTCGGCCGACCCGGCCACCCTCGCCGATATCGCCCACGATCAACAGGTTGCGTACCGACTCCTCGGCTCGGCGCCCGAACTCGACGGCGAAGTCTTCGCCAACCTTCCCGACGATCTCAAGCCCATCGTCGAACTCAACATCGCGTCGCGTCGCGAGTTCCGCGGCATGCATAGCGACGCCAGCCTGTCGAGCAACGTGCCCGCCTGGGAAATCATCGAACCAGCGCCCGCCGAAGACCTACTGAGCTTCTACCAAGCCACCGAAGATGCCACCGGCATCGAATGGGAGTACCTGGCCGCCATCAATCTGGTCGAAACCCGGATGGGTCGGATCCGTGGCCTCAGCACCGCCAATGCCCAGGGCCCCATGCAGTTCATTCCGGCTACCTGGGCCGACTGGGGCCAAGGTGACATCAACAATCCGGCCGATGCAATCATGGCCGCCGGCCGCTACCTCGACTTCCGCGGCGGCCCCGAAGACATGGATAAGGCACTGTGGGGTTACAACAACTCCGACCGCTACGTGCGAGGGGTGCAGGCCTACGCCCAGGTTATGCGCGACGACCCCCGTGCGTTCTATGGCTACTACCACTGGCAGGTTTACTTCCTCACCGACCAGGGAACGCTCTGGCTACCCGAGGGCTACCTACAAACCGAGTCGGTGCCGGTAAGCGAGTACCTAGCCAAGCACCCAGAATCTGCGCCGTGACCCGTTTCTCGCACCGAACTTCACCCTGAAAATCAAAGAAGAGGCATGGGCCGAAACCCATGCCTCTTCTCGTTTGGAGGGGAATTTGGCGATTACCCGACCAACACCTTGGGTAGCCACAGCGCCACTGGCGGGAACGCCAGGACGATTATCAGACCCACCACCTGCAAGCCCATGAACTGAAACATGCCGGCGTAGATGTCCTTAAGGTCCCAATGCGGCGCCACTCCCTTGAGGAAGTACGCCGACAAGGCCACCGGAGGCGACAACCAAGCAGTTTGCAGGGTTACCGCCACCAGGATGCCGAACCACACCTTGTCGAAGCCGTACGAATCGACGACTGGCAGCAGGATCGGGATGAAGATCAGAACGATCGGCACCCACTCAAGCGGCCATCCGAGAATGAAGATCAGGAGCAGGATCAGCAACAACATCACGATGAAGTTGAGCTCCAACTCGACAAGTTTGTTGGCCATATAGGAGGCGCTACCAACAAGCGAAAAGACCCGACCGAAGAAGTCCGACGCCATCACCAAGATCATGATCATCGAGGTGGTGAGCATCGTGGATTCAAGCGCGCCTTTGATGAGCTTGAAATCCATACGACGTGATCCGATAGCCAGCACCAGTGCTCCCACCGCACCAAGGGCCGAGCCCTCGGTGGTGGTGGCAACACCAAACAGGATCGAACCGAGCGTTGCACCAATGAGCACCGTCGGCGGAATAATGCCGATGAGAATCTCCTTGGCGATTTCGCCCTTCGACATCGTCTGCTCTTCGGGAGGCAACGGTGGACCAAGCTCGGGGCTGATCCACGACCGGATCATTGCGTACAACACGTACAGACCCGACAGAATCAGCCCAGGGAAGATCGCTGCAGCAAACAGGTCGAGCACGTTCACGCCCAACACCGGCGCCATAACAACCAGCATGATGCTTGGCGGAATCAGAATGCCCAGGGTCCCACCTGCGGTGATCGCACCAGCCGAAAGCCGAGTGTCGTAGCCACTTCGAGTCATCGATGGAATCGCCATGAGACCAATCAGCGTTACCGACGCACCGACGATGCCGGTTGCAGCCGCGAAGATCGTGGCCGCAGAGATAACCGCCAGGTAGAGCGAACCTCGTAGGTTCGCCATCGAAAGCTGCAAAGCGCGGAACAATCGGTCCATCAGACCGGCCTGTTCGAGCATGTAACCCATGAAGATGAACAGCGGCACCGCTGCCAGCTGCACGTTGGTCATGTTGTTGATTGCCGACAACGTAAAGAGGTTGAAGACCGTGTCTCCCACCGCCCAAAAACCGAAGGCGAAACTCACCACCATCAACGTCTGCGCAATCGGAAATCCAAGCACGATCGCTCCGAACAGGGCACCCAGCATTAGGAAACCAATGGCTTCACTCTCAATCCCCAAGGGGTGCCTCCCATTCTCCAGACCGGATGACCCGGTACGACTTCACCAATTCCGAAATGGACTGCAGCGTCCAAAGCAACAAGCCCAACGGCAACATGAATTTCAAAGGCCACAGCGGCCCGTCCCATGTGCTCAGGATCACCTGCTCGCGCTGATCGTAGGACTTCTTGAAGAAACCCCACGACTGCCACGTAGCGACGACCATCACCGGAATGAACAGGAAGCCGTAGATCACGAAGTCGACGATCGCCTGCCTCCTGCTGGACCACTTTCGATAGCTGAAATCGGTGCGGATATGACCGCTCCGTTTCAGCGTGAAGGCGGCCCCGAGGAGGAAATGGGTGGCGTACAAGAAGTACGCCACGTCCTGGCTCCAGACGAACGACTCTCCCGTGAGCTCAAGTCGCACCGGCTGGATCGCCAGGATGGCCACGAGGGGCAGGGTCAGCCACATTGCGGCTTTCCCTACCCACTCGCTTAGGGCACCAATCCACCGAATACCTCCGCCGTCGGTATTCCACGGCTCGGCAATTCCTTCGGCTTCCTCATCAACCGTGATGCCGTATCTTGCGGCAACCTCGGTATCAGTGTTTGTCACGGATTCGTTCCGACCTTCTCGGGGTAGTAGGTCTCACCGATTTGCTGATACAGCTCGGTGATGGTCAGACGGAATGGCATGACGCGGTCGGCGTATGCCTGCTGCGAAGCGCGTACCTCGGCAAAGAACGGATCGGCCGCTTCAAGTTCGGCAGCCACGTCGTTCCAGGCATCGATGAATGCTCCGTAGAACTCCGGCGGCGTGTTGAAGATGTTGATGCCGTTGGCCTGGTACTCGGCCACTGCGTCAGCATTGACGGTGATCGAAAGGTTCTCGCACTGGACGATGGTTGCCTGGGTGGTTACCAAGATCATCTCCCTGAGGTCAGCCGGGAGGGCATCCCACCAGTCGAGGTTGAACAGCAGCTCACCGATGTCGGTGGACTGGTGCAGGCCCTGCAGGTAGTAGTTGTCCCAGACATCTGACAGCCCAAGTGCACGGTCGTCGGCGGGTGAGATCCACTCTGCGCCGTTGATGATGCCGCTCTGAGCGGACGGGACAATGTCACCGCCACCCATGGAGATGGCTTCAACGCCGAGCCTGTTGAAGGTCAGACCAGGCAAACCCGGGGGTGAACGGAATGGCAAGCCCTGCACGTCGGCCACACTGGTGATGGGCTCAGCGAACCAACCGAACGGATCTGGTCCCATGGGGCAGACCGGCAGTGGCTTGACGTTGACGCCGATTTCTTCGGTGTAGAGGCGCTCGTAGAGTTCGAGCCCGCCGCCGTCGTACATCCAGGCCAGAGAGCTGGCTTGGTCCATACCGGTCGAACCAACGGGTGGGTTCGAGAACAGCGCAGCAGCGTCGTTCTTACCAGCCCAGTAGTTTGACCACGCCATACCGACCGGGACGATGTCGGTGTCGACAGCGTCGAGGATTTCAAGGGCACCGACCACGGCGCCAGAGGGCACAACTTCAGCCTTCAAACGACCTGCAGACATCGTGTCAAGGCGCTCGCCCCAACGGATTATTTCGGCGTGGTACACCGACGAGGCCGGAACACCGGTCTGCACCGTGAACTCAAAGACTTCAGTACCTTGCTGGAGCTCAACATCATCGGAGTCTCCGTCGTCAGAGCCACCATCGTCAGAGCCACCATCGTCGGAGCCACCGTCATCGGAACCTCCGTCGTCAGAACCTCCATCGTCAGATGAGTCGGAGCTATCGCCACCGGCATCCTGGTTGGAGACCGCGTCGCCGGTGCATGCGGCGGCAACCATTACGGCGGTTAGGAACAGCGCAAGGACGCGTAGTAAGTGATTGCGGCCTACTCGTGGCAGCCGCGACTCGCTCGAGTCGTTCATGAATTCCCCCTCTGGAATTATGTTTGGGTGAACCAGCTCTGCTTTCCCCCGGTGTTGCGAGCAGTGCGCTCATTCCACCATGCGGAAGGCCGGTTCTAAACGTGATACTGACCGAGCGCGGTGGGTCGTGTCAAGGCCTAGATCGATCAGTCGTGCAAAAGCAGGTTGATTGGGTGCTCTGGGTTTGTGCCTTCAAGGCGCATCGACTGCGAGCGACATGAGTAACCCGTAGCAACAGCGATCGACGAGCCGCTTACTGCATCGCTCCAACCTTGATTCCAAAGTTCGATCGACATTTTTTGGTTCGACACCTCGTGGCCAAAAATTCCTGCCATACCGCAGCACCCGAGCGATGGAACCGAGGTCCTGTACCCCGCTGCTTCGAGCACCGCTTTCCACATAGCGAGGGACTCGGGATTTGTTGCCCGTTCGGTGCAGTGGCCCAGCAGTGCAACCGATTCACCAGCGCCCTGGGCGGCACCAGCGATTGCGTCGAGATGGTCGTGCAGCACATTGGGGAGGTGACGCACCTCGGTGGGATAGTCCGGATCGAACCGCAGGTACTCGTGGCTATGCAGCAACCCCACCGCCGGCTCGATCGCCACCGGCTGACAACCAGCACTGGTGATAGAGCGCACCAGTTTCGCCTGGGCTCGCACCGCCTTTTCGAACGCGACCCGCTTGCCCTTGACGTGATCGAACTTTCCCGACGGCACAAAGGGCGAGAGCGCAACCCGGAGCCCGAGGCTCGAGAGCACCTCGGCCGCAACCGCAATGGTGTCGGGCTCAAGGTGGGCAGTGAACACATCGCGAAGCAACACCACATCGAACTTTTTGTTGCCCGCCTGAAATGTCGGCACCAGTGCAGAGGAACCCGAGCGCGTCGAGGGCTTTGGCGCAGGAAGGTCGACAAGCCCCAACGCTTTTCCCGCCGGCGACGAACCCAGCGCCGCCAGTCTGGGCGAACGGGCTGCGAGAGCAGCAAGGTTCTCGAACTTGCTCAGCAACGCATGGGCAACGGGCCGACGACGCGACTCGTAATAGGCCTCGAGAAACTGGCTCTTCAGCTCGGGAATATCGACCTCCACCGGACAGGTTCCCGAACACGCCGAGCAACTCAGGCACTGATGCATGTTGGCTGCCAACGCATCTTCAAAGTCGGCGTCGCCCCCCGACTCCCGACGCAAGAGGAACGAACGGAGCAGATCGGCTCGGCCTTTGGGCGACAACGCGGGGTCGCCGCTGGCCTTGTACGACGGGCACATCACATCGGTTGTCTGATACTGGTGGCACAACCCATTGCCGTTACAGGCGAATGCGTCGCCAAACTCCCGTCGGATGGTCACCGGAATCGACCGGTTCACCTGGCCCCGCATCGGCGCCTCATCGATTCCGATGAGGCGTTCGGGTCGGCTGGTGGGTCGGTAAAGCTTGCCCGGATTCATCAGGTCGTGCGGGTCGAAGATGGTTTTGACCTGACGCATCAGATCGATGGTGTCATCGGACAAAAATTCGGGCGCCACATCGCCGCGGAGTCCCCGGCCATGCTCGCCCCATAGGACGCCCCCGTGCTTCTTCACCGCTGCGGCTACCGCATCGGTAACCGCTCGCACCAATTTCTCATGCTCGGGGTCGGTGGTGTCGAGGGCAGGGCGCACGTGCACACAACCAACATCGGCATGGCCGAACATACCGTACTCAAGCCCGAAGCTATCCAGCACGGCACGGAAGTCGGCGATGAACGCGACCATCGACGCAACCGGCACCGCGCAGTCTTCGACCATCGCGGTAGGTCTGGCCGAAAGCTTGGGCCCGCCAACCTCGATCTTGGCCAACAGACCAACCGCATCAGCGCGCACCTTCCACGCGTCGGAACGCTCGCGCTGCGTATCGAGGGTGGCGGTGGTGATGGCCTTTCCACTTTCGTCGATGGCCTGTTGGATTGGGCCGAGGTCGATCGGCTGGTCGGACTGGTACTCGAGCAGCAGCACCGAACCGTCGAGCTCACCCACAACGTTTCCCAAAGCAGGCCACGCTGGCGATGCTCGGCCCGCGCGCAACGTACGTTCGTCGAAGGACTCGATTGCGGTGGGCCGGGTCGAACGAAGCACCACCGCATCTTCGAGCGCCGCGGCGAAACTCGGGTACGCCGCCACGACCAGCTCGGTGTGTTTGGGCACGGGTGTGAGGCGCAAGGTGGCTCGGGTGGTGATACCGAGCGTCCCCTCGGCACCGACCAGCAGCGCCAAGGGGTCGAGTAATCCGTCGTGGCGGAGTCGATCGAGTCCATAGCCCGAGAACCCCCGAGCGAGTTCGGGCAGATCAAAGGTGTCGCCTTCGACAACTTCAAGATCGAGCAGTGCGCGCCAGAGTTCGCCAGCTCGACCGGGTTGACGTGCCCGCTGCTCTGCTTCGGCAAGAGGAACTGGTTCGGCGACAAAAACCGACCCGTCGGCGCACACGATGTCGAGGGCTAGGACGTGACGGTGGGCGCGGCCGTACACCAATGACCCTTTGCCTGCAGCGTCGGTGGCGATCATGCCACCAACCGTCGCCCGGCTCATTGTTGAGGTATGCGGCGCCCAGAACAGCCCGTGCTCGGCCAACGTGTCGTTGAGTCGTCGAGTGACGACTCCGGGCTCGACAATCGCTGTACGTGTCTCGGGGTCGATCTCAACGATGCGGTTCAGGTGCCGCTTGAGATCGACCATAATCCCCGAGGTGAGACTCTGACCGTTCGTACCGGTGCCTCCGCCCCTCGCAACAACGGGTCGAGGCGACGCACTGTTTGCGTTGGCCGTAACGACCGCAACGACTTCGTCGTGACTTGCCGGAAGACAAACGCCGGCTGGCATGATCTGGTAGATCGAATTGTCGGTGGCGTAGACGGTGCGGGTGATGTCGTCAGTACGCAGAAATCGGTCGGTGGCGTGAGCGTCGTTCGCCGGCTCGACAGATTCCATGGAATGCCCTTTCCAAAAGTTTGATCTTGAGGCAGAATCATAGAGCTTCTTGCACTCTGTCGCATGAGGCGCCGCCAAGACTCAGGGGAGCCGACCATGCTGTGCCAACACTACGAACACATTCACGAGGGCGCTGACTCAGCCTTCAGTGTCGACGCATCGAACATCACCTTCGGAGCAGGATGCCTGAGCGAAGCGGGAGAGGTCGCGAAGTCGCTCGGAATTGGACGCATCGGTGTCTACACCGACGACGGTCTTATCGGCACCGAACACGTCAGCAAGGTGCTCGACTCGCTCAAGGCCGCAGGCATCGATATTGCCCTGTACGACAACGTGCGGGTCGAGCCAACCGATGAGTCGTTTCAAGCAGGAGCAAAGTTTGCCGTCGATGCCAACGTCGACGGCTTCATTTCGGTTGGCGGAGGTTCGGTCATCGATACCGCCAAAGCTTCGAACCTCTACAGCACGTACCCGGCCGACTTCCTCGATTATGTCAACGCGCCCATCGGCAAGGGCGTTCCCGTACCCGGCCCGCTGAAACCACATATCGCCTGCCCCACCACCTCGGGCACCGGCAGCGAGTGCACCGGCATCGCCGTGTTCGACCTTCTCGAGATGAAGGCCAAGACCGGAATCGCATCGAAGATGATCCGCCCAAGCCGCGCACTCATCGACCCCGACGCAACGCTCACCCTTCCGCCCAACGTTGTCGCCGCAAGTGCGTTCGACGTGTTGAGCCACGCACTCGAGAGCTACACGGCCCGGCCGTACACCCAGCGCCCGGCCGCCGCATCCCCTGCGTTGCGTCCGTCGAGCCAGGGCGCGAACCCCTGGAGCGACCTGGGCTGCGGCGAGGCCCTCCGGCTTCTTGGCCTCTATCTTGAACGCGCCGTGTCCGACGCCAGCGACGTTGAAGCTCGTCATCAGCTGATGTGGGCATCGACCCTGGCTGGCATCGCCTTCGGGAACGCTGGCTGCCACGCCCCGCATGGCATGTCGTACTCGGTGTCGGGTCTCGTCAAAGACTTCATGCCCGACGGGTACCCCAAGGGCGAGCCCATGGTTCCGCATGGCATGAGTGTCATCGTCAACTCGCCATCGGTGTTCCGCCTCACCGCCGCCGACCAGCCCGACCGCCATCTCGACGGTGCCCGCTGGTTGGGGGCCGACGTGTCCGACGCCGCGCCCTCCGAAGCCGGCGAAGCGCTCTCGGAGCGAATTATCTCGCTCATGCAGACCACGGGCATGCCCAATGGCCTCCAGGGTGTCGGCTACGGCCCCGAAGACATCACCGCACTCGTCGCGGGTTCGATCAAGCAGCGCCGCCTTCTCGACAATGCACCGACCGAGATCGATGAAGAGGTACTGACCCAGATGTACGAGGGCGCCGTCAGTTACTGGTAGGTGCCGCTCGCTTCGCTCACGAAGCGAGCTTGCGTTCAGCAAAACCCGTGTTGTTGACCACTGCAGTTAGCTGTCGGTTAGGTCGCCGAGCGCTCGAAATCCGAGCGTCTCCCGGATTTCTTCGCTTGCGGCCATGACCCGCTTGGCCAGAACATCGCAGCGCTCTGGTGGCATCCGAACGGTCGGCGCCTGCAAAGCAATTGCCGCCACTGCGATACCTTCGGCATTAAGGATCGGGGCTGCGACACAACTCACGCCTTCAATGCTCTCTTCGCTGTCAGTTGCGAAGCCGTGTTCACGGGCAAAGTCGAGATCGCGTTCGAGCGCAGCCTTGGTAGTGATGGTGGACGCCGTGACCGGCCGAAGCTTTAGGCCCGAATACCCGCCCTTTCCGAATGCCAGCAACGACTTTCCCATCGACGAACAATGCAGGGAAATCCGACTGCCAGGCGGCTGATCAAACCGAAGTGGCTGGACTGACTCGACACGCAACACGACGACAACATCATTGCCATCGCGCACACCCATGTTGACCGACTCTCCGGTTTCGCCGCCGAGCCGTTCGAGAACCGGTAGCGCCCGCTCGAACCCCAGCGACTCCCCTGCGCTCTGACCAAGCACAAGCGCAGCGTGGCCGAGATGGTATCGCTCGGTTTCGACGTTCTGTTCGAGGTACCCGGCCGCAACCAACGCCCGCACGATGCGATGCACTGTGCTTGGGCTCAGCTCGGATCGGCGCGCAAGCTCGGTGATCCCCTGTTCGGGTTCAACCACGAAGCTCGAGAGAACCTCGAGTGCCCGGTCGATGGCCTGGGTACCGGACGCGGAAGCGCCGTTTGTCTTACCGGAACCTGAATTAGCGGAACCCACTAGCAAACTCACCCACGTGCATTGGTAGACGTCTCGACCGAGGTTGATCGGTTTTCTACCACAGCACCACAAACGCATCGCAAAGAGCCGGTTGACAACGATCAATCTGATCGACAAACTGTCAAATGTAGAATAGGCCTTTCACAATATGGAATGCTTGATAGACCGGGTCCGCGCCATCCTAGTAGCTCCTCTGCCGACCCCTTCCCGAACACAGTACCCCTCAGGAGAACTGCAATGACTCGTATGACACCGTCGGAAGCGTTTGTGGAGACCATGGTTGCTCATGGTGTCGATACGGCGTTTGGTATTATGGGTTCGGCGTTTATGGATGCGATGGACATTTTTGCTCCGGCGGGTATTCGTTTGGTG
>CALJDK010000037.1 GCA_938023735.1 uncultured Acidimicrobiales bacterium
GTAGCCGTGTTCTTTGTGGGCGGAATGGCCGTCGCGTACTCCGATATTGGTCGGCCCGAACAGCTCGAAGCATCGTTCGATGCCGACGAAGAGGTGTCGCTGCTCGGCGACTCCGGCGACACCGGCGACACCGGCGACACCGGCGACACTGAAGCGGTCGATGACGGTGCTGCTTCCGGCGAGACAGATTCCGATGACACTGGTTCTGATGAGACTGATTCCTCTCAGACAGGGCCGGACGAATCCGACGACGCAGCGGTCACCACGGCGCCTCCTACGAGTGCTCCCGTCACCACGCCTCCGCCCACCACAACCGAACCGCCCAGCCTCGACGGCCCGCCGCCAGTCATGATGGTGGTCGGCGATTCATTGGGCGACAACCTGTACAACGGGCTTGCTCGTCGAGGCGAAGCCCTGAGCCTCCCCACCGTCGGAAACGCCACCTTCGGTGGTTGCGGTCTGGCCATTGGTGGCGAGATTCAGTGGCCCGACCAGGTTCGGCCGGCATGCCGTCAAGACAATGAGGTTGCCGACAACGTTCTCGCCGAAAGTAACGCTGAAGTGGCGATTCTTGTAGCCGGCCCCGTCGATCTGCTGCCCCGACGGCTCAGCCCCGACGAAGAGTTCGACCTTCCCGACTCCGACGCCTTTAAGCAACGCCTTGAAGAGAACTACCGGGCGTTGCAGGATCGCTTTGTGGATCAGGGCGTAGCGGTGCTTTGGGTCAATGTTCCTTGTGTCGAAGCCACCAAGGCGGCCGAGCTAGGTATCGTGCCCGGCGCGATCGAGAGCGTCAATGCCATCCTCGAGTCGGTTGTTGCCGATGCCGGACCAGGCGTCGAGCTGTTCAACCTCTACGAAGAGGTTTGTGTCGATGGCGAATTTGTGGGCGAACTCGGCGGCGACCCTGCCGCTCGAGAAGACGGCCTGCACTTCAGCGACTTTATCGCCGACACGCTCTCGCAGACACTGTCGACGCAAGCCCATCGCGCCGCCGAACTGTTCGAACGCCGATAGCCCCATACCGGGTCCGACCTGTCTGAAGGCACTGTCTGGAGGCACTGTCTTGCGGCACTGTCTGGCGCAGGTATCGTTGCGCTACTCGTGAACTAGTTCGTTGGCTCGGCCGGGACGACCTGATCGGGGACTGCTGATGGTGGATTGTCGGCCACCCATTCCGCCTGCGCCGCAGCAATGATCGGTGCGGTGAGTGCTCCGGCGTACCGGAAAGCCCCGCTCGACCAGGTGGGGCAGGTGTCGGTTTCGATGGGAACGTCGGGGCCGTAGCCACCCGAGCAGAAATGCACCCCGTCGGGTTCCCGCACGAGGTTGACCGGCACACCATCGGCGTTCACTCCACCCGTGCAGGGCTCATAGGGCAAGCAGGGAAGCGTTTCGGCGTAGTTGCCATCGGCATCGAGAACCGCCCGGCCGGCATCGACAACAACAGCATGGTCGCGGCTGGAAGCGAGGTCGGCGAAAACCGCATTGAGTTGTTCTGACGGGTTGATCCCAAGAACCAGTTCACCCCGCGAGGTCGGAATCGTGGGCAGGTACACGGTTGCGCCAGCGTCGATAAACCGGTCGATCACGTCGCCCAGGTCGGCATGAAACTTGTCGATGGCTTCCTGCTCGGTGAGGTCGCTTCCGTCGGCGTTCTTCATGCACGGGCTGAAGGTGTTGTTGGTAAAGAACAGCACCACTGCCCACAGGTCGAGGGTGGCAAGATCTTCGTCGAACCGGGGGTACCAATCACACACCGCCGAACCGGGGAACGTGCCGGGGCGAAACTCGAGCCGGCCGCCTCGTTCGATGAAGGTGCCAACCCACTCCTGGGCTGACGCAGCAAGGCTGTCGCCGTAGTAGGCCACCGTGAAGCGCGACGGCGTGTCGGGGGTGCGCGACCGGGCGTCGAGATCCACCAACGAAGAAGGAGGCGAAGAGGTAGCACTATTCCCGGAATCACTGTTCTCGACAGCACTGTTTCCGGAAGTACCGTCGCTGTCCTTCCCTTCGCCGGCCTCTTGGTTGCCGGTGTCAGTGGCCGGTTCGTCCGACCCGGTGGAACCGGTGTCGGTGAGCGCTGCCGTCGTGGCTGGAAGAGAGGAAGCGGAGGTTGCCGCATCGGTGGCGGAAGTCTGTGTTGATGAGCAACCGGCGAGGATGAGCACCGCCGTAAGAGCAGTAGCAAGGGGGCGTTTCATAAGCGGCACCGACTTTAGTTGTACCGGCCGTCGTCGGTGGGTCTACTCGGTGAGAGGTTCATCGGGCTTCGGGTGTTCGGTGGAGTCGAGCTGAATCCGCACGACCTCGGTGGCCAGGAGAAGCATGGCCGCCAGGCTCAGAATGTGTACGTCGGCAAAGAACTCGGGCCACCCGAATCCGGTGGGGAACCGGTGACGAAACTGCTGAATGGTCGTGTAAGCCCCCGCAAGCATCAACAACACCGCGGCAGCGGCGGGCAGGATTCGGCGGGCCGAACTGCGACGCAGCGAGAGAACCAGGAGAAGCGGGAACGCAAGACTGACGATAGGCCACTGGGGCAGGTTGAGGAACGCAAACAGGAGCACCCCGAGCGCTCCAACCACCACCTGCCAGCGAGGCGCCGATGCGGCATCCTGCCGGCGAGTCGCGAGTCGCGGATCATCGACCATGGCCGTCGTGCTCGCCCGCCGGCCGACGGCGAGAAGTGCGAGGCAGATGAGTGCGCCGACCACCGTGGCCCAAAGCCCGGCGTTGACGGTTTTTTGCGGGGTCCACTCGGCCCGGATGGTGATGGGCCCGTCGATGCCAGAAGGATCGATAAGCCAGCCGTTGGCGAACCCATCGACAAGGGTCGGTGGGCCGAGGTCGCCCAGCTGCGGACTGGTTGCCTTCCAACCATCGTTGTGGCTCTGACCAAGAACAAACCAATACGGCGTTGTGGTGTCGTCGATCTGGACCTGGGTATGGACCCGGCCATCGTCGACCACGTTTATGGCCGGTGGTTCCAGCTGCGTTTCCAAGGCTGATGTTGTTTCTGCGGTTGATGTCAGCACCAACTGGTCGACATCGATCCCGCTGGCGCGGCCGCGTTGGGTGGTTATGTCGACCGCTCCGCTGGGAAGGGTGGCGGCGCTGCAACTGACGAGCGAAAGCGGGCGTCGGGCCAACGCGTCATCGATTGTTCCGGTGATGCGAACCTCGACCGGTTTCCCATCGATGGTCACCAGATCGCCCCGACATCCCGAGTCGAACTCGTCGGGAAGGGCCGCCGCAGTGTCGTTGCCAAGGCGCCACTCGGCGATGCCGACAGGAAGGGCTACCTGGCTGCGCGAGTACCATTCCTTGGTGATGCGCTCGTTCGCCGAGCGGATGACAAGGCGGAAGGTGGTTGCATCTATGGGCGGCACGGGAACGTTGAGCGTGACCGTCTCATTGCGACCCAGTAACCCATCGATAGCGGGGACCGCCATCGTGTGGTGCAGGTTTCCGTCGACGATCAGATCGATCGAGGTGGGTAGCGAGTGCCGGTCGTCAACGACCAGATCAACATCGAGCTGCTCAACGGTGATCGGTGTCGGGGATTGATACTGGATCCAGTTATCGGGCTGTGGCCCGAACGGTGTGGTGAAGATCGTTGTGGGGTCGTTGTCGAAGGCGCTGCGGGGCTTGGCGAGCAGCGAACCGGCCAGGCTCCCCGAGCTGGTGGTGCGCACGGACCCATCTGCTTCGTTGGCGGCGTCAGTGACGGCCCCCGATACGAGCGCGGCAATCCGTTGGTCGGCGGCATAGGTGCTCAGCCGGGCTTCGCCCCGAAGCTCCACCGTGATCTGCTGCGGAAGCTCTACCCGGCGATGCATTCGTTCTTCGCCATCAGATCTCACTGGCTCTCGCGGGTCCGAGCGGAGGCGGGATAGAACGATCGCTAGCGGTTGGTCGTCGGTATCGAGTTGCGACAGCAGGTCGGTTGGAAGTCGGATTATCTCGCGAAACGCAACACCCGACAGCTCAACCTCGGCAAAGCCGACCCCGCTGAGACCGACGTAGTTGTCTCTGGGGCCGGCGTTGGTGGCAAGCACCTCAAGACGCAACGTCGAGAACGTGCGGGGCTGATCAAACTCGATCCGCTGGCCGCTGCGGCGTAGCGAGCTGGCATCGAGATCGGCATCGAACGAGTAGTCGTCGAGGTGGATTCGGACCCGCGTGATGTGTCGGTTGCGGTTTCCGTTGAGCGGTTGCACCAGGGTGACCCCCTCGGCATCGGTGGCGGGGTTTTCCAGCTCGATGCTGAGCGATTCGCCACGTACCTCGTCGAACGCCCCAACCCGCCACGCGGTGGACCTGTCGCCATCGGCTGCCAGGGTGGGGCGGTTGTCGACGGTGTAGGTGACCGGGTTTCCGTAGTCCGAAGCCGTAACGGTTGCTCCCTGGTGAATCGCTACGGTCTGGTGCGAGCTATCAGCCTGCGGGAAGACCGCGAGTCGGTAGTCGGCCGGGTCGTCGGCTGGCTCCTCGTCGGAGCGCTCGATGTAGCCCGTGTTTTCACGAATGGTTCCCCAGTGGCGAGCCTGACGCCGGTTCGAGTCGGTGATGATCAACAGCGGCGCATCGGCGCTTTCGACCAGAGCACGCAGTTCGCCGGGGCGGTCGGCAAAGGTCGCCGAGAACAACACGAGCTGGTCGGCGTCGATGAGTCCGGCAGCTGCTGCGTCGACCAGTCCTTGGGCATCGCCCGCCAGAATCACCGGCGTCGCGGCGTTCCTGGTACGAACGATCGGCAACGGGTCCGAGACGGGGAACACCGCAACAGGTGGCGGTGGATCAGCGACGCTGCGACCAAGCAGGTCGTCGCCCAAAGCGATCTCGTCGATAAGCGTCTGCTCGGGCCCGGCGACGTTTGGCACGGGCAGCCCAAACGGCACCGGTTGCTCCAACCCGGGCGTTTCGAGAAGCTGCTCCCACGTTTCTCCCGGCCGAGGCGTTCGGAACCGTTCGTATTGGAGGTCGGCCCGCAACACAATGTCGCCCACACCCATGAGTCGAGCGATGGGGGTGAGTGCCTCCGGGCTGTATGAGCCTTCTTGGAATCGACGGTCGAGTTCGATAAGCAGCGACGCAGCGGGCTCGGAACCGAACGGTACGAGCTCGCGAGCAACATATGGCCGGTCGGTAAGGCCGGGGGTGATGGGCTCAACCGTGTTGCCCCACCGGTACGAGGCAAAGTCGGTACCCGGGACCTCGAAGATTCGTGTCGACGTCCCGGCTGCGTCGAGGTGGTCGATGGCGTCGAGCCAGTAGTCGGGAATGTCTTCGGGGCGCTGCAGATGCTCGGCGATGAATTGCCCCGTCCAGAGCGGCGGCAGGTTGGCGATGATGAGTAGTGCCAGGCCGATTCGTAGCGGGCCCTCAAGTGGGGGGCGCCACCGAGCGATTGCGGCCACGCCCGCACCCAGCAGCACCGAGGTGCCCAGAACCAAGAGTGGCGTGGCCCGAGGTGTGCTTCGAAGCGCAAGACCGGTATCGGTGCGGGTGAACTCGGTGAAAAGGTTGCCGAGGATCGAGCCTTCCTCGTAGGGGTGGCCGCCCACGGTCAGCAGGCCACCCACGACGATTAGCAGCACAAAGAACGAACGGTTCCGCCAGCGAGTGAGAGCGGCAGCGGCGAGCGCCAGAATCGGCAGTCCAAAACTGATGATCAGAAGTGGGCTGCGAGACGTGTAGGCGATGCTCGGTTCGATCCACTGACCCAAACTGTCGTTGCCGTAGAAGAACCAGTAGCCGAGGCCGCGGAACGCTTCGGTGGCAGTGGATGAATCGGCCACCGCTTCGTAGGTTTCGGTGTAGCGAAGCACCGGCGGCCCGTACGTGCCTTGCATGACCAGGCCAACCACCCACCAAAGCGCCGTGATACTGGTGAGCAGGCCGATTCGAATCGTTGCGCCGGCGACCGCCGGAAACGAAACGTTGTGCACACCGTCGTCGGGGTTCGTGCTGAACCAGGCATGTAGCAGCCAAAGGACGGGACCGAGTCCGATAAGGAGCAGCGAGGTCGCGTTGGTGCCGCCGATAGTCATCGCTGCCAGGGCGAAGGCTGCGGGGTATCGCCAACCGCCAATGCGAAGCGCCCGTGCCGCAAAGGAGATCAGCCAGCCGAGACCAGCCCACGGCAACGTGAGTACCGAGATCCGGGCAACATAGGACAACGGATACGGGCTGAGCATGTAGGCGAGCGAAGCAATAAACACGCCGCCGTTGCGCCACCCGATCGCCCGCAGCATCGACCGCACACCCATCGCAGCCGCAAACATGATGGTCGCGAGCCAGAGACGCTGCGCCACCCAGTCGGGAAGTCCGATCGTTTCGGCCAGCCAGAAGTACGGACCCATTGGCCAGAGGTACCCAATGTTCTGATGGGGTACGGTTCCGAGGCCAACGTTCTCGAGCCAGAGATACGGCGCTCCAGCAAGCAGTCGACCCGGGTCGAGATAGAGGTACGGCTTGGTATCGGCGCCCACCACACCGGGGGCCGTGAGCAGCAGCGGCACGTAGGCCAGAGCGGCGAGAACGACGATCTCAAGTTTGGGACTACTCGTCGCCCGAGAGACACGAGACCACAGTGGCATTGGCTACCGGCGCCCGAGACCTTTGCGTCGGGCATCGTCGACCAGGCACTGCAGCGCACCACGTGCAGTGGCGGCCCAGGTGAACTGGCTTGCGTGCTGGCGGGCACCATCGCTGAGCCGGGAGCGAAGGTTGGAATCGGACAGGATTGCCGAGAGGTGATCGACAAACTCGCTGTCGCTGGCTGCGAGGAGCCCCGACTGGCCGTGACGTACCGCATCGCGGTGGCCAGCAATGTCGGTGGCCACCGCAGGAGTGCCGCAGGCGGCCGCCTCGGTGAGCGTCATTCCCCAGCCCTCCGAGATCGACGTACTGGCCACGATCCATGCCCGGCGATACAGATCGATGAGTTCATCGTCGGAGACGCTTCCGGCCAACTGCACCCAGTCTTCGGCATCGAGGTTACGGATCAGCGCTTCGAGGTTGTCCTGCTCGTAGCCTTCGCCGACGATGACGAGTTCGAGGTCGGGATACTGGGGTCGGAGTCGGTCGACCAGGCCGATCAGAAGATCGAAGCGCTTCGAGGTCATGAGGCGCCCAACCGCCACGATGAGCGGCGATGGGTTGCGCTGCCCGGGGGAGAACTTGGGGTCGACGCCGGGCGGAACCACGTGCATTTGGCCCGGCTTGAACCCGAGGTGTTCGATGAGCTCGGACTTGGATGATTCGGACAGTGTAACGATGGGGGTTTGTCGATAGAACGGTGGCGCAAGCTTGGTTTCGAGCGTGGTTCCAAGCTGAGCCAGCTTGGGGCCCAGCACCAGCGGCCACATCTTGTCGTGATGGTGATGCAGGAACACGATGCGGGGCTGGCGGGTCCACAACGGCGTAAGAAAAGGCACGCCATTCCAAACCTCGACAACGGCGTCGCGTTCGCCGTGGCGTTTCGCAACCTCCGACGCCACCGCACGCGGGAAAACCATGTATCGGCCAGCCTTACGGATGACCCGGTAGCCGTCGCGGCGGGCCTCGGTGGGCGCACCTTGGGCCCAACTTGTTCGAACCGTCACTTCCAAGCCTGCTTCGGCCCAGAGCTTTGCCACCATCGCTGCGTGGATCTCGGATCCGCCGGCTTCGACATCGGCCAGGTCGCGCCACGCCAGCATATGAATACGCGAGATGTTGGCCGAGGCGGCAAGGTCGCCGATCTTGGCGATCTCCTCCTGGTCGAGGCTGACCGACGGGGTCGTGGTCTTGCGGCGAGGTGTAAGCATGGCGAGCTAGTGGTGCTCGCTCGGGGCAGCAGGTTCGGCGGACGGTTGCGTTTCGCTGCGTTCTTGGTGGGAAGACTGTTGGTGGGAAGACCGTTGATGCGACGGCTGCTGGGAGACTTGGTTTCGGAGGAGGGCGACCTCTTCGGCCAGGGTTCTCGCTCGGCTTTCGAGCCGTGAAAGCTCGAACGAGAAATGAACGGCAATGATCAGGAGAAACGCCACGGCCAGCATGAGAAACAACGCCGGCTGATAGTTGACGCCAAGGCTGTCGGCGATGAGATCGAGCAACGCAGGCCACGCTGCTACCAGAAGGAGTCCCAGCCCAACCGTGAGCCACAGCAGCGAGTATTTGGCTCGAAGGACTTGGCGTCGGACGAGCCGAAGGATGGCCAGGATGGTGCCACCGGTAATGGCGATGAGAAGCAGATGGGCGCCGGTACTCACGTGCCGACCTCGGCAAGCGCCGGCGTCTTTGCCCGGGCGGTCGTGGCCAGCACCACCAGCAGCCGGGCGTAGTTGTAGACGAGCCGGAAGTTACGATTCGACGGTTCGCCCGCCGACCGCTCGTGCATGGTTACCGGTACTTCGCGTACATCGAAGCCCATGCGGCACGCGCTGATGAGGGTCTCGGTGGAGTCCATGTATTCCACCGGATACTCCACGGCGAACTGATGCAGAAGTCGAGAACTCATGGCCCGAAAGCCCGACGACGTATCACTGAAGCGACGCCCACTCAGTAGTCGAACCGCTACCCGAAGCAGACCCATTCCCGCCGAGCGGGTGCGGCCGACCTCATAGTCGCCGGTGCCGGCAAAGCGGCTTCCGATAACCAAGTCGGCGCCAGCATCGAGCTCGGCTAGCAGCGTTGCGATCTCGGTGGCGTCATGTTGTCCGTCGGCGTCGAACTGTACCGCCCGGTCGAAACCTTGTTCGGCGGCGAACCGGAATCCGGCTCGCAATGCGCCACCGATTCCCAGATTGAACGGCAGTTTCAGCGCATGGGCCCCACCGACGACCGCGAGGTCGTAGGTGTCATCTGAGGACCCGTCGTCGATGACCACAACCTCGCACTCGGGAACGACTTCGTGGAGGTGTTGCAACACGCCAGGGAGCGACCCGCTTTCGTTGAACGCGGGGATAACGATGATGGTCGACAGCGCGTTATCCATGGTCGTTCAACTTACTCGTCATGGCGCCGGTAGGTGAGGTTGTTGCGTCTCGGGCTCGGCGAAGAAATTGGAGGAAATGGTTGATGGCAACGGCCGAGAGCACCGCGAGTACGGGTTGCGCCGAGGCCCGGTACCGGAGCACGGCCAACGTCATCGCCACCGCAATAATCGAGGTGAGAATCAGCCCGAGAAGCGGGAGCAGAGGCACCCCACGTCGCCGCAGGATTGAGGCGCCAAAGAACGAAAGGATGGCCATGGGGTAGTAAGTGAGCACCGCCGCGTTGGCCAGCCATGGCTCCCGCCCGGCCACGAACGCATTGAGGCGGGCCTGCTGGAGCGGATGAAACACCCCGGTGATGCGACCTACCCGTGCCGCCACGGCTTGGCTCGCCCGGCCCGGATGATCGGCAATGTAATCGAAGGCCACCTCTCGTAAACGCAGCGACCCAACGGCCTGGTCGGCAACGTCGAGGCCGGTTCCTTCCAGCGCCTCGCTCTGGCAGGCCAGCCAGTAGTAACCAAGCAGGTCATCGTCGTAGCTCTCGTCGCAGTTTCCCTGCACCAACGAGTAGTCGAGACCAATCGACAGATAGACCGGTTCATCGAAGCGGTTGAGGTTGTAGCCAACCCACGGCAGCACTATCAGGCTCGAGACAACTCCGGCCAGCGCCAGCAGGGCGGTCCGGCGCGCCCACGTAACCCGGCGGAGGAGCATCATGAACGGCACCACACCGACCACTGCCACGATGGCCAGTTCGGCTCGAGCCAGAATGGCCAGGCCAAGAACCACCCCAAGGCCAACAGCCTCGCGCCGCCTTGGGTTCTCCCAGCAGCGGTAACAAAACAGGGCCACTAGTCCGGCGAGCGGAATGGTGACCGTCTCGCTCAGAACAAAGCCGGGATAAGGCCAGATGTTCGGATCGAGCGCACCGAACCCCGCAGCGATAAGGCCCACTCTGTTTCCGGTAGCACGGTTTGCGGTGCCACCTATTTGGCCAACTCGTCGGCCGAGAAGTGCAAACACAACGGCGGTCAGTGCACCCAGTGGTGCACTGACCAACATATGGCCAAGTTCGCTCCGTACCCCAAGGAACGAAAATGCGGCGAGAAAGAGTGTGTACACCGGCGGGTGATCGGCCGACTGTTGCCTGATGCCCTGAAGCTCAAAGGGCAAAGGTGAGATCAGCCCTTCGCCGTCGGCAAGCATGTTGGCTTGTTTGTGAAAGACCAGGCCATCGCCCCAAACGGTGGTTTCGAAAAGTTGGCCGCTGGGTAGTTGGTTGACGAAGGGGTCCTGCCGAAACGTCAGGATGTACCAGACACGTACCGCAAGCCCGAGCAGCGCGATGAGTCCGACAAGGCGCCACCACTCGCGGTTCTGGCGTCGCTGAAACTCCGCGGCGGCACGCTCGTCGGGTGCTGCATCTGGGGCGTCAACGTCGTCGCTCATGGTCACGGTCATGAGACTCGCCTCGACCAACGCTGCACCGGACGTTCGACCATCACATAGGTTGCGGCGGCCAATGCGGTGGTGACAACAAAGCTCCCCACGGTGACCTCAAACATCGTGAAGCTCAGAAACCTCGTGGTGGCCCAGTCGAGGAAGCCAAGCGATGTCGCCAGCCCCCGCCAGTCGATCCATTTTTCGATGACCACCAGATGCCACAGGTAAAAGCTGTAACTCACCGTCCCCAGTGCCACCAGCGGCCGCCATGCGAGCACGGACCTCAGCGAGCCGCTAGGTACACCGCTCGGGCCGGTGAACACCGCCGGAATCAGCAACGCGGCGGCAACAAGGTCGTAGCCGAACTGGCGGAATAGCTCTTTATGCCACGTGGCTCGGTCGAGCCCAACCTCCAGCTCGAGTTGGTAGGAAACGAACAGCAGGACGCCGAACGCAGCTACCCACCACCGAAGGCTGTGGCGACCAAGCGCAGCGGTGAGTTCGGCCCCTACGTCGCTTCGTTCGCCCCACGCGGAGATCGTGGCCAGCGCCATTCCGATCGCGAAGTAGTCGATGGTGCCCGGTAGCCAGAACACTGCCCGGTCGTGCAAACCAACGCCGTACACCAAGACCCGCCACACGTTGCTCACTACCACTAGTGCGGCCATCACCGAAAGGATCCGCAGGGCCTTCACGCCGCTTGGCTGGTTGCGCACCCACCCGATGAGTACTCGTGAGAACAACGGCAACAGCAGGTAGAACGAAATCTCGACCGCCAGGCTCCACGACTGGCTCATACCGTCGAGAAACGCCTCACCCCGGTAAATCTGAAGAAGCAAAACATGCAGCACCGTGTCGGCGGCACGGGCGCGAATGCCTACGGTGACCGCGATGATGCCCAGCACCACCCAGTAGGTGGGATAGATCCGGAAGAACCGTCGAATGAGATGCCGCTTTGCTGGGGTTGGTTCGACGCCGTCGAACGCGGCCACGGCGGTTGGCCGGAAAAGAAGAAACCCGGAAATGGCAAAGAACACCGGCACGCCCACATCGAGTCGGCCGAGGAAGGGGCCAATGCGGGCGTTAAAGGTTGCGCCTGTGAGGAACCCGACATGATGGAAGAACACCAGCACCGCAGCGACCGCACGCAATCCCTCGACGTGGGGAAAGCGTGGCCTCGGGTCAAGCACCGCACGTCTCTTGTCGTCGGTCGTGCCTGCAAGTTGGGTGGGGTCGACGGAGGTCATGAGGTCATCGCCTGAACGGCCAAACCCCTACCGGAGCGGTGCCGGTTCCTCCGGGATCGCCGACTCGCACCGCTGATTACCCGCTGGTGACATGTTTGGCCCGGTCTCGGCGGTTGCTTCCTCGTGGTACTCCTCTTCGACGTTGACCGACCAGACATCGTGGTTCGCTCCGAGGATGTTCTCGACCGACAACATCGCCGTGTACATCGAGTGATCCTGATTGTTGTACTTGTGCATGCCGTTGCGGCCGACCGGCATTACGTTGGCAGCGTGCTCGGCGAGCCAGGCCCGCAGGATCTCGACATTTCCGGCATAGGTGGCGTCGTACATCGGATACGCCTTGGGCATACGGACAACGTAGCCCTCGGTCACGCGCTGCGGGTCGAGCAGGCCCAGTGTGGCCAGTTCGGCTTTGCCCTGCTCGATGAGGTCATCATCGTCGGCATTCCACAGACGGTCGCCCTCGTTCACAAAGTACTCAAGACCCAAACAGGTCCGTCCGTCCTTCACGAGATGCGGCGACCAGCGGCCGAAGTTCTGCACCCGGCCGACTTCGACATCGGGCGAGTGAATGTAGATCCAGTTGTCGGGGAATCCGTCGGCTTCGGGAACGACGAGGGCGACGGTGAGGAAATCGCGGAACTTCAGCTGATTGGCGGCTTCGATGACATTGGCCGGAGCCGCCGGGTTCATCGCCTTCACCAGAAGCGGCAACGGCATCGATGACAACACATGGCTTGCTGGGTGCTCGACTTCTTCGCCGTCGTTTTCGATATCGATACTGGTTACCGACGTGACCATTCCGTTGGCGTGGTCGAGTCGGATCACGGGGTTGCGCATGTGCACGGTACTGCCCGACTCCTCGACCAACTCGCGGCACCGTTCCCACATCTGTCCCGGGCCGAATTTGGGATACTCGAACTCTTCGATGAGCGACGTGATCTCTTTCTGGTTGCGGCTGGGCGTCACCGAATTCAGCACCGCAGAGAAGAGTGAGAGGTTCTTGATGCGCTGCGCTGCCCAGTCGGCTTGGATTTCGCTAGCGTCGACGCCCCAGACCTTCTCGGTGTAGGTCTTGAAGAACATTTGGTAGAGACGCCAACCAAATCGTGACGCCGTCCAGGTCTCGAAGTTTGAGGTGTCCTCGGGTGGCCGAAGCCGAACCCAGGCATAGCTGGCCACGCAACGAACCGCTTCGACGGGGCCCAGATTGCGAAGCGCATTGAGCGCTTTGAGGGGATAGTCGTAGAAGTCGCCCTCGTAGAAGATTCGGCTCATTCGGGGGCGCAGCAGAAAATCGTCGTCGTCGAGAATCTCATGCCACAGCGCCTCTACCGGTTTAACCTTGGTGAAGAACCGGTGACCGCCGATATCGAATCGCCACCCGTTCCGCTCGGCGGTGCGGCTGATGCCACCGACCACGCCGTCGGCTTCGAGTACCGTGCTGGCGACGTTACTTTTTGCCAATTGATAGGCAGCGGTAAGTCCGGCGGGGCCGGCGCCAATAATGACTGGCTGGAGGTCGCTGTCGGGGGTCGGGTGCGTGGCGTCGGCGCTCACGACAGGGCCTCGGGGCTAGTCGTGGTTCTGGACATTGGTTGACTCCTCAGCGAGCACATCAGCCTTGGTCCCGCCGGTGGGCTGCTCGCCCGAGATCATAGGCGTCCTTGACTCGGCGGCGTAATCAGACAAATCATCAGCCAAACGAGGAATTGGCTTGGCTTTGCCCCCGACCCGGGCGCTGGTGGACCTCAGCTGATATCGCACCGTCGGATCGCCATCACTTCGGTGGTGCGGAAGCTTGCGATACGGGTCGACCAGCTATCGATGACCCGCCGATCGGCATCGGTCTGAAAGAACGTGGTCATCGCTCCCTCCTGGCTGTAGGCGTTGGCGCCATTGATCTGTTCGGACGTGCCGTCTTGAAGAGTGATGCGGTAGCGGTTCATGGGGCTTCTCCTTGGGGTTGAAGGCCGTGTTTGCAAAGGTCTCTGTTTGCAAGGGGTCTCTGTTTGCAGTGGCCGGTGTTTGTGGTGGCCGGTGTTTGGTGGCCGGGGTTTGGGGTTGGCACGTCTCGGTGGGTCGGTGCTGCGGTCATCATGACGGACCGACCCTGTGGGATGGAAGAGGACAACCTAAGGAAATCGCCGTTTCCCCTCGGGATTTCCTGTGGATAAACCTGTGCCTTCTGTGGACAGCGTTGCCAATGTTGTTGAAGTTGCCAAAGATGCCCGCTCAACGTGGCCACTCAACCACAAAAACGCCTTGGTCTGACCCTTCGTCTGACCCCTGGTCTGACACCGGTTTAGCGGATGGTCTTTCTGATGCTGGTGGAGATGACGTCGACGAGGAGGGTTACGGCGATGAGAGCGAGGATGCTGGTGAGAATTCCGTCGTAGTCGAAG
>CALJDK010000038.1 GCA_938023735.1 uncultured Acidimicrobiales bacterium
CGGCCACGCAACCGCTGCGTTCGTTACCGGGCGGATCAGTCGTATCCTCGGGGTTATGCAAGCGGCGTTCTTCGACCTGGACAAGACGGTTATCGCGAAGGCCTCGCTTGTCGCGTTCGGCCCGTCGCTTCACCGGGCCGGCTACCTGTCGAAATGGCTCGTGGCGCGTGCTCTTTGGGCGCAATTCTTCTTCCGTCGTTTCGGCGCCGACGCCGAGAAGCTTCGGAAGTTTCGCGAGACCGCCCTTCGGGTCGCGACCGGTTGGGAGAAAGACGAGATTCAGCGCCTGGTCCGAGCAACCTTGGCCGAGGTCATCGAACCAATCGTGTACCAGGAGGCGCTGGAATTGATCGGCTACCACCGCTCCGAGGGGCACCGGATCTACCTGGTGTCGGCATCGCCGTCAGAGATTGTCGAACCGCTCGGAGAGTTTCTGGGCATCGACGAGGTCATCGCCACCAAGGCCAAACTCGATGAGCAGGGTCGGTACACCGGCGAGGTGGCGTTCAATTCGTTCGGCAAAAACAAGGTCACGGCCATTCGCGAGTCGGCGCTGATTCACGACATCGATCTTGACGCATCGTGGGCGTACAGCGACTCGGCTACCGACGTACCGATGCTGTCGGCTGTCGGCAACCCCGTGGTGGTGAACCCCGACCGGGAGTTGCGACGGGTTGCCGAGGCTCGCGGCTGGCCGATTCGGATATTTCGTGAGTTGGCCGCGTTGCCGAGCGAGGCGCCATCGGTTCGAAAGAGGGCGCTTGGCGGAGCCGCCGTTGTCACTGCGGTTGGTGCCGCTGGAGCGGTCTGGCGGAGCGGTCGCAGGTAGCCACACTGGCCTGTCGAGCAGTTGCTCATTTGACCTCGTACGGTAGGTTTTGTCGCCGAATTGCTCAGATAACCAAAATTGGTCGATTTGTGTGAGATATTTTCACCGAAACAGAATTCGGTGTTACACACTTCGCGCGGGCGCTTTTCGATGCTCGGAGAGGGACGAATGGCGACAACCGA
The DNA here is from genome assembly GCA_938023735.1 of uncultured Acidimicrobiales bacterium. Taxonomy (GTDB): domain Bacteria; phylum Actinomycetota; class Acidimicrobiia; order Acidimicrobiales; family SHLQ01; genus CALLQB01. The sequence goes on from CALJDK010000038.1 coordinate 1,012, forward strand.
TCAGCAATCCAAAATCGTCGATGCAGCGTTGGACCAGGTCCGTGAAAGCGGGCTCGCTTCGCTGTCGGTCCGCACGGTCGCCGCTCGAGCTCACTACTCACCTGCTGGCCTGTATCGCCACTTCGAGTCAATCGAAGAACTTCATCACGCGGTAGCGTTGCGCGTATGCGGTGAGTTCAAGGCGCACCTTTGGGCGCGACTCACCGAAGAGCCAAGCCCCAGTGCTGCGGCTCGAGCGGCAGCCGAATGGGTCGATGCAAACCCCCAGGTCAGCGAGTTCATTCTTCAGTGCTCCGCCGACCGATTTATGAAAGCTGGCGATGACAAAACGTGGTTCTCGTTTTCCTCCAGCTCCGCCGACGACGAGCAGAAAATGCGGGTGGCTATCGTCGGCTGGGACATCCTTCGCTCGCTTCTTCACGTCCGGTCCCTCTCGACCAGCGGTCGCGCCGGAACACCGGCCGACTTTGATTTCGAAGGACTCTTCGAGGCAACGTCGGAGTTTCTCCGCTCGGCCCAGGCCGATGGCCTCATCTGACCGATCTCCAGACAGAATCCGGGGCAGCCGTCCACATACGCCATCCACGGCGCGCCGCACCCTATCGTTCCGATGGTGAACGTACTTTTCGGCGGCCGATCCATCATGTCGTTATTTCTCGCGACACTCGTTGCTCTTTCGGGCTCTGTTGCGATCGTCGCCGCTCCATCCGGAACGCGTACTGCTGGCGCTCAAACCGGTTTTCCGGTTTGGGACACCGCCTGGGAACTCCCGAACCGCGCCACTCTCGATGAAGCCGAAACCTATTTTGCGTACGTAGCGAGCCGGGGTTACGACGGGGTATGGATGTCGTATCTCAACCAGGACGGCATTACGGGCAAGAACATCAATGGCGACCGAGCGGTGCGGTTGAATTCGAGCGGCAATATGGTCCTCGACCCCAACCACGCAAAGCATGTGAACGCCATTCTCGACCTGGCCCACAGCTACGAGCTCGAGGTGGTGATGGTGGCAGCGTGGGCTTCGGCGTACCTTAACCGGATCCTCGACCAGAACGGCGTGTGTGTACTCAACCAGGGCCCCCTGAAACGCAAGAACGCTCGGTTCCTTGGCCGACAGCTCGGTGAGGCAATCGGACAGCATCCGGCGTTGTCGATGTGGATGCTGGGCGGCGACAACTGGTGCGACAACGACTCTGACTCCGAGGACCCCCTCATCTGGTCGAACATGAAGGCTGGCATGCGATCTGCCGGTTCAATGCAACCAACCGGCTATCACACCGGCGGTTGGCGATCCGCCGTGTTGAAGTTCATTGACGAACCGTGGATCGACACCTTCGCCGTGCAGTCATCGCACTGCCGCACGGCATCAGAGGCCGCCGAAATCATCAAGGCGGCCATGGACCGAACCGACCGCCCGGTCATCGCCGCCGAGATGCGTTACGAGGCCATCGAGCCGCCGTGGTGTGACGATCCCGACGATGCCCGGCCGGGTCATCCGGTTACCGCCGCCGATGTTCTGAGCGATGCGCAGGCGGCCAAAGCGCTTGGGACCCGAGGTTACGTCTACGGGCACAACGAGCGGTGGCTGTGGGGCGGCGGCGACCACGGCAGTACCGGCAAAGATTTCGTGAGCGTGCAGGAGTCGTTCTTTGCTCCGGGCGAGGAGGCGATTCTTGATCTGTTCGGTCGACGTGCGGTGCAGCATTTCTGCAACGGCCGTCTGGCCACCATCGTCGGCAATGACAACGACAACGTGCTTATCGGAACCAACGCTGCCGACGTGGTGGTGAGCTTTGGCGGCAACGACACCCTTCGCATGCTCGGCAGCAACGACGTGGTGTGTGCCGGCGATGGCGACGATCGCATCGACGGAGGCCCGGGCCGCGACATCCTGTTGGGTGAAGGTGGCCGCGACCGAATTCTTGGTGGCACGGGCGACGACCTGCTCCTGCGCGGCGGCGATGGGAACGACATCCTCGACGGTGGTCGCGGCAACGACACCATGTACGGCGACGACGGCAACGACGTACTCAAAGGCTCGGCCGGCAACGACGTGTTGTGGGGAAGCCTCGGGAACGACACCCTCAAGGGCGGGGGCGGCAACGACATCCTCGAAGGCGAGTCGGGCAACGATCGACTCGATGGTGGCACCGGAAACGACAACGCCGACGGCGGCGCCGGCAACGACAAGGTTGTCGGAGGCAAAGGCCGCGACACCTGCACCGGCGGCGCCGGCCGCAACAAGATTCACCGCTCCTGCGAAGTCGGCCGCTAACGCTGACGTTCGTGCAACCCTGAGCGGAGGTGCGACCGACTGCTCGTCGCCATCGAAAACGGCCAGGAGGCAGTTTCGAGAACACCCTGGCGGAGGTGGACGGGAATCGAACCCGCCTGCGATGGATCGCACCGCACACCCGCTTTGAAGGCGGGGGAGCCCACCAGGTACTCATACACCTCCCTGGGGGTTGTCATCGTACGGGTCGCTCGCCGCTTAGATGAAGCCGGGATGGGTGGTTAGCTCTTCGACTCGCAGGTCTTGTGCAGT
>CALJDK010000039.1 GCA_938023735.1 uncultured Acidimicrobiales bacterium
GCTGTCACCGTCACTTCCGCATGCCGCGGCGAAGAGACTGAATACCGCAAGAAGCGCTATCAACCATCGCATTCGTTTCATATTCCCCTCCTGGGAGTTTCGGTGCGGATTGCACCTGTATCTTCACGAAGCCGGTAGCTCCGAGACTTGTTATTGCTTCACCAGTATTGGTCAACAACGCGTGTGGCGCAGGTCACCAAGCCTGATCAGGCGGCCGGTTCGTCTAGTAGCTGAACGGCCAGCCTTTCCAGTAATTGCGTATTCGGAGCCAGATTCCGTACAGACCTTGTGGCTCGAAAATCATGAACACCACGATGAGCACGCCGAAGATGACGAAGTTCCAGAGGAACACCGACATCGGCCAACCGGGAGCGGCTGGGGTAACGGCAATCGGACCGAAGTCGCCACCCTGGGTGAGCAGCACATCGGCAACCCAGCCGGTGAGTCCGCCATTGCCCAACTGATCGGCCAACCATTCGGTGAATTTCTTTACGACCTCGGGGGTCAGCTCGACAAAGACCAGGCCAAGCATGGTGCCTGCGATGGTGCCGATACCACCGATGAGCAGGATGGCGATGAAGTCCACCGAGAGGAGCAGCGACCACTGCACAGGAGCGACCCGGCCGTTGTAGCTGGCAAAGAGTGCGCCACCGATTCCGGCGTAGAACGAGCTGATGGCGAAGCCGATGAGCTTGTACTTGAACTCGGGAACACCCATAACCTCAGCGGCGATATCTCGATCGCGAATGGCCTGCAGGGCCCGGCCGGTACGGCTACGAGCGATGTTCTTGGTGATGACACCAAAGATCAGCAGCATGCCGAGCAGGAAAAAGAACTGCTTCTGCTCTTCGGTGAGGTGAATGAGGCCAAACCACTTGCCGTCCGATGTCATGTCGATCAGCGGGGTCTCCTCCTGCCACCACTTGAACTGCAGTTCGGGCCAACGTCGGCCCGACTCGAAGTCGCCGGCGTACTCGGGAAGCATGCGACCAAGATGCAGGCCGATGAAGATAAGGCCAATGGTGGCAATGGCCAGGTAGAGACCACGAACCCGCACTGCCGCTGGTGACACGAGAATGCCAACCAGCGTTGCACCGATGCCGGCCATTGGCAGCCAAACCCACATAGGAAGACCCATGCCGCACTGCGCAGCCTGATCGAGGAGTCCAACTTCGTCGTGAAAGGGAACACACGCTTTCCAGCCATCGCCGTTGCCACCCAGCGACACCGCCACATAGGCGCCGACGCCCATAAAGAAGGCGTGACCAATCGACACCTGGCCGGTAAAGCCGACCAGGATCAGGAACCCGAGCGCAGCAATGCCGAGCGGGAAGATGTTGGTAACGGGGTTAATCCAGGTGCCTCCGAGGAAGAAGCTGGGTATGCCCGACAGGAATGGTGCACCGAGTGCGGCCAAGCAGAACGTGAAGATAAGGAGGAAGAACGCGCCCCGCTGAAACCAGGTAGGCAGCATGGCTGCATCCTGCTCGTAGGCGGTGCGGAGGAGTGGGCGACGGTAAGCCATTGGTTCAGACCCTCCGGATCTCGGGAGTGCCGAACAGGCCGAATGGCCGGACGACAAGGACGATAAGCATCACGATGTAGGGCACGATGGTTGAATAACCCGGACCTAACGTGCTGCCGTATTGCGACAGGTACTGGCCAGCAAAGACCTCGGCCAAAGCGATGAGGAAACCTCCGTACAACACGCCAATAACCGAGTCGAGGCCACCGAGCACGATGACCGGAAGAACCCGGAAGGCAAGAATGGGGTGGATCTCCTGGCTGACGTTGCCGCCCGGAGGAAACGGCGCCATGCCGTAGGCGATACCGGCGAGTGCGGCGAGTGCTACACCCAGCGCCCAGGCGATCTGGAAGACCCGAGCCACGTTGATGCCCTGGGCCATCGCTGCTTCCTGGTCGAAGGCCACTGCACGCATGGCCACACCAAATCGTGACCGGTAGAAGGCGAACACGATGGCGCCCGCAACGAGGGCCATGACGATGGCCGCAATGTAGGACTTGGGAATCAGTGCATCGCCAAGGGTCCAGCTTTCGGCGCCCCAAGGCACACCGATCGACCGTCCTTCAAGCGCCGTGGCGTCGATGCTGAATGGTCGGAGGGCAATCTCGACGCCAAGCGTGATGACCGCCATCGCGAACAATGGCTGCCCAATCATCGGGCGAATCGCCAAGCGTTCGATGATCAACCCGACGATTGCGGCAAAGATCAACGCGAGGGCGATATTGACCAGCCACAGCGGGATACCAGGAGTGGTGCCCTCGGCGGGAGCCAACGGGTTGTCGAAGGGAAGAAAGGGCAAACCGCCGTCGGCGATGAGGATCGACATAAACACCGCGCCAGCCATCGACAATGCTGCCGCTGCGAAGTTCAGTACCTGCGTGCCCTTGAAAATAATGACGAACCCAAGGCCCATCATGATGTAAACCGAGCCGAGCGCCAGCCCCTTCACCAGTGTTTGTATGAAGGTGGTGGCTGCACTTGCCTGCGCAAGTATCAGCAGACTGTCCATTAGTGCTGTGTCTCCCATTAGTACATGGACTCCACGAGGTCACCGAAGTGCTCGATCATGGCCGACCGCTTCAGCTTCTGCGTCGCAGTTAGCTCGCCATCTTCGTGGTCGAGTTCCTTGGGAATCAGCTGGAACTTCTTGAGACCCTCGACCCGAGCAAACTTCTCGTTGCAGTCATTCACGACTCCCTGCACGAGCTCCTGCACCTCAGGCTTCGTCGTAAGGTCGCGATAGGTGGTGTAGGAAAGATCTTGTCGAAGCGCCCAGTCGCCAACGGTGTCCATCTCGATACCGATAAGCGCCGTGAGGTACTTGCGACCATCGCCCACAACCATCGCCTCTTTGATGAAGGGAGATGCCTTGAGGGTGTTTTCGATTTCGCTGGGCGAAATGTTCTTGCCGCCAGACGTGATGATGATGTCCTTCATGCGGTCGACGATCTTGACGTGGGTGCCATCGACCCATTCGCCAACGTCGCCGGTGCGAAGCCAGCCATCGTCGGTCATCGTTTCGGCAGTTTTCTCCGGCTTGTTCCAGTAGCCGGCAAAAACACCGTCGTGGCTGGTCTGAATCTCGCCAGTTTCGTCGTCGATACGCAAACCAATGCCCGCATACGCCTCGCCAACCGTGCCCAGCTTGAGTCGGCCGGGGAAGTTACAGGTGGCGACAGCCGAGTTCTCGGTCATGCCGTAGAGCTCGTACACCTCGATGCCGATGCCCATAAAGAATGCGAGCACCTCAGGGGCAATTGGCGCGGCGCCCGATGCGGCCCGCCGACAGTGACGCAGGCCGATCTTTTCCTGCATCGCCCGGAAGATGAGCGGGTAGAAGATGGCGTGAAGGATGCGGCTCTTGGCGGTGTGGCTTCCGCCGTTGGCGACCTTGGCCTCGCCGATCGAGTTGGCCGCCTTCATGCCAGCGTTGAGCCAGATCTTCTTGAACCGCGAAGCATCGCCGCCGCGGATAATTGTTCCGGCATGTAGCCGTTCCCAAATACGCGGGACTGCAAAGAACAACGTGGGCTGAATCTCTCGAAGATTCTGAGGAACGGTCTCGATCGACTCAGCGAAGTTAAGGGTGGGCCCGCCAGCTAGCATGGTCCAGGTCGAAAAGATCCGTTCGGCAACGTGGCAAAGCGGTAGGTAGGTGAGAATCTGGTCGTTCTGGTTTGGCGCCTTACCGTCGGGATAGGCGCTGGTTTCGTCGATGATCTTTTCCATCGCGAACATCGAGTTCTTGTTGGTAAGCATCGCCCCTTTAGGAGGGCCGGTGGTACCCGAGGTGTACACCAGCGTCATGACGTCGTCGTCCTCGGCGGCCGCCATGCGTTGAGCAACCGCACCGGGGTTGTTCTTGCGATGTTCGCGTCCCTTATCGAGGAAGTCGGACCACGAGAGAAGCCGTTGGTCGTTCGTCGAAGCGAATCCTCGCTCCTCGACGTAGATGATGGTTGACATCTCGGCGATGTTGCTGGGGTCGATCTCGTCGACTTTGTCGTACTGTTCCTGATCTTCGGCCAAATGAACCTTGGAGCCGGAATCTTGCAGGAGGTACTCGACCTCGGCGGCCGGGTTCGTAGGGTACAGACCAACCGTGATGCCTCGCACCGCAACGGTTGCTATGTCGAGGATAACCCACTCGGGGCGATCCTCAGCGTGGATCGAAACCCGATCGCCAACGTCGATACCCAAGGCGAGCAGACCATGCGCTGCGATCTCGATGCGATCCCATGTTTCGGCCCAGTCGGCTTCCAACCAGATCCCGAAATCCTTCTCGCGCATGGCCACATGCTTTGGTGAGCGATCGGCCCAACCCTTCGCCAACGACGCAACCGTCTTGGCGCCTTGGCCGCCCATACTCGAAGGCGAAACCCGCTCTTCGGTGACTGACATATTCCCCCCAGAAGAAAACTTCGGCATGCAGTGCTCGGAGCACCGTAGCCCGACGAGCGAGAGAATAGCCAACGTGTGATGCAGCGCGAAATTGGGTCATCAACTTTTTGATCACTTTGTGATCTGCGCCACTCCCGGGCCCTTCTTGCCCCTACTTTGAGTGAGGAGTCATCACAGCCACCGGAGCCGAAATGTTTAGTGCCTCGGTGTCGAGCGTCGCGATACGTCGGCCAGGTTGGATGGCATCTTTGGGAGCCGAGATTCGTCCGGTCAACCATGCGGCCGTGGCATCGAGGTCGTCGCTGACCAAGGCAAGGCCCCAGAAGCTGGCGGGGCCATCACCTTCTTCGCCGACGATTCCAACCATCTCAATAATCGTGCTGCCGGCCCAAAAAAACGTCTGCTGACGCTCCGAATCGGCGATGCGAAACGTTCGGGTTCGTCGCGCTTCAAGGCCGGCGTCTTCGAACGCCGCAATCGATCGGGGCAGGTGAGGGGTAGCAACCACCAGGTGGTCGATGCCGGTAATGCCGTTTGGATGAGCCGCAACCGGCGACCCCGAATCGGCCCGGGGCGCGACGGTCGACGCCGCGTCGGCCAACCCATCGAGTTGGCCACCTTCTTTCCACACGCCGTCGAGATGCCAGCCTCGAATTCCGCGAGTCGTGCTATCGAACGAGTCGGCCCCCGCACCGACGAAGCAGAACTCGACACCGTCAAGCATCATCCGATCGTCGGCAACGGCAAACCCTGCGTCACGCCACGCCGACGAATCATCGGCAAGTTCCAGCATCATCAATTCACGTGTCATGAGCGCAGAGCGTAGGCCGTGAATCCTTACGGCACCTTTACTGCGCCCCTGTGATGATGGGACCACGTTCATTGGATTTCCACGAAGATTTTGACCTGACGAAATAGTTTCGAGTCGGGAGCGGTTTCACCCTCTGAACAACAGCATCGTTCTTTTCCAAACTCTCCAGAGTCTTGCTGCCGCCCGAGCTTCGGCTCCGGCGCCAAGGAACCCATCAGGCCGGCTTCCGGGTCATCTTCTACCCCTCCAGAAGGTACCCGAAGCTTGGCCGATGCGGCCGAAGAAGACCATTAAAAGAAGCGCTGAAGAAAACGATGCAGAAAGACAGTCCCCCAGAAGACATGAAAGTTTCATCCTCACGAGGACGAACCATCGGTTCGTTCCGCTCTATGACTATTGGCTTCCACTGGAGCGCGCTGGTATTTGGCGTCCTTGCCGTCGTGAATCTGACCGGCGTCATTCTTCCGGCATTGGTGCCAAGCTACTCAACTGCGGTCTACGTGGCCGTTGCTCTGCTCGCCACGCTTGGTCTTTTCGGCTCGATTCTCCTGCATGAACTCGGACACGCCGTGGTCGCTCAGAATGCCGGCCTCGAGGTGGACGGCATCACCCTGTGGCTGCTCGGCGGTGTTGCGCGACTCGAGTCCGAGGCCCAGACCCCGGGCGATGGGTTCCGGATTGCGGCCGCCGGCCCAGCCGTTTCAATCATCCTCGCGATGCTGGGTGGAGCCACCGCCGCAACCCTGCAGGCCGTTGGGGCATCGAGCATCGTGGTGGCCCTCTTCGCCTACCTCGGCCTTATCAACCTGGGCCTTGCGCTCTTCAACCTCATCCCGGCGCTCCCCCTCGACGGTGGGCGCATCACCCAGGCCTACCTGTGGCATCGCGACGGCGACCGACTCGACGCAACGATTGCCGCGGCCAAGCTCGGCCGTGGTCTCGGCTGGGTAGGCGTTGGCGTTGGGCTGGTACAACTCTTCGCCGGCATCGGGACCGGTTTCTGGACGATTCTTCTCGCCTCGTTTGTCATGCGCGGCGCGAACAGCGAACGTCGGGCGGCCGAGCGTGAGAAGAAGCGTCGGGCACAGCGGCCGACCTTCACCAACTTCTTCGATCGGTTTGGTGGGCCGGGTCACCCCGGTCAGACCAAGGGCCATCCATGGCTCGGCGAGCCAATTCCGGTCAAGAGCTGGGAAGAGCACCCTCCCCTTTCTCGCTAAGCAGCCACCCAACGCAACAGTAGGCAACCAGCGTTAAACGTTGATCATGTGGGTGGTTGCCATCTCGAAGTAGGCGATCATCTCGGCTTCGATATCGGGCGCCAACCCACCGGCACGAACTGCGGCAGCCATATGTTGGAACCACGCATCCCGCTCGGCCGGGCCAATTGCGAACGGCGCATGACGCATGCGAAGCCGTGGATGTCCGCGCTGTTCGCTGTAGGTGGCAGGTCCGCCCCAGTACTGCTGAAGAAAGCCCACCATGTGCGAACGCGACTCGGTGAGATCATCGGGATACAGCGGCCGGAGCACCGGGTCGGTATCGACCGCATCGTAAAAGTGCTCGATGAGCGCCTCGAACCAGGGTGTTCCGCCAACAAGGTCGTAGACCGATTGGCTGCGCGGGGTCTTCATGATTTACGGGCGGTCGCCGAACTCCGGGCCTTCGGTGCGGGTGCGCTTGAGCTCCCAGAAACCGTCGACGTCCATCAACATGTTCAGGCCGTCCCAGAGCTTGAGTGCGTCGTCGCCCTCGGGCGCACGAGTGATGACCGGACCAAAGTAGGCCACCCGTTTCCCGGCCGAGTTGAGCTTGGCGATGATGGGCGTGCCCACGTCGGTTCCGGTGAGGCCGAGGCCGTCGTCCATCGATGCCTGAATCGCAGCATCGAACGACTCATCGTCAAGCGCGGCCGCATGCGAAGGGTCAAGGCCGACCGTGGTGAGCACATCGGCAATATCGAAGTCGAGCTCCTTGTCGTGATGGATCCGTGCCCCAAGCTCGAAGTAGAGCTTTTGCATCGGCCCATCTCCCTCGGCCGCACGAACCGATTCCATCACCCGCAGCATGTTGTGGGTTTTGTTCACCGGCGCAAAGTATTCGCTGTCGGGAGCGGGCTCGTTCTTCACCAGCAGGCTGATGGGCTTCCACGTAACGTTGAGATCACGTGCCTCGGAAATATTGACGACCCACCTGGCCGTCACCCAGCACCATGGTCAAATAGGGTCAACCCAGAAATCGATATCGGTAGTCATGGCGCCGAGCGTACTCGTCTGTGAACGCTACGCAGTCAACCGAACCGGTAGGCGCTTCAGTGCGTTGTTGAGATTGCTGCGCAGGCGGACCGGCTTACCGATCAGCTCGATGTCGGAGAATCGCTTGAACAGTTCTTCGAAGAACACGCGCCCTTCGAGGCGAGCCAGATGGGCGCCCAGGCAGAAGTGGCCGCCGATTCCAAAGGAAAGATGCGGGTTGGTCGAGCGGGTGATGTCGAAGTCGTGCGGGGCATCAAAGACGGCAGGATCGCGGTTGGCCGCCGAATACAGGAGAACCACTTTGTCTCCAGCCGAGATGGCCTGGCCCGCAAGCTCAGTATCGGCGGTGGCGGTGCGACGGAAGTAGTGGAGCGGGTTGGCCCAACGCAGAATTTCCTCGACCGCGGATGGCAGTAGCGAAGAGTCGGCTCGAACGGCCACCAACTGCTCGGGATGGGTCAGTAGCGCGTGCAGGCCACTCGACAGCATCGTTTTGGTGGTGTCGTTGCCGGCGGTAACCAACTGCACGAAGAACATGCCGAACTCAAGGTCGGACAAATACTTCTCGTTCGGCGAGCCATCGGCGTTGGTGCCGTCGGCGATGGGTGACTCAAGCAAGATGGTGGTGAGATCTTCGGTTGGCTGTTTGCCCCGCCGAGACTCGGCCAGCTTCATGCCGTACCCAATCATCTCAAAGCTTGCACTCGGCGCATCGGGATCCGTGGCGATCTCCGGGTCCTGGCTGCTGGTGTTGCGCTCGGCCATCTTATGGATGGCCATCCAGTCGCCCTCGGGCAATCCCATCAGTTCGCCCATGACCTGCGACGGCAACTTCGAGGTGACGTCGTGCACGAAGTCGACCTCGACCGTTTGCTCGCCAGCCGGCAGCAGGTCGTCGAAGATCGTGGTGCAGATATCGCGAATGCGTCCCTCCATCTCGCCGATTACTCGGGCTTTGAAGCTCGGTGACAGCGGCTTGCGGTGCGCCCCGTGTCGGGGTGGGTCCATCGCGAGCAGCATGCCGCGCATCGCCTGCAAACTTTGCTCGTCGAGATCCTCGATCACCACTCCCCCGGCAGACGCCGAGTAAATGGCCGCGTCGCGCGATGCTTCGATCACCGCTTCATGGGTAAGCACAGCGTGGTAGCCGCCGCCATCGGGCGTGTCCTGCCAAACCACCGGCCCTTCGGCGCGCAACGCATCGAATACTTCGTGCGGACACGCGTCCACATACGAATCGGGTGAGTAGATGTCTCGCTCCATGGTCCTTTTCTCTACGCTCCTCAGATGCCGATCGCAATTCCCGCCACCACCTTCCTGATGGGGAGCGACGACGACGTCGGGTATCCAAGCGACGGAGAAGGCCCGGTTCGCGAGGCGCAGGTGGACTCGTTTTCGCTCGATGCGCACGCGGTAACCAACGCCGATTTTGCGACGTTCGTCGATGCCACCGGCTACGCGACCACGGCCGAACAGGAGGGATGGTCGTTCGTGTTCGCGGGGCTCATGCCCGACGAATTCCCGGCCACCCGAGGGGTTGCCTCGGCGCCGTGGTGGCGGCAGGTGTTCGGGGCCTCCTGGAAAGCGCCACACGGCCCCGACTCCACCACGCCCGACAATCATCCAGTGGTGCACGTGAGTTGGCTCGATGCCCAGGCGTACTGCCGATGGATCGGCGGTCGACTGCCTACCGAAGCCGAATGGGAGTGCGCTGCCCGAGGCGGGCTCGAGCAGAAACGGTTCCCCTGGGGCGACGACGAGACCCCCGGCGGTACGCACCGCTGCAACGTGTGGCAGGGCGAGTTCCCGACAACAAACACACTCGACGATGGCTGGTACGACACCGCGCCGGTCGATGAGTTCGAACCCAACGGCTTCGGGCTGTACAACATGGTCGGCAACGCCTGGGAGTGGTGCGACGATTGGTTCGCGCCCGGCTCGGGAACCCGAGTGATGCGTGGCGGCTCGTTCCTCTGCAACCCGTCGTACTGCTTTCGGTACCGAAACTCGGCCCGCAGCTCAAACAGCCCCGACAGCTCAACCGGAAACCTGGGATTCCGCGTGGCCTATGACTGAGCCCGCTCCCGAGGAACTGCCGGCGAGTCTCTTCGTCCGCGATGGCGACACGATCGTGCCGACCGCTGCGAGCCGCGGACCCTGGGCCGACGACGCCCTTCACGGCGGACCAACCACTGCGCTGCTGGCGCACCTGTGCGAAACCCATCGCACCACCGACACCCCCGATGTCGCCATGCAGACCAGCCGACTGACTGTCGAGTTGTTGGCGCCGGTTCCGCTCGCACCGCTTACCCCACGGCTGTCGATCATCCGCGAGGGCCGAAAGATCCGCCTGGTACAGGCCGACCTCATCGCTGGCGACCGACTGGTGGCGACCGCCCGGCTCGCGCAGATCCGCACCGCCGATCGGCCGCTACCAACGGGCACAGCCAGCCTCGAAGGTCCTCGGCTCGTTCCGTCAGCAGGCCCGGCAAAGTCGATCCGCTCGTCCCCGACGTACCACCCCGGCCAGGCGCCGATGGTGCGCTACCACAGCCATGCCACCGAGCATCGGTTCGCTCGAGGCAGTTGGGTCGACCTCGGCCCCAGCTTCGACTGGGTCCGGCTTCTCGTTCCGGTGCTGCCCGATGTTTCGATCTCGCCACTGGTTCGGGTGGCGGCAGCAGCCGACTTCGGCAACGGCGTGTCCGCTCCGTTGCCATTCGACAGCTGGTTGTTCATCAACCCCGACCTCACCGTCCATCTTCATCGAATGCCCCAGGGCGAGTGGGTTGCGCTCGACACGCACTGCTATGTCGAACCTAACGGTGTGGGCCAATCCAACACCGAACTCTTCGACGAGGTTGGTCGCATCGGCCACGGCAACCAAAGCCTGCTACTCGACTCGCGATAGCGGTCAGTCGACCTCAGCGGTCATCGGCAGTTCCCGCTCAACCAGCGCGTCGAAGCGAACCTGGAGTTGTTGCCGATAACTGGGTTTCGTGGCGATGAGGAAATCGCCGGCCACGATGCCATCGAAGGTCTTGGCAGCTGCTTCGGAAGGGTTCATGCTCCCGGCCAGCATCGACCCCAACGCATCGGCAACGAACTCGGCATCGTCACCCTCGGTAACACCGCGACCTTCGGGGCGTACCGACTGCGTGCGGGCGATGTTGGTGTCGATGGAACTTGGGCACAACACCGACACGCCGATGTCGGCTCCCTCGGAGCGAAGGTCGTGCGCCAGACACTCGGTGAGCGAAAAGGCTGCGCACTTCGACACGACATAGGGGCTCGAATATTGGCCCGCCACGAAGGCCGCCACCGAAGCGGTATTGATGATGTGCCCGTGGGTTCCCTGGGCGATCATGCGCGGAACGAATGACGACACGGCATGGATAATGCCGAAGACGTTGACATCAAGTGTCCATCGCCAATCATCGAGGCTGCGGTGCCACATCACGCCGCCTTGAAACACCCCGGCGTTGTTGATGAGCAGATCCACCGAGCCAAGCTGCTCGAACGCCGAGTCGGCCAGCCCAGCAACCGAATCGGCATCGCCGACATCCACCGCATGGGCCGAAGCCTGACCGACAGATTCGGGCGGGAGCAGGGCCACGGTTTCTTCGGCCCCGACCTTGTCGATGTCGGCAGCGAACACCCGCATCCCGCGCCCGACGGCCTCGCCCACAAGCGCCCGACCAATGCCGCTCGCGGCTCCCGTAATGACCGCGGCGCGGTCCACGAAGTCGTTTCGGTCAATCCAGTTTCCGGTGCCACTCATATCCTCAGACTAAGTTCCAGCCATGACCTCCGCGAAAACCCTTGGAACACGACGTCTTGGCCGCACCGAACACGAATCGAGTGTCGCCATCCTCGGCGGTGCGATGTTCTGGCAGGGCGACCCGGCCGAAACCGAAGAAGGGTTCCGGCTCGCCGCCGAGCACGGCATCAATCATCTCGATGTAGCACCGCAATACGGCGAAGCCGAGGTGCAGTGCGGCCCCCACCTCGAACCGGTGCGCGACGACTGGTTCGTCGCTGGCAAAACCCTGCGGGCGAACCCCGACGGTGTGCGCGCCCAACTCGAAACCACGCTGCAACGTCTTCGCACCGATCACCTCGATCTGTACCAGGCGCACTCGGTGACGAGTCTTGAAGAGCTCGACCGTCGGTCGCCCGCACTCGAGGCGATCTGCGCGGCACGCGACGAAGGTCTCGCTCGCTTTGTCGGTACCACCGGTCATGATCTGGGGACCCCAGCGGCTCAGCTCGAGGCCGTGCGGCGATTCGATCTCGACACCGTGATGTTTCCGATCTATCCGAGGTTGTGGGCCGAACCGCAGTACCGGGCTGACGCCGAGGCGCTCTTGGCCGAGGCCGAATCCAGAGATCTTGGCGTGATGATCATCAAGTCGGTGGCCCACAAACCCTGGGGTGACGACGAGAAGACCGAGCTTCCCTGGTATCGCCCGTGGACCACACCCGAAGCAATCCAACGAGGAGTCCATTTCGCGCTTTCCACCCCGGGCGTCGCCGGCATCTGTACTCCCAGCGATGTCTCTTTACTACCAGCGGTGATCGATGCGTGTCACGCGTTCGCCGAGACGGGAGAGATGAGCGAGTCCGCCCGTCAGGAAGCAATGAACGCCCAGGCTAATGAACCGCTGATCTTCCCGCTTGCGGAGAATGTAAACAACAACCCGCCGCCAGCGGTTCGAGAACCGCAATAGTAGTAGTTCGAGAACCGCAAAAGTGATAGTTCGAGAACCGCAACAGATAACCCGTTCGGGAACCTGACGCGCACTGAGTTCGTTACGTACGCAACATCAGTGTGGCGGTACGAGATAGTTCGTCCGGCCCAAAAGCTCTGAGGCTGAAATACCCCTCAGGCGAGTCAGCGATTTGGTCGATGTTTCGGGTAATGCAGCTCCTCAATCGGATCCGAAGTGGAAGTGAAGTCGTTCGAGCCAACAGCACGCTCGTGCGTACCCAGCTCATCTTTCTCTCGGTCCTCACCACCATCTCCTGGGTCGGTGTCGCCATGACCCCGCTCCTCCTCGAGCACCCCATCGTGCTGGTGGGGTTCAGTCCTCGCTTGTTGTTTCTGACCCTGGCCGCACCCGTAACGTCGCTGCCTATGTTTCTTCTGGTGGGCACGTTCCGGCTCTGTGTGGCCGACCCGGTCAACTTTTCTGTCGGAAAGGTCCTGGGACCGAAGATCCATGATCGAATGCAGCGCAAGAAGCGAATCCCCGAATGGCTAAGCGCACGGCTCTCACAGACTCGACTCTTCCGAAAATACGCCATGGCCGGGCTCATCTTCTTCCGACCAACCGGCATCACGATGAACATTGCTGGCGCCAACGGCGTATCGGGCAAACAGGCCACCGTGCTTGCCGTGGCCGGCACCGTGACCTATCTCTTCACGCTGCATACCGGCGTCGGAGCATTCTTGTAATTCGTCCTTTGGAGGTCGAATCGACGAAGCTCCAGCAATGGACTTTGAACAGATTCAGCTCGATGTCGATGACGGCGTCGCGACGATCACCCTCAATCGCCCGGACAAGCTCAATGCGTTTACCGCACGCATGATGAGAGAAGTCATTGCGGCGTTCGACCAGACCGACGCCGACGACGACGTTCGAGCCGTGATCGTTACCGGTGCTGGCCGGGGCTTTTGTGCAGGAGCCGATCTTTCGAGCGGCACCGATACGTTCGATTACGAGTCACGCACCGATGACG
The DNA here is from genome assembly GCA_938023735.1 of uncultured Acidimicrobiales bacterium. Lineage (GTDB taxonomy): Bacteria > Actinomycetota > Acidimicrobiia > Acidimicrobiales > SHLQ01 > CALLQB01. The sequence goes on from CALJDK010000039.1 coordinate 13,235, forward strand.
ATGTCACCGAACGGATTCCCTCTGACGGAATCGAACGTATTCGTGACGGTGGCGGGCTCGCCACCTTGCGCATTTTCGAATCGAAGAAGCCGGTGATCGGGGCTATCAATGGTCCGGCCGTCGGCATTGGCGTCACGATGACGCTGCCGATGGATATTCGTCTTGCCTCCACCACCGCCAAGCTTGGATTTGTCTTTGCTCGACGCGGGTTGGTGCCCGAGGCCGCATCGAGTTGGTTCCTGCCTCGCCTCGTCGGCGTCAGCCAGGCTCTCGAATGGACCTACACCGGCCGGGTCTTTCCTGCCCGAGAGGCTCTCGACGGTGGACTGGTCCGCAGCCTGCACGAACCCGATGATCTTCTTCCAGCAGCAAACGAGCTCGCCCGTGAGATCGCCGACAACACCTCGGCAGTCTCGGTGACGGCTACGCGAGCGCTGCTCTGGCGGATGCTCGGTGCCGACCACCCGATGGAAGCCCACAAGATCGATAGTCGTCTGATCTGGCAGCTTGGTAAGGGCGCCGACGTCGCCGAGGGCGTCGCCAGTTTCCTCGAGAAGCGGCCTGCGGACTTCCCGATGAAGGCATCATCAGATATGCCCGAGGTGTACCCATGGTGGGAAGACCGGTCGTTCAGCTGACCCTCGCAATTCCTGACCGCCCCGCTACGGTCGGACCATGAACATTCTGGTGACCAACGACGACGGCATCGACTCGATCGGGCTCCACGTGCTGGCCAGGGAGATGAAGCAGTTCGGCGACGTGACCGTCGTCGCCCCCGACCAGGAGTACTCGGGTGCGGGCGCCGCCATTGGCGCCATCTGGATGATGACGCCTGAGGTGCACGAAGGTCACGTTGAGGGCATCGACACCTCGTGGGCGATATCGGGACCGCCGGCGCTGTGCATCATGTTCGCCCGACTCGGTGCGTTCGGTCCGCTTCCGGACCTCATCGTCTCCGGCATCAATCCCGGCGCCAATGTCGGGCGCTCGGTGTACCACTCGGGAACCATCGGTGCTGCCGTCACAGGCCGCAACGCCGGGATCCCCGGCATCGCCGTCAGCCAGTCGGTCTCCGGCTTTGGCGTCGAGGGCCAGGCCTGGGAGGACGTCCTGGTCCATCAACGCTGGGACGTGGCGGCCACGGTGGCGGCCCGGGCCGTCGAGGCAATGATCGCTGAGCCAACC
>CALJDK010000040.1 GCA_938023735.1 uncultured Acidimicrobiales bacterium
ACACAGGATCATGGACTTGCGGGTCTAAAGCGCGCATCATGGAGGTGACCTCCCCGGTCTTAGAGTTTTGGGCGCACTCGATATCAAAATCGAGCCAACACCTAAACCGGCGGATGGTCACCTAACCGCGCGGCCTCCTGGCACGGTGCTCGGTGCTTCGCTTAGGTCTTGGTGTTTTGGGGTCGATACAAGCGTTGTGACTGAGATCTCGATACTTCTGATCGCCTACAACACACGCGACCTCATTAGGCGTTGTTTGACGACGGTGTTTGAGAACCGTGGTGATGTTGAGCTTGAGGTGATTGTTGCTGACAATCATCCGGGCGACGGCACCAAAGAGATGCTCGAAGCGGAGTTTCCGCAGGTGAAGTACTTCGATACCGGCGCCAACCTTGGCTTTGCCCGGGGTGTGAACTTTGCTGCCACCAAGGCAAACAGCGAGTACCTGCTGCTTCTGAACCCGGACACCGAGGTGAAATCCGGAACGTTCGAGGCTCTGCTTGAGCTGGCAAAACGTCGACCTGATGGCGGCTTGTATGGCGGTCGGACGCTCAACGAACATGGCGAACTTGACCCTGGCTCGTGCTGGGGCGAGACGACGTTGTGGAGCCTGACCTGCTTCGCCACGGGTCTTTCGGCCGCCTTCAAAGACTCGATGCGGTTTAACCCCGAAGAACTCCCCGGCTGGGAACGCGATACCGAACGCGAAGTTGGCTACATCACCGGATGCCTCGAACTGGTCTCCCGAGACGTGTGGGAGGAGCTAGGAGGCTTCGACGAAGACTTCTGGATGTACGGCGAGGATGCCGATCTTGCCCGCCGCGCCCGCGAGCTGGGGTACTGCCCAATGATCACCCCCGATGCCGAGATCGTTCACTACGTGGGAGCGTCGAGCCCCAACCGTGCCCACAAGGTAATTTTGCGCCTTACCGGCGATGTCACGGCGGTGAGGAAGTCTTGGACCGGTTGGCAACAAACGTACGCGCTTGCCTGCCTCAAAATTGGCGCCGGGGTTCGTGGGCTCGGCTACGAGGCCCTTGCAATCGCTACCAAAGATAAGAAAACGTCAGGTCGCTACTGGTTTGAAGTATGGAGCCGCCGAGACGAGTGGATGAAAGGCTGGGAGCCCGCAGAGGATCGCCCAGTCGCTGCGCCGCACAAGATTCGCCCTGCGGCCTAGAAGTCGTACTTCCAGCGAGCCAGCAGCACGATTGCGGCTGCCGCAGAGAGCCCCAGAATCGCTGGCCGGGTGTACCCCTTGTCGACAATCGGAAGCATAGGTCCGCTGAGAAAGTAGCCAGCGGCAGCGGCTGGCATCAGCGCGATTCCCCACCCAATCTCGGAAAGGCCAAAGCGTCCGGCGATAGCGAGTCCCGCCAGGGTAACGACGGTCCCGACAAGGAAAAAGCTGGCCATCGACCCACGAATTTCGGGCCCCTCGGCATCCTGAAAGAGGACCGCAACCGGGGGACCGCCGATACCTGCGGTGCTTGCGGTAAAGCCCGACAGCGTGCCCGCGGCAACCATGTTTCGAATCGTTCGTGGTGGTGAGCCCTTGAAGGCCGCAGCGGCCACCATCGCCAGTACCCCGACTGCGATAACCAACGTGAGTTGATCCTCGGAGAGTTGCCGCAACGCCACGATGCCGATGCCGGTGCCGATGAATCGCCCTCCGATAGCACCTCGTACGGGTTTGAAGTTGATCGCCGACCGGTCGCGCTGAAGGATCAGCAGATTCATTGCGAAACCGGCCAGCAGCAGCGAGCCGGGCACAAGATCAGGAGCGAACTGCACGACGAGCGGCATCGACACCAGATTGGCGCCGAAACCGATGGAGCTTTGTACGCAGCTGGCAACGATGAGGACCGCGAACGCTCCGAGAAAAACGGCGAGGGACAAAATGGTCTAGTCGGGGATGACCAGATCGAGAATGCCATCCTCGGGCTCGGGGTAGGACATATCGAGGCCCTTGAGCTCATCGAACAGGATCTGGCTGATCAGCCGATTACGAAACCACTTCCGGTTGGCTGGGATCACATACCAAGGCGCGTCTTTGGTGCTGGTCTCTTCGAGCATTGCGGTGAATGCCTCTTGATAGTCGTCCCAGTGCTCACGCTCGTCGAGATCACCTTTGGCGAACTTCCAGTTCTTCTCCGGAGTGTCGAGGCGGGCTTGGAGTCGTTCTTTCTGCTCGGCGCGCGAAATGTGGAGAAAGAACTTGACGATGGTGGTTCCTTCGTCGGCCAACATCTGCTCCCACTCGCGGATATGGCGGTAGCGCTTGCTCCAAACGCTCTCCGGAACGTAGTTATGGACCCGCACCACAAGGACGTCTTCGTAGTGCGACCGGTTGAAGATGGTGAGCTGGCCGTTGGCAGGTGCGTGGGCATGAACCCGCCACAGGTAGTCATGGGCAAGCTCGTCGCTCGTGGGCTTTTTAAACGAGGCGACCTTCACCCCAGCGGGGTTGAGGGTGTCGAAGACGTGGCGGATCGTTCCGTCTTTGCCCCCGGTATCGGTGGCTTGCAACACCGCAAGCACCTTGTGCTTGTCCTCGGCGTACAGCAGTTCTTGAAGGGCCTCGAGGCGTTCGTTGAGCGCCTGGGTTTCCTTGCGGGCTTCGTCCTTGTCGAGACCGCCATCATCGTTGGGGTCCCAGTCGTTCAGACTGACTTTGCTTTTGGGTTTCACCCGGTACTTCGAGGTATCCATACCTCTTGTCTATCCGACCTGGCCGCTGGTAGCTACGGGGTGGTGAGGGAGACCGTTGGAGCCAGCCCGAAACGTATCGTCGGCAAGGTGGTATCGGGTGCAGTGGGTCGTGGCCTGGCGGCGTCGACTTCGGCCGGAGATAGCGGCAGATTGTCGAGGTCGAGGGTGAAGCCCGTCCACGTTTCATCGTCCGCTGATGTCGCAGGCGGTACGGGATCGCTGGTGCTGGGAGCCGGGGTTAGGAGCGTTGTCGGCGGTGGCGTTGTGATTGTTGTGGTTGCGGGCGAGTCGAGGATTTCGGTTTCGGTGCTCACTCGGTTCTCGGAGGGCTTTGGTTGGGTCCACCCGATGGCTCCGACGGAAAGAATGATGGTGCTTGCGGCGGCGCCGACTCCCCAGAACGCTCGCTTTCGGGAAGTTCCCGACTCGGTGGCGGTTACATACACCCACGGCTTGTATCCGACGCCGACTTCGAGCGAGGGAGGCGTAGCCTTGCGGCGGGTACGACGTTTGGTGATCCGGCGATCGATAAACCGATCGGCATCGCCGACGCGGCCGAGTACTCGCCAGCGCGCAAACGCTTTTCCGTACGCAGTGGCACAGAGTTGGGCGGCCTTCCCCTCGTCGCCGTCAGCGCTTTGGACTGCGGTAGCGAACGCGCCAGCGAAGGTGCGATCAAAGAAGACACCGAACGGTTCGAAGTTGCCGTGCGCGTCGGTGTTGTCCGCCTCGCCGGCCAAGCGGCTGCCGGTACCAGCTCGTTTCACCCATTTCCTCCCAAAGGATGTGCGTCGTCATGACCGCACAAACCACAAGGAGTACCATAAGAGGGGTAAAACTGCACGCAGAGTGAAAGAAGTCTCTTTGCGGCGGGAAGGAAGACCGGGAAGAGCGCGCCGAGGAAGACCGACCTCTACAGCTGTGAGGAACTAGTAGTCGACGCTGGCGTAGGTGTTGATCTTGTCGGTCTGGTGCTGGGCGTTGATAAGCCGCACCGTGCCGGATCGAGAGCGCATGACAAGCGACTGCGTGCTTGCGCCGCGGCCGTCATAGTGGACGCCACGGAGAAGATCGCCGTCAGTGATGCCGGTGGCGGCGAAGAAGCAGTCTTCGCCGCCAGCGAGGCGGTCGATAGTGAGAATCTCATCGAGATCCCACCCACCTGCGATGGCGGCATCGGTTTCGGTCTTGTCCCGGGGCCAAAGCTTGCCCTGCATCCCGCCACCCATGCTTTTGAGCGCCGCGGCGGTGATAACGCCTTCCGGAGTTCCGCCTACACCGAAGAGGACGTCGACGCCTGAGTCCGGCCATGCGGTTGCGATTGCTCCGGCCACGTCGCCATCGGCGATAAGACGGATACGGGCACCGGCCTCGCGAACCTCTTCGATCAGGTCGCCATGCCGGTCGCGATCGAGGATGACTGCGGTGACGTCGCGAACATCCTCGCGCTTGCGCTCGGCGATGGCTTCAAGATTCTCGGTGGGGGACTTGGTGATATCGATCACGTCGGCGCAGTCGGGCCCGGCAGCGATCTTTTCCATATAGACGCACGGGCCTGGGTCGTACATGGTGCCCCTCGGCGAAACGGCGATAACAGCGATGGCGCCTTCTCGACCCAGCGCAGTGAGCGTGGTGCCATCGATAGGGTCGACCGCCACGTCGGTCTGGGGCTGTGAGCCATTGCCAACGATCTCGCCGTTGTACAACATTGGGGCTTCGTCCTTCTCGCCTTCGCCGATAACGACGAGGCCTTCCATATTGACGCTTTGCAGCATGAGGCGCATCGCGTCGACCGCTGCGCCATCGGCGCCGAGCTTGTCGCCCCGACCCATCCAACGCGAAGCCGCCATCGCCGCGGCCTCGGTGACTCGAACGAGCTCGAGGGCAAGGTTGCGATCGGGGATCTGATTTTGGGTCTCAGTCATGGTTCGGACAGTACCTTTCGAGCGGATGGGGTCCGCGGAGGCTCGCTGGATGGAATTCCTGTCGGCTATCGAGCCGCCTTTCTGAGCGGAAGAGATTGCGGCAATACTGACGTTGTGACTGGTGACGACGACCTCTATGACGACCCAAACCCCGATGATCTCGACCTGTCGAGAACCGACGTGCCCGAAGCGGATCCTGACGCTGGGGGCAACGCCACTGGCGACTCGGGGAACACCGCCGACAGTGCCGATGACGAAGCGGCTGTCAGCGACCAGGTAGGCGCCATCGAACTCGATGGCGGACCCGAGTTTTGTTTCCAGTGCGCCAGCCAATACGTCGCAGGTACCGGGTCGTGCCCCGAGTGTGGGGTCGGGCTGGTCAACGACAAACCAATGCCGGTCGCGTCGGTTGGAGCCGAAGACGAAGAACAGCTCGCCTACGAACTCCACGAGTGGGCCTTCGAGTCCCGACGAATGGTCGATCAGGTACTCACGAACGAAAATGTGGATCATGCGTGGCAGGGCGCTGTGCTCATTGTGCGCGACGCTGATGAAGCTCGAGTTGATGCGGTGGTCGATGCCATCGAACGCACCACACTTCCCACCCTCGACGCCGACGCGCCAAAAGAGATTTATGAAATGGAGGGGTGGGACTCGGCGCAGCAGAGCGAACTCTCGTCGCGCCTCGGACTAGGCGGAATCGCCCATACCTTTAACGTCGACGGTGACTTGGTGGTGCTCGCCTCCGATGAGGAGATGGTCGAAACCATCTTTGATGCAGTGCTCGACGAAATCGACATGGCCGATGAAGACGGCGCCGAATTGGTGGCGCTCGAAGGGCTCGAGGCCAACCAGCTCATGAGCAACCTGTTCGAGTCGGCAACCCGGCTCGCCAAGGACGGCCGCGACTACCGCGGGGTTGAGGGCATCACCGAGCACGGCCGCACGATGGAAGCGTCGAAGCGGCCGTTCGGCCTCGATTTGGCCACTTGGTCGGGAATCACCGACCTCGTACAAACGATTCGAGGCGAGCTGGAAAACGACGGTGACGACGAGATCATCAGCGAAGCAGCCACCAAGCTTCGCAACACGCTCCGCACAATGATCTGAGCTCCGCTCCGCTTCGTGATCTGAGCTCCGCTCCGCAGTCTCGGTCTGGCTTCGTTAGGGCTCCTTGCGGCCGGTACGATGGTAGGTATCGTGCTGCTCGCTGAGCTAGAAGTTTTCCACTCTCGTCCCATCGCCCCCACCCGACGTGTAGCGCTCGGCCAACTCCAGCTGCCCGTCGACCCGAGCCCGGGACACGGCGGCGTACTACTTGGCGGTGTTGTGGCCCGTTTCTCCAACGACATGGATCCCGACCTGTACCCCGACATCTTCGCGCTCAGTCGCGAGCTCGAAGCGGGAATGCGGATTCCGCAACCTCGGCTTCGCCACCGCTTCCAACAAGACATCGTTGGTTTGGGAAGCAGCGTGCAACAACTCGTTCAAGTCGACGGCGAGATGTCCTACATCTTCGAGAGCGACAAGGGGGCCCCTGAGCAGTTTGTTCTGGCTGCGATCTATGCGGCTGGCGAACTCGACGGAGGAATTCGCGCCAGCGTTATGGAGACCATCCGGCAGGGATTGCGCTGGAGCGGACCCGTGGGCCCGTCGCTGATCTTCCACCTCCTCGGCGGCTCGGCATCGGCAGTCGGTAGTCTCTCGATGGGAACCGGCGACCCAGTGTCGTGGGCGCTTTCGGTGCTTGGCTTTGGTGGCGCCGACGAAACGCCAGAAAAGAAGATCATCCTCACTCGCTTTCGTGACCTGCTTCGCGATGCCCACCCCGACCATGGTGGCGGCGAAAACGACGCTGCCGATCGCATCACCGAACTTACCGAGGCCCGCCGAATCCTGTTGGCGTCGTGAAACCCGGGGCATTGCTCCTTGCCCCAGGGGCAAGCGCTGGACGAGATCACCGCACGCTTGTTGCGCTCGACGACGCGATTCCGTTGCCGACCCGACGTATCGAGATAAAGGCGCGGAGCCTCCCGAAGGTGATGGACATCGTAAGCACGGCTGCGGCCGACGTGGTGGCCAAGGCCCGGATTCGGCCGAGCCGATTGGTCCTTGGCGGGCGGTCCTACGGAGGTCGCATGTGTTCCATCGCCGTGGCCGAGGGGCTTCCAGCACGCGGCTTGGTGTTGCTCAGCTACCCGCTGCATCCGCCGGAGAAGCCCGAAACGCTACGGGTCGACCATTTCCCCAAACTCGAGCTGCCGGTGCTGTTCGTTTCGGGCGACCGAGATCCGTTCGGCACCCCCGACGAGTTCGCTGAGCACACCAAGGCAATCCCCGGACCCGTCACTCAGGTCTGGCTCGATGGGGCGCGCCATGACGCCCGCGGCCGCGATGACGACGTCGTCAACGCCGTGAAGAACTGGCTGGCCACGCTCACCTAAGCTCTAGAGCGAGGTGAACTCGACATCTACTCGGGAGCCTTCGGTCTCGGTTTCTTCCACGAGGGCCACGACAACATCTACCGCCGAGGTCGCTCGCGTTGCACGGGCTCCGGCAGGTGGTCGAGGCTCCACGGCAAAGCCGAGACGTTCGAGTTCGGCGGCCACCTGGGCGGCAACCTCGGCCGGGGAGGCAGAGGTGGTGGTGAAGACGGCGTAATGGTCGTTGCTTGCCGCCCGAAAAGCGGGCAGGAGTTCGCACGGAAGTTTGATGCCGGTGAGGAGTTCGCGAAGGGGCTGATGATCGAACTCGACCTGATCGAGCACGGTCGCCCTGACCTGCGGGTCAAACAGGCCGCCGGTGGTGGCGGCCGCTGTTGTGCCCAGCGCGGCGCGTTGCGTTGGACTCATCGCCGAGAGGACCGACGGTTCGATATGGGATTCGTCTACCAGCGGCTCGAGCCGGGATGCGACCTCTGCAACCGGGAGCTCGGAGGCTTCGGCTGGGGCATTGACGGCCTGTTCGGCCAACGCGGCAGTGACCGCTGGTTCGAGACTTACATCCGGTGAGAGTTCTGAGACCACCGCCTGCTCTTGCGCTGCGGGAGCTGCCGGCACCGGGGTTGCCGTTGGCTGCGCTGGTTGGGCTGGATCCGCATCGGCAACACTGGCGGCGTCCGCGTCAGCACCGGGTTCGGAATCGGGAGTCGTCCAGCGGTCCGGCGAATCGAGCGGAAGCTCGGCGGTACCGTCAAGGGCGTCGTCAGTAGCGTCGGCCGCGGCGTCGTTGGACGTCGATCCGCCCCGCTTGAACAGGCGCGCTAGGTAGATGCCGACCGAAATTGCCAGCCAGATCCAAAACAGAATCACGAGGGGAGTTGGCATGAAGCGCCCATCGGCTATTCGGCGCCAGATCTAAGCATTTCGGTTTCCCCGGCGAACTAACGTGATTCGGGTCCACAAACCTCAGGATGTACACGTATGGCCGACGATCTGTTCAGCGCTGCGGCCGAGCAACGGTTGGAGCAACGCTCGCCACTGGCGGCGCGCTTGCGTCCACGGCGCCTTGACGAAGTTGTCGGACAGGAGCACCTGGTTGCTCCCGGGAAACCGCTCCGAGCGCTCATCGAAGCCGATCGGCTGTCGTCGGTGATTTTTTGGGGCCCGCCCGGCACGGGCAAGACCACTATTTCCGAGCTCATCGCCCATTCCACATCGAAGGCATTCGAGAAGCTGTCGGCGGTGAGCGCGTCGGTCAAAGATGTCCGGGAGGTCATCGCGAAGGCCCAACAGCGCCTTGGCGAACGCGGGCAGGGCACCATCTTGTTCCTCGACGAAGTGCACCGTTTCAACAAGAGCCAACAGGATGCGCTGCTGCCGTCGGTTGAATCGGGACTCATTGTGCTCATCGGCGCCACCACGGAAAACCCATACTTCGAGGTCAATCCGCCGTTGTTGTCACGCTCGACTCTCTTTCGGCTCGAGTCGCTGGGCCGCGACGCCATCGTCGAGCTTTGCCGCCGAGGCCTCAGTGCCGAGGGGGCAACGGCAACAGAAGAGGCTATTCACCACCTGGTCGACCGGGCCGGCGGCGACGGTCGTCATGCGCTTACCAGTCTTGAAGTTGCGGTGGCTCTGGCCGAAGACCGGTCAAAACCTGCGGCGGTAACGATCGATGATGCCGAGGCGGCGTTGGGCGCAAAGGCGTTGCGGTATGGCCGCGACGAGCACTACGACGTGATCTCGGCGTTTATCAAGAGTATTCGTGGCTCCGACCCTGACGCTGGCCTGTACTGGCTGGCTCGAATGCTTGAGGCGGGCGAGGATGCCCGGTTCATTGCTCGACGGCTGGTGATTCTGGCCAGCGAGGACATCGGCATGGCCGACCCGATGTCGTTGCTGATCGCCGATGCATCGGCTCGTGCGATTGAGTTTGTGGGGTTGCCGGAAGCGCAGCTCAATCTTTCGCAAGCGGTGATCCATCTCGCAACCGCCCCGAAATCGAACCGGGCCACCACGGGTATCGGTAACGCTCGTCGGGCCGCAGCGGAATCGCCGGGCGAAGGTGCCGTGCCGCCAGCCCTTCGAGACGGCCATTACCAAGGGGCGTCAGCGCTGGGGCACGGGGTGGGGTACCGGTACCCGCACGACGATCCGAGCGGATGGGTCGAGCAGCAATACCTACCCGATGAACTGGTTGGCGAGCGATTCTACGAACCCACAAGTCACGGTTTCGAAGCCGAGATCGCCGAACGTCAGAAGGCTCGGCGTGAAACAACCGACCCCCCTCGGCCGGTCGATCCAGAGTAGGATCGCTGTCATGTTTAAGCGTGTTGTGTGGACCGGTGTCGGGTACGGGCTTGGTCTCGGCTCGTCGGTGTACGTCCAGCGGAAGGTCAAAAAGACCGTCGAGCGCTACACCCCAGAGCACCTTCGAGTGGAAGCAGCCGAGCGTTCGAAAGACGCAGTGAAGGCTGTGCGCGACTTCGGGTCGGACATGATCGATACCGTGCAGAACATTCGCACGCCCGACTTCGGCTATCACGGCCCCGAAGACAGCCGTGAAGATCGCACTGAAGAGAACGAAGACGTCGACGATGTCGAAGCCGACGATCGACGACGAAACAGTCGGTCAAACAAACCAATCGATCTGCGTTCGCTGCCGTCGCATCGGTCGGGCCGCCGACGTCGCGGTTCGGTGCATCGCCCCCGCTAACCCGCTTCGTGCTTTGCCGCGTGGCCGGTAGAATCCAAGCACCATGAAAGCCAACGAACTCCGTCGCACCTTCACGTCCTTCTTCACCGAGCGGGGCCACACCGAAGTCGCGTCCGCAAGCGTGATCCCCCACGATGCATCTCTGTTGTTCACCAACTCGGGGATGGTGCCGTTTAAGCCGTTCTTTGTTGGCGAGGAGACCCCGCCATATTCCCGTGCTGTTTCGGTGCAAAAGGCAGTTCGGGCCGGTGGAAAGCACAACGATTTAGAAGAGGTTGGTCGCACCACTCGGCATCTCACCTTCTTTGAGATGATGGGCAATTTCTCGTTCGGCGATTACTTCAAAGAAGATGCTATTCCGTGGGCGTGGGAGTTTGTTACCCAAACGCTTGGTCTTGACGTCGACAAGTTGTGGGTCACCGTGCACCTCACCGACGACGAGGCTGCTGCCATCTGGACCGACAAGGTTGGCGTTGCCGCCGACCGGGTGCAGCGACTCGATGAGGACAACTGGTGGCGAATGGCCGATACCGGACCCAACGGTCCGTGTTCGGAGATTTTCTATGATCTTGGTCCCGAGTTTGGCGACGACGGCGGCCCGGCCGAGGGTGGCGAACACCGGTTCATCGAAATCTGGAACCTGGTGTTCATGCAGTTCGAACAACAGGAGGACGGCACCCAAGTCGATCTTCCCAAGCCCAGTATCGACACCGGTGCCGGACTCGAACGAATCCTCACGGTGCTGCAAGGAGTTTCGTCGGTGTGGGAAACCGACGAGTTTGCCCGCCTGCTGACCGTTGCCACCGAGATCACCGGCGTGGCCGACGGCGCCGACCCAGAGTCCGATGTGTCGCTTCGCGTCTTCGCCGACCATGCCCGCAGTACCGCATTTATGATCAGCGACGGGGTGTTCCCGTCGAATGAAGACCGGGGCTTTGTTCTGCGCCGAATTATCCGGCGAGCGGTTCGTCACGCGTACATCCTTGGTGTCGAGACCACGGTTATGCCCCGCATGATCGACGCTGTCGTCGACATCATGGGCGCCGACTACCCCGAGATCGTCAAGAACCACTCGTATATCCGCGATGTCACCGAGCGCGAAGAAGAGGTCTTCCGTCAGACACTCGCCACCGGATCGACGATTCTCGACGCCAAGCTCGCCGAGCTTTCGGAGGGCGACGTATTGCCGGGCGAGGTGGCGTTCCAACTGCACGACACCTACGGATTCCCTCTGGGCGTCACCGAAGAGATCGTTGCCGAGCGCGGGGTAACCGTCGATCACGCCGGGTTTGAAACCGCCATGGACGAACAACGCACCCGCGCCAAGGCAGCCCGCGCCAGTGATGGCGGCGATTTCGACCCGACGCCATTCCGACAGATCGCCGATTCCTCGGGCCCCACCGACTTCGTAGGCCGTGAGGTGTTTGCCAACGAAGCCACGGTGCTGCTGGTCGACGACGCATCCATCGTTCTCGACGCCTCGCCGTTCTACGCCGAAAGCGGCGGCCAGGTTGGCGACACCGGGACGATCAGCACCCCCACGGGGACGGCCACGGTTACCGACACCGTCTACGCCGTACCTGGGGTGCATCGCATGATGATCGACTCCATCGAAGGGTCGATCGAGGTCGGCCAAACCGCGTCGGCTGCTATCGACGTCGAGCGACGCGACGCTATTCGGCGGAACCATACGGGCACTCACATCCTTCATTGGGCGTTGCGCAAGGTGCTCGGCGATCACGTCAAGCAACAGGGTTCCTACGTGGGCCCCGATCGGCTGCGCTTCGACTTCTCCCACTACGACGCACTCAAGCCTGACGAGATCGCCCAGATCGAGGACCTTGTCAACGCCGAGATCCTCGACAACGAAGCTGTACGCCATTTCGAAACGTCCAAGGACAATGCCGAACAGTTGGGGGCCATTGCGTTCTTCGGCGATAAGTACGGCGATGTTGTTCGGGTCCTTGAAGCCGGCAACAACTCGGTCGAACTTTGCGGCGGCACTCATGTGGCGGCGCTCGGCGATATTGGCCCGGTAAAAATTGTGGCCGAAAGCTCCATCGGCTCAAATATTCGTCGACTCGAAGCACTTACCGGCAACGCCCCTATCGAGCGGCTGCGCCAGCGCGAGAGCCTGGTCGGTCAGGTCGCCGAGTTGGTTGGTGTGGCCCCCGACGAGGTGGTCGAAGGTGTTCAGCGCCGTCTCACCGAGGCAAAGTCGCTTCGTAAAGAGATCGCCGATCTTCGTCGCCAGGTGGCGATCGGTCAGGCCGGTGAACTCGCCGCGCAGGCGGTGGGCGGCGTGCTTGTGGCTCGTGTCGACGATCTTGACCAGGGCGGTCTTCGCGACCTGGCGGTAGCCATCCGCGACCGCGACGGCGTCGATGCGGTGGTCCTTGGGTCGGCCCCCGACAAGGGAGTCTTCCTAGCCGCTGCTGTTGCTCCTGGTTCAAGCCACGACGCAGGCGAACTTATCGATGAGGCAAAGAAGACCATCGGCGGGGGAGGGCGGCCAGGGTCCGATCTGGCTACTGCAGGCGGCAAGTCACCCGAGAACCTTGATGCCGCACTCGACCAGGCCCGCGCTGCGGCCGGGATCTAAAACTCGCCAGCATGAGAGCACTGGGCCTGGACCTTGGATCGAAACGCATTGGCGTTGCCGTCTCCGATTCAGATGGCCGCGTCGCGACTCCGATCGATACCGTGCACCGGGTTGGTGATCAGCCACGAGAGCACCGAGCAATTCGAGATTTAGTGATCGAGTGGGAGGCCGAGATCGTGGTTGTCGGCATGCCTTTTTCGCTTGACGGCAGCATCGGGCCGGCGGCAAAAGGCGTGCTCAAGGAGATTGATGAGCTGGGTGCCGCGCTTGAGGTACCCATTGCAACCTACGATGAGCGTTTAACCACGGTGACTGCTAATCGGTCGCTCATGGAGCAGAACCTCGGTGCCGCCGAACGACGGAAAGTTGTCGATCGGGTTGCGGCATCGATTTTGCTCCAGGGCTGGCTCGACAAGCAGCTGGCCGAGGACCAACCCCGATAGACCCGGAAGACCCGGACAATTATGTCGAACACCCACAACGACCCGAACTCTGGAACCCCCAACGCCGGGAGCCTGGCGACACAGCCGTCGCCCGAACAACAGCCCGCGCTGGGAGAACAGCCTGCGGGGGTAGAACAGCCTGCGGGGGTAGAGCAACATGCTCCTGCTCAATACGTGCAGGGATACCAGCGTCCCGATCAGCCCGCCCAGCCTCATATCGAATACATCGACCCACGCGACTATGTGCGGCTTCCTCGTCGGTCAGGTCCGCTTCGTCGGCTGGCCATCGTGGGGGTCATCTTGGTCTTTGCCGGTGTTTGGGCAGCGGGCAAGGTCGACGATTGGGCGGCGGGGCAGGTCGAACCAGCCGGACCGGTGGGTGGTCAGATCGAGTTCCTTATCGCCGAGGGCGAAGGCACCAACACCACAGCACAAAACCTTGCTGCCGCCGATGTGATCTCCAACCCCACGGTGTTTCGCTACTGGTTGCGTTGTCCCAGCGCGGCAAAGAGCCTTCTCAATTGCGAAGACGCCCAGGAAGTCGCATGGCAGGCCGGGAAGTACCGGCTCAACACCGACATGAGTTTTCAAGCGGTGGTCGACACCCTCAACGAGGGGTCTATTCCTCCCGAAGACTTCTCGGTCACGATTCCTGAAGGCCTTACGGTCGATCAGATCATCGATCGTCTGGTGGCCGAGAACTCCAAGTACAACGCCGAAGATTTCCGCCGCGAGCTCGACAACCTTCAGGTCGAGACAAACTTCCTGCCCGAGGATCTTCAGATCCGATCGGCCGCCGACGGTTTCCGCACCCCCTATGAAGGGTTGCTGTTCCCCAGCACGTACCAGGTCGCCGAGGATGCCGCGCAGAGCGAGCTGAGCATTCTGCGCAACATGGCCTTCACTATGGAAGGCCAGTTCGAGATCGCCATCAACGAGGCGGGCGGCACGCTGCCTCCCGAGGCCGGACCCGATCAACTCAACCTCACCGAGTACGACATGATCATCATCGCGTCGCTCATTGAAGAAGAGGCCAAGATCGACGCCGACCGGCCAAAGATCGCCCGGGTTATTTACAACCGGCTCCTCCAGGGCGAGGCGCTCGGTATCGATGCCAGCACCCGGTATGCGGTGAACAAGCGTCCCGGCGATCCGCTGCTCGAGAGCGAGTTGGCGTCAGAGTCCCCCTTCAATACTCGTAACCTCAACAACGTTGGTCTCCCACCAACCCCGATCGCTGCACCTGGCTTGGCGTCGCTTCGAGCAGCGCTTGCGCCTGAAGAGGGCGATTGGTTCTGGTATGTGCTCACCGATGAGGGCGGCGTGGCCGGAGCTCACACCTTCGCCGTAACCGGCTCAGAGTTCGAGGCAGCCAAGGCGATCTGCCAAGACTTGGGATACTGCTGATCACCATCGACGATCTCTCGGGCGCCACCCGGCTTGCTGCTGTTCTTGGCGACCCGGCGCGGCACTCGCTATCGCCGACTATTCATAACGCTGCGTTCTCGCATCTTGGACTCGACTGGGTCTACCTGGCGTTCGATGTTTCGCCCGACAACCTGCCCGATGCGTTCGCCGCCATGCGCTCGATGGGAATCGACGGGTATTCGGTCACCATGCCCCATAAGGCCCGTGTGCTCGACCTGGTCGACGTCGTATCTCCCGCTGCGAAGAACCTTGATGCAGCGAACTGTGTGGTCAATAACGAGGGAACACTCACTGCCCACAACACCGATGGCGATGGATTCGTCGACGGCCTCAAGCACGACACCGGCTTCGACGTGGCGGACTGCACGGCCACGGTTCTTGGCGCAGGCGGTGCGGCGCGAGCTGTCGTGGACGCCCTTGTCCGCCACGGCGCTACCGAGGTGATTGTGGTGAATCGGTCACCCAAGAACGCCGAGTCCGCGGCAACGGTGGGTGGCGAAGCTGCACGGGCTGGCGCGGTATCGGACCTTGCGTCGCACCTTGCCTCGAGTCAGCTCGTGGTGAATGCCACACCTCTGGGGATGGCAGCGAACCTCGACGCCATGCCTTGTGACCCCACGCTGCTCGGAGCTAACCATATTGCCGCCGACCTCATCTATGCACCGGCGAAGACCGTGTGGATGGATGCTGCTGCACGAACCGGCGCCACCGTGACCAACGGGCTTTCGATGCTGGTGTTTCAGGCGGCCACACAGTTCACCCTTTGGACAGGCCAACCGGCGCCAATCGACCAGATGTTTCAGGCGGTCGAAGCCGCCCTAGCGGGCTAAAGAATCCAAAAAACGGCGAATCGACGAAAAATTGTCGATCCCGATGGGCGGAACCTTTGAAAAGGTAGCCTGAAGTGCCGATGAGCAACCTAGTCACATTTGCTATGGAGGTAACCGTGGCGTTACAGGGAACAATCGAAACTTTTGCTCTGCCGGACGTTCTGCGTCTGCTCGCTACTAGCAACAAGACCGGAAAGCTCGCCGTCGATGGCGACCGGGGTCTTGGTGCGCTGTGGGTGGACGATGGCGACATCGTTGCGTCCGAGCTCGACTTGGGTTCACACCCATCCACCGGCTCGACCAACGTAACCGAAGGGCTGTTTCAACTCCTTCGCTTCGAGCGCGGCGAGTTTGTCTTCACCAGCGATGACACGCCAGCTTCCTCCGACGGTCGACTGAACGTCGAGTCGTCGATCGCTATGTCTACCGAAATGCTCACCGAGCTCAACGAGATCACCAACAACGTCCCCGGAGTTTCCTCCCACGTCGCGCTTCGTCCCGAGCTCGACGCCGATGGCGTGACCCTCTCGGCTGAGCAGTGGCGAGTCCTTTCTTCTGTCGGAAGCGGCAAGTCGGTGGCCGACATCGCCTCGACCTTCTCGTTCGGCGAACTCGATGCCATGCGTCGCATCGACGATCTGGTGAACGAAGGTGTCATCGACATCTCCGCCACTCCGGCCGACGCAGCTGCTCCAGCGATGGACGAAGCCGAAGACGTCACAACACAGGACGAACCTGCCGGCATCCCTGTTGTCGAGGAGTCCTCGTTTGAAGAGGCTGCACCAGAGGAGGCCGCTTTTGAAGAGGCCGCTGCCGAAGAAGGGCCGTTCGAACAGGATGCGGCTTCTGATGCCTTCGATCCCGAGAATGAAGTGGCCGCCGACGATCCGTTCGCTGCAGCTACCGAGGACGACGAATCCATCGAGGCTCCTGTTGCCGAGGCAGACAACCCATTCGCTCCCGTAGCCGAATCTGACGACCCGTTTGCCCCCGCAGTCGAAGCCGACGTTGCTGATCCCTTTGCCTCGCCACAAGCCGAAGCCGAGGTCGATGCCTTCGCTCCCGCTCCCGTAAGCGAAACACCAGCTCCCGACCCCTTCGCCCCGGCAGAGCCCGAAATCGAAGCCATCGACCACACCGAAGCACAAGTAGCCGAAGAGTCCAACGGCGCAGAGTTCGACCCGTTCGCTCCTGCCGCAGAGGACGCTGCCGATGACTCGGCTGGTAGCGACCCGTTTGCCCCCGCAGCTGGCGTTGCGGCCGGCGCCACCGGAGGTGTATTGCATGACGTCTTTGGAAACCCGGATTCTGAGGTTGACGCTTCGTGGGAGCCCTCGGTCGAGGAAACCGTGAGCCAGGCTCCCACCGAGTGGCCTGCTCCCAACGACACCGTCAGCGATGCCGATGCGCCATGGTCCGACGAAGCTGCCAGCCAGCTTCCGCCGCCACCAGCTGCTGCATCTGACCCCTTTGCCCCGGCCGAAGAAGCTGCCAGTCAGCTTCCGCCACCGCCCGCAATGGCCGGCGACGCCGGAATTGAGGACGGCATTTCGCCCGAGGGTGTCGAAGCATTCGACGCACCTGCACCGCTTAGCGCCGAACTCGATCAAACTGTCGATTCCGAGCTTCCCCCGCCGCCTGCCTTCGATGCTCCTGAGGCAGAGGTTGCTGGTGTGCCCTCGTTCCCCGACGCCCCGCCTGCGCCTGAGGTGCAGTCGGTCGCTTCCGAGAGCAACGATATGGCCCGTCAGCTTGCCAGCTTGAGTCCGTCGGCTGCCCGTGCAGTCGCCAATGCGGCAAAGGCCGAGACGCCCGAAGCCCGCGACGAAGCCTTGGCCGAAGTCGAAGCTGAAGATTCATCCGTCGACCGGAGCCTTCTGCTTCGCTTCCTCGGAAAGTCCGACAAGAAAGAGTCCTAGTGACCGCCGTTGTGGTGCTGGCGATGGTGCCATTTGGGCTCCTTCTCGGCAGCATTCTCAGCATGGTGGCTGCTCGGGTTCCCGACGAGCTTCCGGTGTTTACACCGGGACCCCATTGTCCCGGATGCGAGCATCAGCTGCGCGCTGCCGAACTCATTCCGGTTGTCTCCTGGGTACGTCAGGGACGATCTTGCGTCCACTGCGACGCGCAGATCTCGGCGGCATATCCGGCTATCGAGGTCGTCACCGCAACGCTGTTTGCGTTACTTGCGCTGAAGTTTGGTGCGTCGTGGTTTCTTCTTCCGCACCTGGTGCTCGGAGCTGCGTTGGTAGCGCTCTCGGTTACCGACCTGTACCTGTATCGCATCCCCGATCGCATCGTGTTTCCCACCCTGGTGGTCTCGATTGCTCTCATCGTGGCGATTTCGTCGGGTACCGGAAGTTCGGAGATGATCGTGCCTGCCCTCGCAGGAATGCTCGGGTATTTCGGGTTGCTCTTCGTGGTGTGGTTTATCTACCCGCCCGGCATCGGGTTTGGTGATGTGAAGCTCGCGTTGCTGCTCGGCTTGTTTCTAGGATGGTCGGCAAACGGTGAAGTCATCTTCGCTGCCGTCTTTGTGGCCTACGCGTTGTTCTTGGGTTGCATGTTGTTTGCGCTCATGAGCGCCGTAATCATTTTTGCCCGTTCGCGGGGTATCGATTTACTGCCGGATCCGCTGGAGGCCGAGTACATCGGTGATGGCACCGAACTCGACGATTCCGAGTACGACGAAGAAGACGATGAGGATGCCGAGGACGATGAAGATGAAGATGTCGAGTATGGACTCGATCGAGGTTCCAGCGGTACCAAGGTGCACACCGGCGCACCGATGGGACCAGCCTTGGCAGTGGGAGCACTCATCGTGATCTTCTTCCCGGGTGCGTTTACCTAACCCAAGAAGGCTTTGAGCCTGTTGGACCCACAGACGCCCGAGTATCCTCGGCTTGTGCCTGCTTTTGCCCGTCGTGGCTCTCATCGTTCTCCTGTTCAACCAACCCGAATGGCCCGAACGTGATCGAAGTCAACGTCGAGCTTGGCGATCGTTCCTATCCGGTGCTGGTTGGCGCCGATGTGCGAAACGAGCTCTCGTCGCTGTTGCCGTCCGACGTTCGACGAGTAGCGGTCATTACCCAGGAAGGTATTGGCGTCTCGGTTGAACCCGGCGTGCCCTTCGAGGTCTTCACCTTGCCCGATGGCGAGGCCGCCAAGAACCTGGGCACCATCGAGTCGCTGTGTTCCTCGCTTGCCACCGCAGGATTCACCCGCAACGACCTCATCGTCGGAGTAGGTGGCGGCGTGGTTACCGACATCTCCGGATTCTGCGCTGCCGTGTACCACCGAGGCATCCGGTTCATGACCGTGCCCACCACGTTGCTTGGGCAGATCGATGCAGCCATCGGCGGCAAGACTGGCGTCAACCTCCCGGAGGGCAAAAACCTGGTCGGGGCTTTCTGGCAGCCCATTGCCGTGCTGTGCGATACGGCAACGCTCGAGTCGCTTCCACCACGGGAGTTTCGTAGCGGCATGGGCGAGCTGGCCAAATACAACTTTCTTGGGGTGCGCGACGGCGAGCGACTCCACGAGATGCCGCTCGACGAACGGGTGGCCGAGAGTGTACGAATCAAGGCCGACGTTGTGGCGTCGGACGAACGCGAGGGCGGCCGCCGAGCCATCCTCAACTACGGCCATACGCTGGCTCATGCGCTCGAAACGTCGGGTTCCTACGACATCCGCCACGGCGAAGCGGTGGCCATCGGGCTTGCCTACGCGGCCGAGGTTGGTCTCGAGCTGGGCCGGATCGATGCCGACCGAGTGGCCGAGCATTACCGGGTGCTCGCGGCCTACGACCTCGAAGCGCGACTGCCGGCGAACGCCGACACCGGCAATCTCATCGACCTGTTCTCGCGAGACAAGAAGGCGCTCGACGGCGTGACGTTTGTACTCGACGGCTCCAACGGCGTCGAAGTGGTCGCCGGTATCGATCGATCCGCTCTTGAGGCGGCCATGGAACGAATGGGTCAACAGTGACCGAACCCATCGTCCCCGGGCAAGGCCTGATACCGATGGATGTGGCGGGTCGTCTCCTGCGACTTCGCGAGCGCCTCGCCAAGGAAAGCCTCGACGCGATGATCGTCACGTCGCCCACCAACATTCGCTATCTGTGCGGGTTTACCGGCTCAAACGGCCAACTCGTGGTGCTTCCGGATGCCGCCACGCTTGTCACCGATGGCCGATACACCGAGGCGGCGCCGGCCGAATTGCAGGCGGTTGGCGCTGAGGCAGAGGTAGAGATTGCGAGAGATTCCTTTGCCGCGATTGCCCGCATCGTTTCCGGGTGTTCGAGTGTGGCGTTTGAATCCACCGATGTAAGCGTTGCCGACCACGACCGGTTGGCCGATGCTGTCGCTGCGCCACTAGTGCCGAGTACCGGGTTGATCGAAGATCTTCGAGCGGTAAAGGACGAGGGCGAGATCGCTCGGATCGAGGCTGCCGCCGAGATTGCCGATGCGGCACTACTGGCCACCGAAGCGTTGCTGCTCGAACGGCCCACCGAGCAGTACTTCGGCTTCGAGCTCGATACGGCAATGCGACGCTTAGGGGCCGCCGAGCGTTCCTTTGAGACCATCGTTGCGTCGGGGCCGAACGGGGCGCTGCCCCATGCTCGGCCCTCGGGGCGAACGATCGAACCGGGTGACCTGGTAGTGCTCGACTTCGGTGCGCTGGTCGACGGCTATCACTCCGATATGACCCGCACGAAACTGGTCGGCGCCGGCAGCTCGCAACAACAGGAGATGCTCGACCTGGTCACTGCAGCGCAAGAGGCGGGGCGCGAAATTGTCGGCCCGGGTGTGGTGGCGAAATCGATTGATCAGACCTGTCGCAATATCATCACCGATGCCGGATACGGCGAAGCATTCATGCACGGCACCGGTCACGGGGTAGGGCTCGACATCCACGAATTTCCGGCGGTGTCGTCGCGATCGGAGACCATGCTCCAAACTGGCCATGTCCTCACGGTCGAACCCGGGGTGTATCTGCCCGAAATCGGGGGAGTCCGAGTCGAAGACACAGTGGTTGTTACCAATGACGGCTACCGTTCACTGACGAAATCGCCCAAGACTGCCTCCCTGTAGTCCCGTCCCGGTCAGCCGGTAATCAGCAGCCCCATTCCGAAAAAGATGAAAGATCAGAATCTTGCCAACGATCACCACCAATGACCTGAAGAACGGCATGCATCTCGATATCGAGAACAATCTGTTTCAAGTCACCGACTTCCAGCACGTAAAGCCGGGGAAGGGCCATGCGTTTGTTCGCACCACCCTTCGCAACGCTAGAACCGGGGCCAATGTCGAGCGCACGTTTCGGGCCGGCGAAAAGGTAGAGCGGGCAATGATCGACAAGCGCGAGATGAACTTCCTCTACCGAGACGGCGACGACTACGTCTTCATGGACAACGAGAACTACGACCAAATGAACGTGCCCCCGTCTGCCCTCGGCGACGCGGTGAACTATCTGCTCGAAGCCAACAACGCAGTTCTTCAGATGTACGGCACCGAAATCGTTGGCGTCGACCTGCCCGCATCGGTCGAGCTCGAGATCGCCGAAACCGAGCCTGGTCTTCAGGGCGACCGGGTGTCGGGTGCAACCAAGCCGGCCACCCTGGTAACCGGTCTGGTTGTGCAGGTCCCGCTCTTTGTGAACCCGGGCGAAACCATCAAAGTCGACACTCGTTCTGGCGATTACCTGAGTCGGGCCTAGGCACCATGGTTGGTGGTATCGGCTCCCGTCACGAGGCTCGCGAGGAAGCACTCAACGTGTTGTATGAGGCCGACGTGCGGGGCGAAGACCCCTTGGACATCCTCTCGAAGCAAGATTTCGAGGTCGGCGACTACTGCCAGGATGTCGTCCGTGGGGTTGCCGAATCGGTCACCGAAATCGACCAACACCTCGATGCCGTCGCCAACGACTGGTCGGTCGATCGCATGCCCGTGATCGACCGCACCATTCTTCGGATGGCTACCTTCGAACTCACATCCCGCGACGACGTCCCGACCACTGCGGTGGTGTCCGAGGCTGTCGAGTTGGCGAGCCAGTACTCCACAGAAAAATCGGGGCGCTTCGTCAACGGTGTACTCGCGCGTTTGGCAGCCGATCTGCGCCCCGACGGTGCCGACTCGGTTTCGGTCCAATAACCGGCTTGGATATCTCCTACCCGGATCCGCCCCTCGGCAACCACCGAGTTCGGCTCCGGCCATGGGACGCTGCCGACGCGGATGCGCTTGTCGCTGCGTGGGCCGACCCCGCAATTCAGGTCGGATGCGCTGTTCCGGAGAACCGCTCCGCTGCCGACGCTACGCGGTGGATATCGAACCACCAGCGCCGAACCGATTCGGGACTCGCCATCGATCTGGTCGTTACATCGGCCGATCCTGGCGAAGGCGCCGGTGAGGTGTACGGCGAGGTGGGCTTTGGTCCTGTCGACCTTGAGCGACGAGCAGCAATGTTGGGGTTCTGGGTGGCGCCCGATGTTCGAGGTGATGGCGTGGCAAGCGAGGCGGTTGGTCTGATGCTCGATTGGATCTTTGTCCGAGGGGCGGCGGTCGTGCTGGCTCAAACCACGCTGGAGAATCCTGGATCGATCGGGGTGTTGCGTCGAGCTGGTTTCGAGCTGCGCACCGAGCAGGGGAGCGATCAGACGTGGATGAAGGAAGCGCCCGAATTTCCTGGGACTCGTCGTTGCTAGCGCCTGATTGTCAGATGTTGTTGGTGTTGCTCGTGTTGTTTCGCCGATAGCCTAGAAGGAGTGTCCTTCAGTATCCGAGAGACCATCCACGACAAGCCCGGCTGGAAAGCCGACGGCAGCTACGAGTTGCCCGAGCGCCGGGTCTGGCAAATCTTCGAAGACGACCTGTGGGTGGCCGACTTTGACTCACCCGACGACGCCCACCTTGCACTTCACGACCTCGAGTTCGCGGTAGAAGAGTCCAAGGTCCTGGACCTGACCGACGACAGTATTTCCTAACGACGTATTTCCTAACGACGCCAAAACGAGCAAAAAGCTTGAGGAATCGCTGGCCCATCAGCGCACCGGAACTTGGGTCGCGTTAAGGTTCGGTCCCGACCGTGAAGTGAGTCCCGTGAGGCTCACACGGCAGGAGTAGCTGTGGCTGAACGCGAACGCAAGATGACGCGCCCTTTCGGGGGCGTTTTTGTTGCCCGGACTTCGGTGATGTCTGCCGACGACATCGACCGGGCGATCTGGCGGATGGCCCACGAGGTCATCGAGCACAACCACGGTGTCGCCAACGTCGTGGTTATCGGCTTGCAGACCGGTGGGGTGCCGCTGGCCGAACGCATTGCCGATGCCCTGTCGGAGATCACCAACGATGATGTCGCCTTCGGCACCATCGATGTTGCGCTTCACCGCGACGATATTGGTATCCGGCCCATCATGCCCGAAGAAGTCACCTCGATTCCGGGCGACCTCCACAACAAGGTCGTGGTGCTGGTCGACGACGTGCTCTTTACGGGACGAACCATCCGAGCGGCACTCGACGCGCTCACCAGTTTCGGTCGACCTCGGTCCGTGCAGTTGGCGGTGATGATCGACCGTGGCCACCGAGAGCTTCCGATCCGGCCCGACTATGTCGGCAAAAATCTTCCAACCCGTCGCGACGAGGTGGTCGACGTCACGCTTGATGGCGTGCAACTGGGGGAGATGCACAAATGAGCCCCAAGCACCTTCTTTCCATCAATGACCTCGGTCGCGACTGGATCGAGGAGATCCTTCGGCTCACCGAATCGTTTGCCGAGGTAAGCGCCCGGCAGATTCCCAAAGTCCCGGCACTTCGCGGCAAGAACATCGCGTGGCTGTTCTACGAAGACTCCACCCGTACACGGCTTTCGTTCGAGACAGCCGCAAAAAGGCTCTCGGCCGACACGATGAACTTCAGTGTTTCGTCGTCTTCTGTCAACAAAGGCGAGTCCCTTCGCGATACCTGTCTCACCATCAGCGCTATGGGTGTCGACGCCATCGTGGTGCGGCACAAGTCGGCTGGCGTGCCCTGGCAGATTGCCAACTGGATCGACGCCTCGGTCATCAACGCCGGCGACGGGTGGCACCAACACCCCACCCAGGCGCTGCTCGACTCCTACACCCTCACCCAGAAATTCGGCGCTCTCGACGGCCGCCATATCGCCATCGTTGGCGACATCAAACACAGTCGGGTTGCCCGGTCGAACATCGAAGCCTTCACCGCCCTTGGGGCCGAAGTGACCGTCGTGGCCCCGCAAACCCTGCTGCCGCCGAGCCTCGAAGGTTGGAACTGCAAGGTGTCGCACGATCTCGATGCGGTGCTTCCCACCACCGACGCGGTGTACCTGCTGCGAATGCAGCTCGAACGCCAAAAGGACGCGCTGGTTCCCTCGCTGCGTGAGTACACGTCGCGGTATGGGCTTACCGATGAACGTCTCAAGCGTCTCGGCTCCGAAGTGGTCATCATGCACCCCGGGCCCATGAACCGCGGCGTCGAAATTTCTCAAGCCGCGGCCGATGACGCCCGCTCGGTCGTGACCCAGCAGGTCGCTAACGGTGTATCGGTGCGAATGGCAGTGCTGTTTCTCCTGCTCGGCCACAACCCCGACGAAGAAACGATCGAAGAAACCCTGTGAGTTCAACCAATCAGACCACCCTTATCCGCGGCGGCACCGTTGTCGATGCCACCGGGACTCGGCGAGCCGATGTTCTTGTCGGCGCCGACGGACTCATCGAAGCGGTCGGCGATGAGAACGCTGACCTTCGTGGCGACCGCACCATCGATGCGGGCGACTGCGTGGTTTCGCCCGGCTTTGTCGACCTACATACGCACCTGCGCGAGCCCGGCAAAGAAGAAGCCGAGACCATCGAAACCGGATCGCGTGGCGGTGCACTTGGCGGATTCACTGCGCTGGTGGCCATGCCCAACACCACACCCCCGATGGATTCGGTTGGGGTGGTGCGCGACGTCATCGAACTCGGCAAGACCGCACTCACCGACATCATCCCGTCGGCGGCCATCACCGTTGGACGGGCTGGTCAAGAGCTAGCGCCCATGGCCGAACTCGCCGAGCTCGGCGTCCGGATCTTTACCGACGACGGCACCGGGGTTCAGGACGATTTGCTGATGAAGCGGGCGCTCGAATACTCGGTGGGAATGGCCCCATTCACCGGCGGCGCATCTGTTGCTTTGGCCCAACACTGCGAAGTGAACTCGCTGTCAGCCGGCACCTTTATGCACGAGGGCGAGTGGTCGAGTCGCCTCGGGATACCCGGTCAACCCTCCGAGGCCGAAGACCTCATGGTGATGCGCGATATCGCGTTTGCCCGCTCTACTGGCGCTCGTGTGCACTTCCAACACCTTTCCACCGCCGGTGCGGTCGCGTTGGTTCGGGCGGCCAAAGCCGAAGGGCTTCCCGTATCGGCCGAGGCAACCACCCACCACTTCACGCTCACCGACGCGGCATGTGCGTCGTTCGACACCGTCTTCAAGGTGCACCCGCCGCTTCGGGCCGACAGCGACGTTGCTGCGGTGAAAGCTGGTTTGCTCGACGGCACCATCGATGCCATCGCCACCGACCACGCTCCGCATTGCGCGCACGATAAGGAACAGCCATTCGACGCTGCGCCTCCGGGCATGATCGGGCTCGAGACCGCACTGGCGTTGGCGCTCACCGAACTCGACCTTCCGGTCGAAAAACTCGTTGGACTGATGTCGTGGCGACCGGCTGAAATTGCAGGAATCGCCGACACCCATGGCGGACCTATCGCCGCTGGCCGACCAGCGAACATCACCGTCTTTGACCCCAACGAAACCTGGACGATCGACGGTGCGTCCTTTGCCAGCAAAAGCAGCAACTGCCCGTACGAGGGCCACGAAGTGCGAGGAAAAGTGCGCCACACCATCTTCGGAGGCGAAACGGTCGTTCTCGACCAGGAGGCAACCCGATGAGCCGAGAGATTCGCGAAGCCAAGCTTGTGCTCGCCGATGGCTCGGTCTTCGAGGGCGAAGCCATCGGCGTGTACCCGGAGTCGGGTATCGCCACCGGCGAGGTCGTGTTCAACACGGTCATGGCCGGCTACCAGGAGGTCATTACCGACCCCAGTTACGCCGGGCAGATCATCACGTTCACCTACCCACATATCGGAAACTACGGGGTGGTCGACCTCGACTACGAGAGCCGTGGCACCTTTTGTTCGGGCATCATCGTTCGAGACCTTGCTCGACGACACAGCAACTGGCGATCCACCAACGACCTCGACTCGCTACTCACGAAGCACGGTATTCCGGGAATCGCCGGCCTCGACACGCGCATGCTCACTCGTCACATCCGCGAAGCCGGTGCCATGCCCGCAGCGTTCGGCACGGCCGATGAAACGGCACTGAAGGCCGCCGCCGTAGCCGAACCCGACACCGCCGGAACCGACATGGTGCAGCGGGTGACGTGCGCCGACCCTTACACGATGGCGTTCTCGGGCGAAGGCCCAGCGCCGCGTTCAATCGTGGCCTATGACTTCGGTATCAAGACCAACATCGTGCGGAGCCTTTCGCACCTTGGTTCGGTCGAGGTGGTGCCTGCATCGACCTCGGCGAGCGACGTGTTGGCCCGCAAGCCCGATGGCGTGTTTCTCTCGAACGGACCCGGCGACCCCGAGCCGGTCGACTATGCCGTCAAGGCCATCCAGAATCTGCTGGGCGAGGTGCCGATCTTCGGGATTTGTCTTGGTCACCAGTTGTTGTCGCTGGCGCTTGGCGGTTCGACGTTCAAGTTGCCCTTTGGCCACCACGGCGGAAACCACCCGGTTCGCCAGCTCAGCGATGGCACCATCGAGATCACCAGCCAGAACCACAACTACTGCGTCGATTGTTCGGGCGTGCAGGGCGTCGAACTCACCCACGTGAACCTCAACGACGACACGGTCGAAGGCATCCGCAGCACGGAAGCTCCGGCATTCAGCGTGCAGTACCACCCCGAGGCCAGCCCCGGACCCCACGACTCCAACTACCTCTTCGGCGCATTCGCCGACCTCATCGACGATCCATCCCTCACTCCAATGAAGACAGGAACCCACAAGTAGTGCCTCGCAGAACCGACATCGATTCGATTCTCATCATCGGGTCTGGCCCGATTGTTATCGGCCAGGCGTGTGAGTTCGATTACTCCGGCACCCAGGCGTGCCGGGTGCTTCGCGAAGAAGGCTTCCGGGTCATCCTCGCCAACTCGAACCCGGCCACCATCATGACCGATCCCGAGTTCGCCGACGCCACCTACATCGAGCCGCTCGATCTTCAGGTGCTTACCAAGATCATCGAGAAGGAAAAACCCGATGCCGTGCTGCCGACCATGGGTGGGCAGACCGCGCTGAACCTGGCGATGGAACTTGCCGAAGCCGGGGTGCTCGAAGCCAACAACACCCAGCTCATCGGCGCCAGCCCCGAAGCCATCGCGACGGCCGAAGACCGAGAGCAATTCAAGGTGGCGATGGCCGAGATTGGCCTTGAGGTTCCCAAGTCGCTTATTGCCCGCGGCGAAGGCGCCAGCCGTAACGAGGCCATCGAGCACGGCATGGTGCAAGCCCGGAAATGTATGGAGGAGATCGGGCTTCCCATCGTCATCCGACCGTCGTACATCCTGGGCGGAAAAGGCACCGGCTTTGCCAATACCGCCGAAGAGTTTGAGGTCATGGCCCGTCGAGGGCTCGATGCCAGCCCTATCCACGAGATTCTCGTCGAACAATCCATCCGCGGGTGGAAAGAGTACGAAACCGAGGTCATGCGGGATCACGCTGACAACTGCGTCATTATCTGCGCCATCGAGAACCTCGACCCGATGGGTGTGCACACCGGCGATTCCATCACCGTTGCCCCCGCCCAAACGCTGAGCGATGTCGAATACCAGTTCATGCGCGACGCTTCGCTGGCCGTGATCCGCCGGGTGGGCGTCGAGACCGGCGGCTCCAACGTGCAGTTTGCGGTGAATCCCGAAAACGGCGACGTTGTGGTTATCGAGATGAACCCACGCGTGTCTCGGTCATCGGCGCTCGCATCGAAAGCCACCGGATTCCCCATCGCCAAGATCGCCGCGAAATTGGCCGTCGGGTACACCCTCGACGAAATTCCCAACGACATCACCAAGGCAACGCCGGCGTCGTTCGAGCCAGCGCTCGACTACGTGGTCACCAAAATTCCGCGTTGGGCATTCGAGAAGTTCCCGGGTACGTCCGGAGTCCTCGGCACCCAAATGCAGGCGGTCGGCGAAGTGATGGCCATTGGCCGTACGTTCCCCGAGTCGCTCCAGAAGGCGCTTCGATCGCTCGAACTCGGCCGTCATGGTCTTAACGGAGATCCGGCAGAGAAGGCGCTCGACAAGCTCGAAGACGCCGAACTTCTTCGCCAGAGCGACATCCCCACGCCCGAACGCATCTTCCAGCTCGAAGCTCTGCTTCGACGCGGGAAGTCGGTCGACGACGTGTACGAGGCAACTCGGGTCGACCCGTGGTTCCTCGACCAGATGCTCATGATCACCGAGGAGCGTGAGTATCTCGAAGGCAAAGATGCTGCCTCGATGTCGGTTCGCGACTGGCGTCGAGCCAAGCAGCTCGGATTCGCCGATGCTCAGCTTGCCTACCTGTGGGATACCGACGAACTCGAGGTTCGGGCCGCACGTAAAGCCGCCGGTGTCATTCCAACATACAAGACCGTCGACACCTGTGCCGCCGAGTTCGCCGCCGATACGCCATATCACTACAGCACCTATGAGGTCGAGGACGAGGTTCGTCCCGCCACCAAACCCAAGGTGATGATTCTGGGATCTGGACCCAACCGAATCGGGCAGGGCATCGAGTTCGATTACTGCTGTGTGCACGCCAGCTTCGCACTTCGAGCTGCGGGCTATGAGACCATCATGGTCAACTGCAACCCCGAAACGGTGTCGACCGACTACGACACCAGCGACCGGCTGTATTTCGAACCGCTCACGTTCGAAGATGTCAGTAACATCATCGACGCCGAACAGCCGATGGGCATCGTGGTATCACTCGGTGGGCAAACCCCGCTCAAATTGGCGTCGCAGCTTCCGCAGGAACTCATCCTAGGAACCAGTCCGCACTCGATCGACCTGGCTGAAGATCGCGAAAACTGGAATTCGTTGTGTGCCCGGCTCGAAATTCCGCAGCCGGCGGGCGGCACGGCAACCACCCTTGCCGATGCCCTCGCTATCACCAACCGCATTGGCTATCCGGCGTTGGTCCGCCCGTCCTATGTGCTTGGCGGACGGGCGATGGAGATTGTGTACGACGACGATCATCTGGCCAACGCCATGGCGCAGCTGGCCACGTTTGGTTCCCTTGGCATCGAAGGCGGCCTCTCGGCCGAGCGGCCGGTACTAATCGACCGGTTCCTCGAAGATGCCACCGAGGTCGATATCGACGCGATCCGCGATACCGATGGCGAACTGCTCATCGGTGCGGTGATGGAGCACGTCGAAGAGGCAGGAGTGCATTCGGGCGACAGCGCCTGCGTGATTCCGCCGCCCAACCTCACACTCGAAACGATTCGGGTCATCGAGAACTACACCGGCCAGATCGCTCGCGAACTCGACGTCGTTGGACTCATCAACGTCCAGTTCGCCGTGAAGGGCAGCCAGGTGTTCGTGATCGAGGCGAACCCAAGGGCGTCTCGAACCGTTCCCTTTGTTGCCAAAGCCACGGGCGTCCCGTTGGCCAAAATCGCGTCGCGGGTCATGGTTGGCGCGTCGCTGTCGATGCTTGAAGGCGAAGGCCTAGTACGTCCGCGCTGCGACGCCATGCATGTGTCGGTGAAAGAAGCCGTGCTTCCGTTCAACCGGTTTCCCGACGCCGACCCCGTGCTCGGCCCCGAAATGCGGTCGACCGGCGAGGTTATGGGAATCGACCGCACCGTCGGCCTGGCGTTTGCCAAGAGCCAGATTTCGGCTGGTGGCGGACTCCCGACCGAAGGGCTGGTCTTTCTCTCCCTCGCCGATCGAGACAAGTCCCACGGCGTCGAGGCCGCTCGTATTCTGGTCGACCTAGGCTTCACCATCACGGCAACCGAGGGCACGGCCGAAGCTCTTCGGGAAGTAGGGATCGATGTTGAATCGGTGGTCGCAAAGCTTGGCGACGAAGGAACCGATGCGGTCGAACTCATCAACTCTGGTCAGGTGGGCCTCGTTATCAACAGCCCCCGTGGTCGCGGTCCACGCGCCGATGGCGCACACATCCGTGCCGCCGCAGGCCGGGCCAACGTCCCGCTCCTCACCACTGGCGCCGCCGGTCTTGCCGCCGCCCGCGGTATGGCCGACTGGCGCCGTCTCGACCTCGAAGTGTGCTCGATCCAGGAGTACCACGCCGTCGGCGCAGCAGATGGGGGAGCGAGCTGAGTTTCCTCACCAAGCGGCTCGGGATAAAGACCGCCGAAGCCCACGAGGCCGCCCCGGTCGATCTCACCGCGCGGGTCGCCGACCAATCCTTCTCGAACCCGGTTATGGCCGCATCGGGAACCGCTGGCTACGGTGCTGAACTGGCCAACTACGTCGATCTCAGCGCGATCGCCGCCGTCGTGACCAAGTCGTTGTCGCCCGAGCCGTGGGGTGGAAACCCTGCGCCGCGCGTGCACGAAACCACCGGTGGCATGATCAACAGCGTCGGGCTTCAGGGGCCGGGTGTTGAAGCCTGGCTCGAGAACGAACTTCCCAAGCTCATCGCAACAGGGGCCAACGTGGTCGCCAGCATCTGGGGCCGAACCCTCGACGAGTACGCCCGGGCCGCCACGATGATGGCCCAGGCTCCACCGCAGGTCGTGGCGGTGGAGGTGAACATTTCGTGTCCGAATCTTGAAGACAAAAAGCGTATGTTCGCCCACTCGGAAACCGCCACCGCCGAGGTGCTCGACGCGTGTAAGTCGGCCGGGCGGCCGTTGTGGGCCAAGCTCAGTCCCAACGCAACCGATATTGTTCCCATCGCAGCTGCCGCTGTTGAAGCAGGCGCCGCATCGCTCACCCTCACCAATACCGTGGCCGCCATCGCCATCGATATCGATAGCCGCAAACCACTCCTCGGAGCTGGTCGCGGCGGGCTGTCAGGCCCGGCGGTAAAGCCCGTGGCTCTGCGAGCGGTCTTCGACGTTCACGAGGCCTTGCCGCATCAGCCAATCGTGGGCGTCGGCGGTGTAGCGTCAGCCTCCGACATCGTTGAATTCCTGCTTGCAGGAGCATCAGCGGTTCAAGTTGGTACCGCAACGTTCGCCGATCCACGCATTACGGGTCGTCTGGTCGGAGATCTCGCCAACTGGTGCCGCATGAACGACGTTTCAGATATCGCCGAACTCGTCGGCGCTGCACACCGCTAACCTTGAAGCAAAGAAACCGCAGGAGAAAAGCCCAACATGGCCGAAACACCAGTACCTGAAGAGGTCCGTAGCAAGCTCGCTCTTGCCTTCGATGTCGACGACCTTGTCGCAGCCGTGCGCCTCGGAAAGGCCATGTCGCCCTACTTCGGTGTGGCCAAGATCGGTCTTGAGCTCTACACGGCGTCGGGTCCCGACGCCATCGGCACCCTTATCGGGCTCGGCTACGACGTTTTTCTCGACCTCAAGCTCCACGACATTCCCACCACGGTCGAAAAGTCGGCCCGAGTGCTCGGAGCGTTGGGAGTTTCCTACGTCACCTTCCACGCCCACGGCGGGGTCAAGATGCTCGAGGCTGGCGTCTCGGGCCTCAACGAGGGTGCCGAGAGTGCGGGGCTTCCGTCACCGAACTCGCTGGCCATCACGGTCCTCACCTCCGACGCCGATGCTCCCGAACACATCCTTCCCAAGCGGGTTGGGTTGGCGGTGGAGGCCGGATGCACGGGCATCGTGTGCGCCGTTAGCGATCTCAAAGATGTGTATGCGTATGCACCGCGGCTCAAGCGGGTCACGCCCGGTATTCGCTTTGCTGGTGGACCAGTGCACGACCAAGCCCGAGCAGCGTCGCCCAAAGACGCCGTCGACGGCGGATCCGACCTGCTCGTAGTAGGTCGAGCCATTACTCAGGCTGACGATCCGGTCGCCGCGGCCGAACGTCTCGTCGCAGAGCTGTCCTAAATCGTCGCAAAATTGGCGACAACGTAAAGACTGCGCAAAAAGAACGCCAAAAGA
The DNA here is from genome assembly GCA_938023735.1 of uncultured Acidimicrobiales bacterium. GTDB lineage: Bacteria > Actinomycetota > Acidimicrobiia > Acidimicrobiales > SHLQ01 > CALLQB01. Next base: position 31,249 of record CALJDK010000040.1, read on the forward strand.
TTCGGAAAACAGGATCTAAACACCGTTCGTAGACGCCTAGGCGACCCCTGAAGGCCACCTGATCCCGATACCGTTGCATCCATGGCAAAGCCACCGACACTCACGCCCGAACAACGACAAGCAGCACTGCAAAAAGCCGCCGTGGTACGACGTGCTCGAGCGGAGATGAAAGAGCGCCTCAAGATGGGGTCACTGACGTTCACCGAGGTGCTCGATCAGGCCGCAAACGACGAGGTCATAGCCAAGACGAAGGTACTTGCCGTGCTCGAGTCGCTTCCCGGTGTCGGCAAGGTAAAGGCCCGCCGCACCATGGAGGAGATCGGCATCGCCGAATCTCGCCGACTCCGTGGACTCGGCGATCAGCAGCGAGAAAAACTCCTCGCGCTGTTCGGCGATAACTAACCACGCCAACAACTAACCACGCCAACAACTAAGGTGTAGCCGTGGCACCAGCATCAGAAGTAGCGATTCACGATCGGCTTCTTATTGTGGTGTCAGGACCCGGTGGGGCCGGTAAGGGGACGCTTGTCGATCACCTCCGGGCCGATGATGACCGGCTCTGGCTCAGCCGCAGTTGGTCGTCCCGCTCACCCCGCGTCGGGGAAGACCCCGAGGCTTACAACTTCGTCACCCGCAAGCAATTCGACGCCCACATCGACGCGGGCGGCTTTCTCGAGTGGGTCGACTTTCTCGACTACCGCCAAGGCACACCGCTTCCCGATCCGCCAGAAGGCAAAGATGTCGTGTTCGAGATCGACGTCTTTGGGGGCCAGGCCATCGCCGAACGCTACGACAACCCGCTACTGATCTTTGTCGATACACCGTCGGTCGATGAACAACGGGCTCGACTGGTTGGACGGGGAGACCCACCCGAAAAAGTTGAGTCGCGCCTCGAACGTGGCCATCTCGAACGCGAGAAGGCCGCCGAGATTGGCTACTGCACCGTCATCAACGACGATCTCGAACGAGCATCGGGGGAAATCGCGGCGCTTATCGCTGCGGCCCGTGCAGATCTTGCTCGCCAGTCCAGCTGATTTTCGGCGTCGGTGCTGTGCCGACCCTGCCAAAGCGGTACCATTGGGGTTCGGTTTGTACGAGGAGCCCCTGCCATGACCCAACAACACGATCAACTGATGCGGCCACCCATCGAGGAACTCCTCGAAAAGGCCGACTCCAAGTTCCGTCTGGTCACCCTGAGCTCGCAACGAGCCCGTCAGATCAACTCGTACTTTGGTCAACTTGGCGATGGCCTTGGCAAGGCTGTGCCACCGCAGGTCACCTCGACTGCCCGGAAATCGCTGTCGGTAGCCTTTGAAGAAATCGGTGCCGACGTGATCGTTCCGGTCGAGAAGGTCGATGAGCCCGAGCCCGCTCCCGAGGCCAACGAAGACGAATAGCCGCTTTGGCTCACCGCTGTGGGCCCGGTGTCCGGGCACGTAGTGAGCCGTTCAGCCGATAGGTACCGATGTCCACTGAGCCACTCTCTCCGGTCGCTGGTAAACGCATCGTTCTCTGCGTCAGTGGCGGTATCGCTGCCTACAAGTCCATCGAGGTCATGCGGCGCTTGGTCGATGCTGGCGCGCACGTTTCGCCGGTGCTCACCAAAGGAGCGCTGAACTTTGTCGGCAAGACCACCTTCTCTGCGTTGGGCTCCGAACCGGTGCAGATGGGGCTATTCGACGACAACGCAAACCCCATTCCCCATACCCGGCTAGGCCAGGAAGCCGACATTGTGGTGGTGGCCCCGGCGACGGCGCGGGTTATCAGCGACTATCGCACCGGTCGTTCAGCCGATCTCCTCACCGCCACCCTCATCGCCACCGCAGCTCCCGTGGTGTTGGCACCGGCGATGCACACCGAAATGTGGGAGCACCCGGCCGTCGAAGAGAACCTCAACGTTCTGGCCGATCGAGGCGTGGTGATCGTTCCGGCAGAGGAGGGCCGTCTTGCTGGCGGCGATATCGGTAAGGGTCGCCTTGCGGCGCCCGCCACGATTGTTCGCACCATCGAAGCGGTGGCAGCCGGCACACAAAACTCACTCGCTGGACAGCGCGTGGTGGTTACCGCTGGCGGTACCCGTGAGCCCATGGATGCGGTTCGGTTCCTGGGGAACCGCTCGTCGGGGAAACAGGGTTATGCCATTGCCGACGAAGCCGCGGCCCGGGGCGGCGACGTAGTGCTCATCAGCACGGTCGAACGGGACACCCCGCCCGGTGTGCAAGTGGTCCGAGTCGAAACCGCCGCCGAAATGTCCGACGCGGTTCGAGAAGCAATGCAGACCGCTGACGTGTTGGTGATGGCAGCGGCGGTCGCCGATTTCCGACCCGCCGAGGCCGCCCCCGGAAAGATCAAAAAGGCCGGCGGTGTTCCGAATGTGACTCTTGAGGCCACTGAGGATATTCTGGCCAATGTCGGCGCCACTCGGCGTCCCGATCAGATGATCGTCGGCTTTGCAGCAGAAACCTCGGATCTCCGGGAAAATGCAGCCGGAAAACTCACCCGAAAGGGCGTCGACTTGATGGTTGCAAACGACGTGTCCGCTCCCGAGGTCGGGTTCGGGCACGACACGAACGAAGTACTCATCCTGACTGCAGCAGGTGAAGAGCACGCCGTGCCCCTCGCCTCGAAAGCGGTCATTGCCCGCGCCGTTCTCGACCATGTTGTGGCAGCGCAGGCAAAAACGAAGTCTCCCTGAGAGATCTTCATGAACAAGACAGGAATTGAACTTTCATGAGCAGTTGGACCTTTTCGTCCGAGTCGGTAACCGAAGGGCATCCCGACAAGATGGCCGACCAGATTTCGGACTCGATTCTCGATGCGCTTCTCGAACAGGATCCGGCAAGCCGGGTTGCGTGCGAGACCCTCGTCACCACCGGCATCGCCGTTGTGGCTGGCGAGATCACAACCAAGGCATATGTCGATATTCCTTCGATCGTGCGTGAGACCATCAAGGAAATCGGTTACGACCGCGAGTCCTTTGGCTTCGACGGCAACACCTGTGGCGTCATGGTTTCTCTCGATGAGCAATCGGTCGACATCGCTCAGGGCGTCGACGACTCCGAAGAAGTTCGTTCGGGCCAATCCGAAGAGGACGACCTCGACAAGCAGGGTGCCGGCGACCAAGGAATGATGTTCGGGTACGCCTGCGAGGAAACCCCAGAGCTCATGCCGCTTCCTATTCACCTTGCGCACCGCATGGCCGAGCGACTTTCGGAGGTCCGCAAGGCCGGTACCGTGCCGTACCTTCGCCCCGATGGCAAGACCCAGGTCACCTTCGAATACGAAGGCAACAAGCCTGTTGCGCTCAAGACCGTCCTGGTCTCGACCCAGCACAACGATGGCATCGACCGCGACAGCATGATTCGCCCCGACCTCATCGAGAACGTGATCCGTCCGGTTATCCCCGAGCAGTTCGCCGACGATAACTACGAGGTCTACGTCAACCCGACCGGCCGTTTCGTTATCGGTGGCCCAGTTGGCGACGCCGGCCTCACCGGCCGCAAGATCATCGTCGACACCTACGGCGGCTCGGCGCGTCACGGTGGCGGTGCGTTCTCGGGTAAAGACCCGTCCAAGGTCGACCGTTCGGCTGCGTACGCTACCCGTTGGGTTGCCAAGAACGTGGTCGCCTCGGGCGCTGCAAGCCGCTGCGAGGTACAGGTTGCCTACGCCATCGGCGTCGCCAAGCCAATGTCGGTTCTCGTCGAAACCTTCGGCACCGAAACCGTCGATCCCGAGCAGATCGCCGCGGCGGTAAACGACGTGTTCGACCTTCGCCCTGCGGCGATTCTTCGCGACCTCGATCTGCGTCGTCCGATCTACAAGCGCACCGCGGCCTACGGCCATTTCGGTCGTACCGACAACGACGGCGGTTTCCCTTGGGAAAACACCGACCGGGCAGCCGACCTCAAGTCGGCTCTGGGGCTCTAAATCACTGGGGCACCCGCCGGCCAAGGCCGGCTTATCGAATTTGACGATCACCCGTCTGACCCGCTCGTCCCGGCTGAACCGCCGGACGGGCGGGTCGTTCGCGTGCTTCCCGATGTCACCGGCATCACCAAGACGTTCGACTACGTGGTTCCCGACAGCTGGTCTGACGCCAATAAGGCGTTGGTGCAGGTCGGTTCGATCGTGCGGTTTGACCTCGGCGGCCGACGCCTTCGCGGCTGGGTGGTAGCAGAGGATGTCGAGCCAACCCCGGGCGTGTCACTCCGAGCACTCACCAAGGTCACCGGTTACGGACCCTCGGCAGAGCTTGTCGATCTCGCCACATGGGCTGCCGAACGCTGGGTTGGGCATCCGAGTCGGCTGTTGGTGGCTGCCTCGCCTCTGAAAGCGGTTACCCGTATTGCGGCACCTCGGCCGGCCAAAGAGCTTCCCGAGCAGGAGCCGTTTGTTGAGGCTGCGTTTGCTAGTGATCGAGCGGTTGTTCAGCTGCCACCAAGGGCGCCGTCGTTACCGTATGCGCTGGCTGCCGCTCGTCGGGGCAACGCACTGATCCTGGTGCCGAGCGTGGCCCGGGCAAAGTGGTTGGCCCGCCAACTCGCCGACAACGGCGTGCGGGTGGCCGCAATGCCCGACGGGTGGGCCCGGGCGGCAAGCGGCGCCACGGTGGTCGGCGGCCGAGCAGCGGCCTGGGCGCCGGTAAAGGACCTCGCTGCTGTCGTGGTGTTCGACGAGCACGACGAGGTATATCAGGACGAGCGAAGCCCAACCTGGAGCGCCCGCGATGTGGTGCGCGAACGGGCCCGACGTGCCGGGGTTCCCTGTGTGGTCCTGTCACCCAATCCCACCCTCGAATCCATCGAGTGGGGAGAGCTGAAGGAGCCGCCTCGAGCCGAGCAGCGAGCGGGCTGGCCGCGGGTCGAAATCATCGATCGGCGCAGCGACGACATCGGCCGTACCGGACTCTTCTCGGACACGGTTGTTCGTGCCCTTCGCGATGACTCCTCGCCTGACCCCATCGTTTTTGTGCTCAACCGCAAGGGCCGGGCCCGGCTGCTCGCCTGCGTCAGCTGCGGAGAGCTTGGCTTGTGCGAGGTGTGCTCGTCGGCGCTGAAGCAACATGAAGAGGACGTGCTTGAATGCGGCACCTGCGGCACCAACCGTCCGGTGGTTTGTGCACGCTGTAGTTCGTCGACCTTCAAACGGATTCGTATGGGGGTTACCCGGGCACGAGAGGAACTCGAAGCGCTGGCGGGGCGTCCCGTGGTAGAGGTGAGCGCGAGCGCAAAAGGCGCCACCGACAAGACCGACAACACCTACATAGAGCGTTCCGGTGCCGATATTTTCGTGGGTACCGAGGCGGTACTGCACCGCATGAAGCGGGCCCGTGCCGTGGTATTTCTCGACTTCGATCAAGAGCTTGGAGGCATCCGCTATCGCTCTGCCGAGCAGGCCTTTGGATTGCTTATTCGGGCGGCGCGTCTCCTCGGTCCGCGGTCTGCTGGTGGACGGTTGATCGTGCAAACTCGCAAGCCCGAACACGAGGTCCTTCGGGCCGCAAGTCAATCGGACCCCTCGGTGCTGCGTGTTGTCGAGAAGCAGCGACGCCAAGATCTTTCACTTCCGCCGTATTCGGCCATGGCAACCGTCTCGGGTGCTGTGGCTGAGGAGTTCGTGGCGGCGCTTCAACAGGTCCTTAAGGGGGCGGTGGCGGACCCGGCTGATCCTCGGCAATTCGACCGGCTGGCCGTTCAAGGTCCCAACGACGGCCGATGGTTGGTGCGGGCACCGAATCACAAAATCCTCAGCGAATTCTTGCGATCGGCAGCGCGCCCAACAGGGCGAATGCGAATCGAAGTTGATCCGCTTCGAGTCTGACCGTCCCGGTCGTCACCAAACCGGTACTTCGCGCGCTAGGTTGGCCAAATGGGAGGATCGTACTCACAGCAACGGCTGCAAGAGCTGGTCGAACTGGCGACCACACAGCTCACTCGTCATATGGCGATGGGAATCAGCAACGCACTCGAGTTGCTGCCCCGACCAATTGTCGAGTCCTGCCGGGCGTTGAGCCTGGTGCTGCACGAGAGCCCCGATGATCCCATGGAGTTCCGCATCGAACTTCGAGCTACCACCGAATCGCAGGTGTCGTCGGTCGAGCGGGCTGGAATCTCGGTGACCGAGGCCCAGTGGTCGCTCGATCACTGGATCGACATCGTGCTGTGGGATTTCGACTGCGTCGAGCCGGGCGCCAATATCGAACGGCAAACCCGCAGCTGGGCTATCGCCGAGCTGGCAGCAAACGGCCACCCGCCCAGTGGCGATGCCGGTTTCGCCCACCGAATCCGCCACATGTTGGGTCGGGTCGGTGCCAGTCTGCACGAGTCAGGCGCTATCGAGCGAGTGTTCGGGAAATCCCTCCCGGTGATCGTGCAGGGCGAACTCTACGACGAGTGGGCCAAAGAAATGACCGCTCACGCCAACCCCTGGGCAACAAAAACCGAACGTAGAAAGTGGTTCGTAGCCAGCTAACTGCGTTACCAGGTGCAGTCTTGCTGGCAGCCGACGTGCGATTCGGGTTCGATCTGAAAAGTGGTGTGATCGATGCCGTAGGTCGCGGCAACAAGCTCACGGGCCTGGTCGAGAATCGAGTGATGATCGGCGCCATCGAGTGCGGTCAGATGCGCCGACACCGACTCCATCTGCGAGGTAAGCGTCCACACATGTAGTTCGTGGACGTCGACGACGTCGCCGATACTTTCGAGCTGATTCCCCAGATCGTCGAGGTCGATGTGGCTCGGCGCCGACTGGAGGAGAACCATCAAGGCCTGCCGGCCGAGATGGTAGGTGCGGGGGAGTATCCAAAGCCCGATCACCGCGGCGAAGAGCGGGTCGATCCATGACCAACCGGTGAACTCATAGATCACCGCTGCGGCGATGACGGCCACCGAGCCGAGCATGTCCGCGACGACCTCAAGGTACGCACCTTTCATATTGAGGCTCTCCTTCGCCCCCTCGCGAAGCAGGAAGAACACGATGATGTTCACCACCAAACCAATGGTTGCGACGATAAGCATCGGCACACCGAGAAGTTCCTGGTCGTTGGCCGAGAACCGCTGCACCGCTTCGATGAGGACATAGATTGCGACGGCAAAGAGAAGGAGCGCGTTCACAAAGGCGGCAAGAATTTCGAGCCGGTACAGCCCAAAGGTGTGCCGTGAGCCGGTTTCAGATTTGTGGCGGATCGCCAACTGGATGGCGGCGAGCGCCATGCCCAAGCCAATAACGTCGGTAAGCATGTGCCCGGCATCAGAAAGGAGCGCGAGCGAGCCGGTCCAGAATCCGGCTATCAGTTCGACGAAGAAGTACCCGCCGATAAGCACGAACGAGATACCCAGTGGCTTGATGTGGCGGGTGCCAGCGGTCGCCAGGCTCGGGCCATGACTGTGGCCGTGCTCATGATCGTGGCCCTTTGGGTGGCCGTGCTCGTCTCGGGTGTGATCCATTCCCACCATCATCTATCGGCAGGCGGGCTCTTGTCAGCAATACTCCGATGTCGACACAAGACCGGTGCCTCAGTCGGTCAAATGCTGCCGCCGAGCCTCATACATGGCTATCGACGCGGCGGTAGCCACATTGAGCGAACCCACCTTGCCGAGTTGCGGGAGGTACGCAACATGGTCGACGGCGGCAAGGGTAGCCGCCTGCACACCGCGATCTTCATGGCCGACAACCAGACACGATGGCGGACTCAGGTCGATGCGATCGAGCGGTTTGGCCTGATCGGCGAGTTCGATTGCCACCAGCTGAAATCCCGCAGCTCGGGCAAGGCCGATCGCCGCGGCTGAAGTTTCACATGCGGTCCACTCGACATAGCGGTCCGTACCGAGCGCCGTTTTTCCCACCTTCGAGTTGTCGGGTGTGGTGTCGGTGCCGGCGATCCACAGATGCTCCACCCGGTAGGCGGCAGCAGTGCGAATGATTGCCCCGAGACTAAAGGGCCCCTGCACACCCTCGACCATCATCGCCAACCGGGCATCGGTTTGGCGGCGGGTCTCGCGATGAAGCCGCTTCATGCCGGTTCCGTCGAGTTGCTTCATGAGCGGGCCTTTACTTCGAGGATCCGAAACGCTTTTCGGGAGCCGAGTTTCTGCGTCGGCCAGCCCTGCTCGTTCAGCCACCGGGTCAGCGAGTCGGCACCTAGGTGTTTCTGAACCACAAGGTAGGCAACACCGTCTGGCGTCAGGCGATCGAGCCAGCACTCAAGGAGATCGTGCAATGCCGCTTTGCCGATACGAATCGGCGGGTTCGAATAGATGCGGTCGAAGCGCACGTCGAGCGGGACGCCATCGGGTTCGACAACCCGCACGTTGGTGAGCCCCGCGTCGGCGGCGTTGGATTCGCAGAGTGCTCGAGCCCGTTCGTTCACGTCGATCGCCCACACGGTGGAGTCGGGCTGACGGCTCGCCAAGGCGAGGGCAATGGGGCCGTATCCGCAGCCGATATCGGCGATGGTGCGAGCCTCAACCGGGGGAATGGGGGCGTCGAGCAGCAGATACTTGGTGCCGGTATCGATGTGGTCTGCAGCAAAGACACCGCGGTCGGCCACCAGGCGCAAGTGAACGTCTGGAAGCGAAAGCTCAAGGGTTCGTGGGTCGGACGCAACGTCAGGAGACGCCGAAAAGTACTGGCCGTCTGGTGTGGCATCTGGCGTTTGGCTCGGACTGGGCACGCCGCTGACGGTAGCCTGAACCTATGGCCCGCTACTCCATCAGGTATGTCGGCGATCCGGTGCTTCGAGAAACGGCGAAGGACGTCACCGACATCGACGGCAAACTCGCAAAGATTGCTCGCGACATGTTTCCGGTCATGTACGACGCCCCGGGTATTGGTTTGGCAGCTCCACAGGTGGGCATCGCCAAGCGAATGTTCGTGTACGACTTCGGTGATGGACCCGGGGTACTCATCAACCCGGAGATCGTCGAGAGCGACGGCGAGTGGGTCTACGAAGAGGGCTGCCTTTCGGTACCGGGCTTGTCGTGGGAGATCACCCGACCAAAGCAGATTCATCTCGTTGGTTACGACATGGCGGGCGAAGAGGTCTCTATCGAAGCGGACGAACTCGAGTCGCGGCTGTATCAGCACGAGATGGATCACCTCGACGGCATCCTGCTGCTCGACCGCCTCGACGAAGAAACCCGGGTCGAAGCTCTCAAGACGATTCGTGAACTCGACTTCGCCTCGATGAGCAAGCGCAAGCGCGCCAAGATCGCCGACGACCTTTCGTTGCCGTAGCCGTTCTCGATGCTCAAGCCACCACCTGAGACGGTTCGACGGATCGTCTACATGGGGACGCCAGCGATGGCGGTTCCACCGCTTGTCGCCCTTCACGAGGCCGGCTTCGACATTGCGTTGGTCGTAAGTGCGCCCGATAAGCGGCGGGGGAGAGGTAGCGAACTCAGTCCCACGCCGGTCAAAGCGAAGGCCATCGAGTTGGGGCTTCCCGTTTCCGAATCGATTCACGATGCGCTCGAGGTCGACGCCGACCTTGCCGTAGTCGTTGCGTTCGGACAGCTCATCAAGCCCGATGTGCTCGAACAGCTCGCCATGGTGAACTTGCACTTCTCGCTTCTTCCGCGATGGCGAGGCGCGGCCCCGGTCGAGCGGGCGATCTTGGAAGGCGACAGCGTTACCGGCGCCGGCGTCATGCAACTCGACGTCGGCCTCGACACCGGCGATATCTACGCCGAGGCCGAGGTGTCGATCGGCGACGATCAAACGGCCGATGAGCTTCGTGTCGAGCTGGTCGAGGTTGGGTCGCAGCTGCTGGTCGACACCCTTCGTGCTGGGCTCACGAACCCTCGACCTCAGATAGCCCACGACTCGTCGGCCGAGCCGGTGTACGCCCGCAAGATCTTCACCGACGACCTTCGCCTCGATTTCGACCGGCCGGCTGTCGAGCTTCACCGCATGGTCCGCGTCGGTAACGCTTGGACAACGTTTCGGGGGAAACGGTTCAAGGTGTGGCAGACCCGGATCGTCGACGATGAACGCGGGCTTCCCCCCGGGGCGGTCGAGGTTCGGGATAGCAAGGTGCTGGCTGGCGCCGGCGAAGGCGCGCTTGAGCTCGTGGTGGTGCAGCCCGAAGGGAAGGCCCGCCAGGATGCAAAGGCTTGGACGAACGGTGCGCAACCAACTGGTGACGAGCGGTTCGGAAGCTGATGACGAACGGCAACAACAAGACGACCAAGTCGAACAAGTCGAAGAAAACAAAGAAGGCGCTCACCACCGCTCGCGACATTGCGCTTGAGGCCGTTATCCGTATCGAGCGCGACGGCGCGTACGCCAACCTGCTGCTTCAGCAAATGCTGGCCAACAGCCCGCTTGAGGCCCGCGATCGAGGGTTTGTCACCGAACTGGTTTACGGCTCGACCCGAATGAAGCGGGCCTGTGACTATTTGGCCGATCGGTTTATCGCCGATCCGCCGCCGGTCGAGGCACGCGCCGCATTGCGTTTGGGTGTGTACCAGCTGGTGTTTCTCGGTACGCCGCCCCACGCTGCGGTCAACGACACCGTCGAGGCAACGCCGCACAAGTTTCGTGGACTGGTCAATGCAGTGCTGCGGAAGGTCATCGACGCTCCGGTCTCGTATCCCACCGATGCCATTGCGCTCAGCTACCCCGATTGGCTGTTCGATCTGTTCATCGCCCAGTTCGGCGACGACAAGGGCCGTGCGCTTATGGCCGCGATGAACGAGCCCGCTGAAGTCATCGAGCGCGACGACGGATATCGACAGGACCGAAGCAGTCAAATGGTGGCGGCATTGGTGTCGGGTGATCTCGTGGCCGATATCTGCGCAGCCCCGGGCGGAAAGTCCACCTACATCGCCGGCGAGTCCGGCGGTGGGGCCATGGTGGCTGCCTCTGACCGTCGACTCAGCCGCGCTCGCCTGGTGAGCAACAACAGCGAACGACTTGGGCTCGACAACGTCACGTCGGTGGTTGCCGACGGGCGTCAGCTTCCGTATCGCCCCGCCTCGTTCGACACGGTGCTGGTCGACGCTCCGTGTACCGGCCTTGGCGCCCTGCGACGCCGAGCCGATGCCCGTTGGCGGATTGGCGAGGAAGATGCGGCCCGGTTGTCGTCGCTTCAGGTCGAACTGGTTCTGGCTGCCCGCGACTTGGTGAAGGACGGCGGCGAGATCATCTACAGCGTGTGCACCATCACCGATGCCGAATCAATCGACGTTGGCGACCAATTGGCCAAACTTGCCCCCGATCTCAAACCCATCGACGATTTCCCCGACGGCTGGGAGCGCTACGGCGCCGGCGCCCGATTGCTCCCCGACGCCACCAACGACGGCATGGCCGTAATCCGCTACCGCAAAACGAAATAGGGTTCCAGGGAATAGAGCGGATAGGTCCGATTTCGAGTCTGCGGACCGCTCTATTCCAAGGGCTGGCCCATTGGCCTCCGGCCAATCCGCGCAGCCCCCAGACACCGTATTTCGTAGAGCCCGTATTTCACGGTGTGTTACTTCAAGTCGGTGGGTGCTTCGGCGGTTCCTGGGCGGTCTTTGAGGTCGCCTTGGCGTGGCGTCATTGGTGGGGCGATCCTTGCGGCGTCGCGGGACTTGCTGAAGACCGACAGGTTCTGCATGGCCATCGAGCCCAGGATGAACACGCCGTAGATTGCACCGAAGCCCCACGCAGTGACGAGCCAGATCGCGGCGGCAACGGCGAACACGACCGACACGATGGCCGCACGGCGCTGTCGGGTCTGACGGTCGCCCGGGATGAGGTCGGTCATGATATGACCACCGTCGAGCGGAACGATCGGCAAAAGGTTGAATGCGCTCCACCCAAAGGTGGTGAACAGCGCGATGCGAATCAGCCGGTCGTTGAACGTGGTGGCTTCGAGAAGTTCGGCCCGATCGATGGCAAGTACCGCTGCGCCGAGTACCACGCCGGTGAGTGGGCCGGCAAAGCTGATGAAGATCGACTGAACCCGAGACGGAGCTTCTTGTAGGCGGTACCGCGTGAGGCCAGCCATCCCGGCCAAGGCGATCGACGGTGTGCCGATGACGCCTTGTGATTTGGCAGCAAAGGCATGGCCGAACTCGTGGATGAGTACCGAGATGGCGCC
>CALJDK010000041.1 GCA_938023735.1 uncultured Acidimicrobiales bacterium
ACAGACGGTTCCAGTTGGCGTTCTCGCCGAAGCATGGAGCGGCCGCCCGAACATCGCTTCTACTCGATGCGCAGACCCGAGATAGCACGGCTGATTACCAGCTGCTGGATCTGCTCGGTTCCTTCGAAGATGTCGTGAATCTTGGCATCACGGTGCCAGCGCTCTACCGGGTACTCGCGGGTGTAGCCGTAGCCTCCGAGGATTTGGATAGCTCGCTCGGTGACCCAGGTGGCGGTACGACCGGCCTTCATCTTGGCCATGGAGCCTTCGGCGTTCTGGAACTTGCCGTTCTTGCCCAGCCACGCAGCACGCTGAATGAGCAGGCGACTGGCGTCGATCTCGGTTGCCATGTCGGCGAGCATGAATGCAATCGACTGGTTCATGATGATCGGACGACCAAAGGCTTCGCGCTCTTTGGCGTACTGGAGCGAGTACTCGTAGGCGGCGCGAGCAACACCGAGTGCCTGAGCACCAACCGCGGGGCGGGTGGCCTCGAAGGTCTGCATGGCAGCCTGGGCGTTACCCTTCTTGCCTTCACGGACTCGAGCAAGACGCTCGTCGAGCTTCTCTTTGCCGCCAAGCAGGCAGCTTCCGGGAACGCGAACTTCGTCGAGAACAACCTCGGCGGTGTGACTGGCCCGAATACCGTGCTTCTTGTACTTCTGCCCCTGGCTGAGGCCGGGGGTATTGGGCGGAACCACGAAACTGGCGTGACCCTTCGACTTGAGCTCGGGGTCAACGACGCCGACCACCACGTGAATGTCGGCCATACCACCGTTGGTGATCCAGGCCTTGGTGCCGTTGAGCACCCACTCGTCCTTGGCCTCGTCGTACTTGGCCGACAGGCGGTACCCGCCAACGTCGGATCCGGCGTCGGGTTCGCTGGCGGCGAAGGCGCCGGTCTGGATCTTGTCGGCGGTGCCGTAGCACTGCGGCACCCATTCCATGACCTGCTCGGGCGTGCCTGAAGCGGCAATACCTGCGGCCGCGAGGCCTGAGCCCATGATGGCCATGCCGATGCCGGCGTCGGCCCAGAACAGCTCTTCGATGGCGGTGACCATGGAAAGACCCGTTGGGTCATTCATCATCATCTCGGCCATGAACTCCCAGCTGTACAGCCCGATCTTGGCGGCCTCTTCAACGATGGGCCACGGGAACTCTTCTTTTTCGTCCCACTCTTCGGCGGCGGGACGGATGACGTCGACACCAAACTCGTGGATCCACTTCTGGAGTTGAAGTTGGTCTTCGTTCAGTTCGAGGGAGAACTCTGCCATTTGTGTGAGTCTTTCGTTATCGCTGAATAGCGGCGTATCGGGAACAGCACGCCTGTGCTCATAATCGGCGCTTTTGCCGAGACTTCAATCGAAGTCGCCCGCAAATTGGGGGTTACTAGTGAGTAACTTACAGAATGCGGACAGAAATGCAACCATTTCTTCTCGGCAGTACTTCCCTCTATCTTCTCCCCCACCCACTCCCCACGCACTCGCCTTTCCCTCGCCCCTATCTCGACGGAATGGTCAAACCGGCCTTCCGAGCGCCGATTGGACCCCCATGGCACTTCCGCCAACACTCCGGTCACCAGGCCGCGCCACCATGGCGGTCCTGGTACTTCTCGTCATCACCGCAGCCATCAGCACCCTCGCCAACAAGTTTCTGCTTGGCGATCTGTCGCAGGGCTGGGCGCTGGCAGTAACCGGCCTGCTCGTGGTGACCATCGGCGGATCGCTCTTGACGAGGTTCGTGGCCTGGCCCCTGGCCTCGCGCCAAGCCGAGCTATTCGACACCACACAAACCTCGCAAAACGCGCTCAGCCACGACGAACATTTCCGCCAGCAGTTCGCTCAACTCGACCGAGAACTCGCGGCTGCACCCTCGGAACCCGCCGCCATCAAGGTCCTCGGCGATTACCTCAGCGAGTTGGGCATCAGCGACCTCATCGAACTCCACGTGATCAACGCCTTCGACGACACGCTCGACTTTGTGGCCGCCAACCGCAGCATGGTCTTGCCATCGAGTCCCGCATCGCCGTGGGATTGCAAAGCCGCGGTTGCTAGCGCCACGGTCACCACCGAAACCACCAGTAGTCCCGATGCCTGCGCCCATTTACGAACGCGGGTTTCGGCCCCCGTGTCTGCTGTGTCGGTGCCACTTACGGCGCAGGGTGGCATCCTTGGCGTGCTTCACGCCACGGGGCCCGAAGGCGATCCGCCCACCCCTACAGCGGTCATCATTCTGGAATCCTTCGCCGCTCGTGCTGCGCTGAACATTGCGCTCCAGCGCTCGTCGACAGAAGCATGGCGACCACACATCGACACCACCACCTCGCTTCCCACCGACGACGACGTGGCCATCGTGGTGGCGCGGGCACTGGCCGACAATCGACCTCAAGCGGTCGGTTGGCTCAGCATCGACAACCTCACCCGTCTTGACGCTGAGCACGGTTCCGAGGTGACGAGGGGGTACCAACGCTGGCTCGCCAGCCTGCTCCTCAGCCTTCTCCCACCCGGCTCGTCCATCGGCACCCGACCCGACGGCGATTTCCTGCTCGCTATCGACCTGCCCGGCGGCAACACCGCCGAAAACTCTTCAGCCGCAGGTTTTGCCGACGCCGTCGAACGAATCGAGCTGGTGCGGGCCGCTGTGGCGCAACGGAGAGGTCGCGACCTGCCCGACGTCACCGTAAGCGCAGGGGTGATCGGATCCACCGGCGCCCCGTCGACCATCGCACTCCTGGCCCGAGCACGGGCCGGCCTCGATCACGCTCGGAAGAGCGGCGGCAACATCGTCGTACAACAAAGCGGTCAAGCCAGCTCCTAGAGCACCGACAACCACCACCCGCTGGTTCGCCGCCACGAGACGGTTGTGCTTTAGCCTGCAAGGCAATGAGTTCTCCCGCGTCACCCCCGTCACCGTCCCCCGCTTCGTCTCCGTCATCCTCGTCATCCTCGGTTTCCGCACCAACCGAGCTGGCCAAGATGTACTCGCCGGCCGACACTGAGACCGATGTGCGGACTCGCTGGGAAACCGCCAACGCCTTTGCCGTCGAGCCAACCACCAACCCCGACGACCCCACCTACAGCATCGTCATCCCGCCACCCAACGTCACGGCGGCGTTGCACCTCGGGCATGCGCTCAACAACACCTTGCAGGATGTTCTGACCCGATACCACCGCATGCGGGGCGATCGCACGCTGTGGATGCCAGGCACCGACCACGCTGGCATCGCCACCCAAACCGTGGTGGAGAAGCGACTCCTCTCCCAAGGCATCAAACGACTCGACATGGGCCGCGACGCCTTCATCGAAAAGACCCAGGAGTGGAAGGACGAATACGAGGAGGTCATCCTCGAACAGCTGAAGGCGATGGGAGCAAGCTGCGATTTCGACCGCACCCGGTTCACGATGGACGACGTTTGCGCCACCGCCGTGCGCCACGCCTTCTTCCTTTTGTTCCAAGACGGCCTGATTTACCGGGGTAAGCGCCTGGTCAACTGGGATCCTGTGACCCGCACCGCGCTGTCAGACGACGAGGTCGAGATGGAAGAGGTCGAGGGCCATATGTGGTACCTCAACTATCCGCTGGCCGATGGTTCAGGTCACGTGACCGTGGCAACAACCCGGCCTGAAACCATGCTTGGCGATACCGCCGTTGCCGTGAACCCCAACGACCCGCTGGCCGAAGCCGTGCGAGGCAAAGATGTGCTGCTGCCCATCGTTGGCCGCACCATCCCCATCGTCGAGGACGACTATGTCGTGATGGCCGACCCCGAGGGCGACACCAAAGCAAAGATCGCTAGTGGTTTCCTGAAGGTCACGCCGGCACATGACCCCAACGACTGGGAGATCGGGCTGCGTCACGACCTGCCCGTTATCAACGTGATGGGTCCCGACGGTGGCATCACCGACAAGTACGGCTGGGATGACCCCAGCCCGGAATCGCAGCAGTTCATCGGCATGAGCCGAGAGGACGCCCGGGCAGCGATCGTGGAATGGTTCGACACCAACGGCCTACTCGACAAGGTCATCGACTACAGCCACTCGGTCGGCCACAGCTACCGAAGTCATGTGCCGATCGAGCCGTGGTTATCCGACCAGTGGTACGTGGCGGTCACCGACGACAAACTCCGTGGCGCCGCAATCCGCTCGCAGGTGACCGATCAGGCCGGAGAGGTTCCCGAAGGCGTCACCGGTCCTGCCGACGCTGAAGGCGACGGTGGTCTCCGGTTCTACCCGCCCCGGTACGCCCGCACGTTTCACTCGTGGCACGAGAACATTCGCGACTGGTGCATCAGCCGCCAGCTCTGGTGGGGCCATCAGATTCCGGTCTGGAACCGCACCGTGGCGATGGCCGACGCGACCCCCGAGGTCGTCGCTGCGCTCACCAACGCCAATGTCGACTCGGCCCAGCCAGTCGAAAGTGCGTGGGTTGCCGCGGGAGCCGCCCACCTGGCCCGGCTGGTTACCACCGACGAAATCGAAGAGAGCGTGTGCGTGCCGCCCGGCAGCTCGCTACAGCGCCTCGAACGCTCCGACACGGCGATGGACGAACAGCAGCTCATCGCTGCGCTCGAATCCGATGGCTATGTGCGCGACCCCGATGTTCTTGACACCTGGTTCTCGTCGGGCCTCTGGCCCATGTCGACCATGGGTTGGCCGTGGCCCGAGGACTTCCCCGAAACCGTTGGCCTTCTCAACTCCTTCAACCCCACATCGCTGCTCACCACCGCCCGCGAAATCATCACGCTGTGGGTGAGCCGTATGGTGATGTTCAACCGCTACTTCATGGATGGCCAGCTGCCCTTTGACGACGTGTTCATTCACGCCATGATCCAGGACGGGCACGGTCAGAAGATGTCGAAGAGCCTGGGCAACGGTGTGGACCCGCGCGACATCATCCACACGCACGGCGCCGATGCAATGCGGTTCAGCCTGACCCAGATGACGACCGACACGCAGGACCTGCGAATGCCGGTCGACACGATCTGCCCGCACACCGAAGAGGTGTTTACGCCCGAGTTCATCACGACGCCTGCGGGCCACACCGTCGCAGCTCCGATTCAGCAGTCGCCCGGCGGCGACGGCAAGACCATGGTGAGTATGTACGGCGTGGCGACCGGCCAGGTCGAACCATCGGACGATCAGCCGCTGGCCCGCAACACCTCACCCAAGTTCGATGTGGGTCGGAACTTCGCCAACAAGGTCTGGAACGCAACCCGGTTTGCGTTGGGCAGCATTCAGCTTGATGAAACCACCACACCGTCGGACCCCGTTGCCATGAACACAACCGCCTTTGTCGACCAGTGGATTGTCTCTCGGCTTGCCGAGACCACGGCCACGATTGACAAGGCGCTCGCCAACTACCAGTTCAACGTGTACGCCGACACGCTCTACCACTTCGTATGGGATGACTTCTGCGATAACTACCTCGAAGCCATCAAGCCAACCGTGCGCGACACCCCAAGCCAGCAAGTGGTGCTGGGTGCGGTGCTCGACGCCGTGCTGCGACTCATGCACCCGGTCTGTCCCTTTGTTACCGAGGCGCTCTGGGCCAATGTGGTCGCGGCGCGAGGTGGCGAGGTTGCCGGACTGGATCTTGGCGATCGCTCCTCGCTCGAGCTGCTGGTTAACGCTCCGTGGCCAGTGCTCGACGAATCGCTCATCGACGCCAGTGCGGCCAAGACATTCGACCGTGCTCACGAACTTGCTACCGAGATTCGCCGGTTGCGTTCGCAGCGTGCGGTAAAACCAAAACAACAAATCACGGTGCATGTCGATGCCAAGGTGCAGGAGCTCATCGACGCTGCGGGCGGAATGATCGAGACCCTTGCGGTGGTCGGCGACGTCTACAGTTCGGATGACGAACTCCCACAGGTATCGAGCGCCATTGCGTTTGAAGGCTCGCAAGTGATCGTGTCGGACCTGGTTGAAGAGGTTGATCTCGATGCCGAGGCCGGGCGACTCGACGGCGTCATCGCCGATCTCGAGGGCACCATCAAGAACCTCGAAGGCCGCCTGAGCAACGAGGGTTATGTCAAGAACGCCAAGCCAGAGTTGGTGCAGGAAAGCCGTGATCAGCTGGCCGCAGCCCAAGCCGACCTCGCCGCAGCAACAACAGCACGAGAAGCGCTCAGCTAGTCCATTTGGCCCCTCTTCCCTCACAGGACTCGCGGAGAAAGTACTCTCGGGTCTATGACCGAATCCGCCAGCGCTTGGCGACTCCCCAAACGGTCGATCGCAGCTCTGCTTTGCGTGCTGGTTCTCCTACCGCCGCTGGTCGGGTTTGTTGTCGCCTCGATGCGCCCCGAGATGTATCGCGCCGAAGCCGACGCCTACCACCGGGTAGAGAGCCCAGAGTTTGCGGTAACCGATCGCCTCTTGGCATCCCAGGAATTGAAAGCCAACGCCCGAGCCCTTGCGGTTGAGGTTGGCGAAGCCAACGGCATGACCGCCCAACAGGTGGTCGACAAACTCAGCATCGACAATGTGAGCATCGGCGTAAACGACGACAGCACCGTGCTTCGGTTCCACATTCTCGACCAAGACCCTGACGTCGCGTTGAAGCTGGTTCAGGAGTACGTCGATGCCTATCTTCGATCGGTCGCTCCCGAACGCGAAGTTCCTGGCCTGGTCGACAACAAGGCCGAACTTGAAAAGCTCGAGGCCGAACGCAACGACATCCGGGCCCGCCTGGCCGAGGCCGTGACCGCCGGCGATATCGACGCTCAAGAACGTATCGGCATCCAATACGACCGGGTCGTCACCGAGATGGAGATTCTGGTTGAGGTCTGGAACAAGCTGCAGCCCGAACAGCCGGTAATCATTGCCGAGCCGACTGCGGCATCGTGGGTTACCGATTCACCGGTAGAACCTCGTCCGCTTCGCACGGCGGCAATTGGCCTGTTCGGCGGATTGGTACTTGCCGCTGCGGCGCTGGTGCTGCTGCGCCGCACAACCCCGGCCCGGAGCAACGAACTCCAGCAATGACGGCGTCGCTCTCCCCCACCAATCCTTCCAGCCCCAACCCCTCCGGTCCCTCCAGCTCTGCCGACTCGGTCTCTCCTGGCTCGGCCTCTCCTGGCTCTGTCTCCCCAGGCTCTTCTGGCGGTTCTCCCCCTCTTGGCGGCGCTGGTGTCGGCAACGACGGGGGCGCTGCGGCGCTTTTGGCTGCGCTCGTTGCGGCTGCGGTCCTGCTTGGACTCGCCACGGCATACGGTGAGCTCTTCGCTCTCGTCGGCCTTCTCGCTCTGGCCTACGTAGTTGCGGTTGCCCGAGTGCCCATGATCGGCGTGATCTCGATTCTCACCGTCACCCCACTACTCGCCGCGCAGGAACGGGGCTACATCGTTCCCGGATTCCGCGTTCACGAAGCGGTGATCTTTGCCAGCATTGCCGGCGTTGGCTTGCGAGCACTCGCGGCGCATCTTTGTGGCTGGGGAGTGAAGATCAAGCCGCATGCGGTTGACCTTGCCTTCACCGTGGTGGCGTTCACCGGTTCGGTCGTTCCAGCGCTTCTCATGGTCAGCCGCGGCCGCTCCATCAGCACCGAAGGCATCGGCCAATTGATGGTCTTTCCCAAGTACTTCGGGCTGTATGTACTCATGCGCTGCTCGGTTCGAAGCTTCGAGCATCTTCGCATCGCGCTGCTCACCATCTGTGGAGTTGGCACGGTGGTGTCGCTGGTCGCCCTCGTTCAGACCGCCGCGACCCAGCGGGTAAACGACCTGTTTCTATCATTCGGTTGGGAGATCACCGAACACTTCTTTATCGGCAAGACCACATCCACCATCGGCAACGCCATCTTGCTCGGCATGTACCTCTCCATGCTGCTTGCGGTGTCGCTGTCGTTGCTGTTCCGCACGCTGGCGCGCCGCCAAGAGGCCATCTGGGCAAACCCCAAAGGTCGCCGCAACACCGCGGCAATCACGGGCATCGCTGGCATCATCTTCCTGGCCTGCTTGTCGACCGGGCAGATGTCGACCCTCATCGCCATCTTCTGCGCCGTGGTGATTGGCTTGGTCGCCGTTCGACGGGCCCGCTATCTCGGACTCTTCCCCCTTGTCGGCGCGGCGGCCGTGGTGCCGCTCTGGCCGGTCATCAACAAGCGTATCGAAGAGTTCAACGGGTTTAACGAGCTTCCGCGGAGCTGGGCCGATCGGGTCGCAAACCTCCGAACCCACTTCCTGCCCGAGCTGGCAGCCGACGACAACTGGTTCTGGAGCGTTCGGCCCGAAACCGCAAAGTTCGACGGGAACAACATCACCGGCACCGTCTTTTTAGAGAGTGGCTATCTGGCCATGTTGTGGATTGGCGGAGTGTTCCTGCTCGCGGCAGTCGTAGCGTTTCAGATAGCGTCGCTGCGCAGCACGTGGCGGGTGATTCGCCATCCGAATCCTTGGGTTGCCGCCGCGGCCACTGGCGCATTTGTTGGATTCTTCGCCACCATGTTTCTTATGTTGATCGACTCGCACCTCACCTTCCGAGGTAGCGCCGACCTGCTCTACACCCTGTTGGCGTTCTCGCTCATCACCGCCGCACCACCGCTACTAATCGGAACACCCAGCAAGCGGATCTAGCAGTCTCTGTAGCCGGACCAGTAAGCCGGAGAGCAGCTCTTCTACACTCCGAAGCGTGAAATCACTTGTCGTGGGCGGCGTTCCTGAACACTTCAACCTGCCGTGGCATCTGGCCAACGCAACGGGTTCGTTTCATCGGGTCGGTACCGACCTTGATTGGCGCGACCAGAAAAGCGGAACCGGGCAGATGATGGCGGCGCTTCAAGCCGGCGAGCTCGATATCGCCGTGGCCCTCACCGACGGCACGATCAAGGCCATCGCTGAAGGCAACCCGTCGAAGATCGTCAGGCTCTACACCACATCGCCTCTTCAGTGGGGTGTGCACACCGCCGCTGCGGGAGCAATCGACCACGAGACCGACATCACCGCCGACCATCGATTCGCTATCTCACGCTTCGGGTCGGGTTCGAACCTGATGGCCTACGTACTCGCCGACCGACTCGGACTCACCTTGCATCCCGAAGAGTCCTTCGTGATCGTCGGCACCCTTGATGGCGCGCGAACGGCGCTGCTCGCAGGAGACGCCGACGTGTTTCTGTGGGACCGGTTCATGACCTCACCGTTGGTAACCGCCGGCGATTTCATCTGCGCCGATGTGCAGCCCACGCCGTGGCCGTCGTTTGCCATCGCGGTTCGAGACGACGTTCTTGCCGAGCGAGCTGATGAAGTGAAAGCGGTGCTCGATGTTGCGGCGACCTGGGCCAAAACCTTCGAAGGGCTTCCCGTCACCGAGGCCGCGTCGGCGGTGTCGAAACATCACCACCTCGACCCGGCAATAGCGGCCGACTGGTTCTCGGTGACCTCGTGGGCAGGTGGCGAAGCGATCGACCCGATCGTGATCGATGACGCCATGGCCACACTGGTCGGCCTGGGCGTGCTGGCCGAAGCAGTGCCGGTCACCAAGATCATCGCCGACTTGCCCGGATAACCGAAACCCCTGTTCTCACTGTGCGTCCACAGCTTGACTACTCTGTGTGCTGGTGATTCACTGGTCAAGCCCTCCGCGGCAGGAGCGAAGGGCAGCCTCGTTGAAGGCATCACCAGACGAACTTGCGCGAAGTTCGAGTGAGGGAACCACACCATGAATACGCCGGCTGCAGCCCTTTCGAGGGCGACAATGCTCCGCAAGCTAGGAGTCATCGCCTCGGCGTTCCTCCTCGTAATGACGGCGGCCTTGTTCATCGACAGTGCACCAGCATCGGGCGATACGTCCGATGCACCGGGCGACACCGCACAAATCACTGGCGCAACAAAGGCAGTGAAGCCAGGAACCGCCAACCACATGGCACTTATCACTGTCTTTAATGGGTCGAACCAACCCATTCTGGAATGCCACGGCGTCCTTATCAGTCCGACTTGGGTTCTGGGTAGCTCAGGCTGCGCCGATACTCCTACCGGCGAGCGCACCCTTGTGACTCTGGGCGCAACCAACGTGTCCAAGCCCGTCAAGTTTGACTTCGAAAACCGTGCCGCCGTGCAGGCCGTCAAGCATCCGAATGCCGACGATGCCGCCTGGGGTAGCTACGCCTACGAGATGGCGCTGTATAAACTCAACAAGGCGTCGACTCGTCGTCCCGCCATCCTTGGCGCAAACAACCTCTCTGCGGCCGGAAAGAGCGGAAGCCTTCAAGGGTACGGACCCACCGTCACCCGCGGCAGCGATGGCGGAACGCTCCGACAGGGCAAGGTTTCGTTCGGCAGCCGAGCTCATGTTCTTGACATCTTCGGAAAAGTTGGGCTCAACCCGTCAGGCGCACCATTGGCCGACTTCATCCTCAGCACCGGAGCCGAATCAAATCACGTGAAGTCCTGTGACGACCCTGGCGCCCCCATCATCACCAACCAAAAGGGCAAACCGGTACTCCTAGGCCTTGCGAGCCGTCAGTACATTTTCACCGCCAGCTTCGGTTCGCCTGTCTGTAACGACGCGGCAGGCGACTTTGTTCACTTCTACTTCAACGTCACCTCGCCGACGAACAGCAAGTGGATCAAGTCGGTTGTTGGAAAGACCGGTCCGGCCAAGGACGTCAAGTGCGCTGGCAAGCCAGCCACGATCTTTGGCACGAGCGGCGTCGATAAGATCGTCGGCACCGCAGGCGCAGACGTCATCGTGGGCCTCAACGGTAACGACATTCTCAACGGCGCCGGCGGCAAGGATCGCCTTTGCGGAGGCTCTGGAGTCGATGCGCTCATCGGTGGAGCCGGCAAGGACATCTGCGACGGCGGCAAGCAGAAAGACCGCAAGCCACAGCAATGTGAGAAGAAGAAGAAGATCTAGGCGACTCATCCCGAGTTTCTCGGGACGTCACCTCGAGGGCCCCGGCTTCGGTCGGGGCCCTTTACCGTTTCCAACCTAACTTGCATTTGCAAGGTATTTTGCTCAAAACTCTCCTAATGCAAGAGTTTCGACTAGGAGAAGCGGCCACCCTATTGGGCGTTGGTGTGGATACCCTGCGCCGCTGGGCCGACGACGGGGCCTTACGCACCACCCGAACAGCCGGTGGGCAACGTCGTATCGCCGGACATGAGTTAGCTCGATTCGCCGTGGCCCGAGCCGAGGAAGGCGCCGACGACTCCGGAGCCGAGTTGTCGGCCCGCAATCGCTTCGTTGGGTTGGTCACCCGAGTCACCACCGACACCGTCATGGCTCAAGTCGAGCTTCAGGCTGGCCCCAACCGGATCGTGTCGCTCATCTCCAGCGAGGCCGTACGCGACCTCGGCCTTGAGGTAGGGGTGGTTGCCGTGGCTGCGGTGAAGGCCACCAATGTCATCATCGAGCGACCCGACCGTTGACGTGGCCGCGGCGGAGATCTCGCGCTATCCCCCTTCCTTCCTGGCTCGGCATTACCGTCGGTCTTGGTCTCGGCGCATTCTTGCTCGCTGGGTGCGGCGATCGCGCGCCGACGTTGCGCATCGACGCTGCCAGTTCACTGCAGCCGGCCTTCGAACAACTCATCGAAGAGTTCTCGAATGAGCCTGGCGCCAACCGAGGCGACCTGGTGATCGAGCTGAATGTTGCGGGCAGCGCCACACTGGCCACCGGAATCATCGAAGGCACCCAGCCCGACCTGTTTGCCTCGGCCGACCAGCTCACGATGGACCGAGTCGTGGCATCGAATCTGGTTCAGGGACCGCAGGTATTTACCCGAAACCACCTGGCGCTGGTTACGCCGTCTGATGATCCGGCCGGGCTGGCCGACACCCTTGCGTCAGCCGGCCTGACCGCCCTCGGTCAGCGACTCGGCGAGGTGTCGATCGCGCAGTGTTCGCCCCAGGTTCCCTGTGGTCGCTTGGCCGAGAACGCCCAGCAGATGCTTAGTCTTCCGGTCGAACCCGCCACCGAGGAAACCAACGTGCGGTCGGTGTTGGCCAAGGTCGAGGCTGGCGAGGTCGACGCGGGATTCGTGTACCTCACCGATGCGCTGGCCAGCGATGTTCAGATCGTTGCCGTCGATGGTATTGAGACCTTTGTCAACGAGTATCCCATCGCGGTGCTCGAGGCCTCTCAAAACCCGCAAGCAGCAATCGACTTCATCGATTTCGTTCTGTCTGCACGCGGCCAAGAACTTCTTGCCGAATGGGGGTTCCTTCCCCGATGAGCAGCAACGCGCCGATCACTAGCCCGCCCCGAATCGTCACCATCGGCGCCATCATTGCGCTCGCACTGCTCCTTCTTCCGCTGGTCGGGCTGCTCGAACGGGCGCCCTGGGGGCGAATGTGGACGTTACTCACCAGTCCGTCAGCGCTCACCGCCCTGCGTTTGTCGCTCATCGTCAGCGGTGCTGCTCTTGTGCTCGTCACACTGTTCGGGTTTCCCTTGGCCTGGCTCCTTGCCCGCGGAGACATCCGGGGCCAGCGGTTGGTTCGAGCGCTTGTGCTGCTGCCCATGGTGCTGCCTCCGGTCGTTGGCGGCACCGCGCTGTTGTTTGCCCTTGGTCGACGTGGCTTTGTCGGCGCAGCGCTCGACCGGTGGTTCGGCATCACGCTGCTCGGTACAACTGCAGCTGCGGTATTGGCGGCCACCTTCGTTGCGCTCCCCTTCTTTGTCACCACGGTCGAAGCGGCGCTGCGAGAGGCCGATGCCGACATCGAAGAGGCCGCTTCCACGCTGGGCGCATCGCCCGCCTTCATCATGCGCCACATCACCCTTCCCCAGGTAAAGGGTTCGATGGTGGCCGGCCTGGCATTGGCCTGGGCCCGAGCGCTCGGCGAATTCGGAGCCACCATCACCTTCGCCGGCAACCGGGCCGGAACAACCCGAACCCTCCCGCTCGAGATCTTCCTGGCACTCGAAAGCGACCCCGACGCAGCGATTGCCCTAAGTCTGGTTCTGATCGCGGTGTCGTTGGGTGTGCTGCTCATCACCCGTAACCGGTGGTTACCACGATGAGCCTCGAACTCTCCGGGTTGTGCACGGTAGGCGCTACTGCCAGCGATACTGCCGACCCGTTCACCCTCGATATCAACCTCACAGCGAACGCTGGCGAGCGGGCAACGCTCATTGGGCCAAACGGGTCGGGCAAGAGCAGCGTGCTGCGGCTCATTGCTGGCCTCGAAGCACTACGGAGGGGCGAACTCACCGTCGCTGGCCGTGCCTATGATTCGACGGGACCGGGTGAGCCGTCGAAGCGGTTCTTCCTTCCCCCAAGAGAACGGTCGGTGAGCCTGGTTTTCCAAGACCACCGCCTGTTCGACCATCTCTCCGTCGAACAAAACGTGGCCTTCGGTCTCGAAGCGCGCGGCACCACCCGAGCCGAGATCAAGCGTGTTACCACTCACCTCCTCGACGCGTTTGATCTTGGCGCCCTATCCGGTCGGAACCCCACGAGCCTGTCGGGAGGCCAACGAGCACGCGTTGCCCTGGCCCGAGCCCTAGCCCCCTCGCCGGCGATTCTGCTGCTCGACGAACCCTTTGCTGCGGTCGACGTGGAAACCCGAGCACATCTACAACAGGCGCTCATCGACAACACCCCACCCGAAACAGCCACGGTGATGGTGACCCACGATCCCATCGAAGCCCGGGTTCTGAGTCATCAACTGGTGGTGCTTGATGACGGCAACGTGACCCAGCACGGCACGCCCGACCAAGTGGCGTCGTCTCCCACCACATCGTTTGCCGCCGATCTGTTAGGCACAAACCTCATCGCCGGATCGGCCCACGGCACCGAAGTCACGTTGGCTACTGGCGCCAAGCTCATCACCGCAACATCGGCCAGTGGTCCGGTGCATCTCACCTTCTCGCCGAGCGCCATCACGCTGCATCAGACCAAGCCGCAGGGAAGTGCCCGAAACGTTTGGCCCGCCGAAATCGCTGACTTCACAGATCTGGGTGGGCGGGTGCGCGTGGCGCTTCGGGGACCGGTGGAGTCTGCGGCGATGGTGACCCCGGGCGCCGTCGCCGACCTTGGCCTCACCCGTGGTACCAACTGCTGGGCATCGCTGAAGGCCACCGAAATCACCGTGGTTGCGCAGCAGCGCTAGCTCGCTTGCAACGGGCCTCGCTGGCTAGTGGGTAAGCGCCTCTCGGAGGAACTCGACCTGCAACAGCAGGAGGTTCTCGGCGACCTCTTCCTGCGGCGTCATATGAGTGACACCCGAAAGCGGTAGCACCTGATGGCTTCGCCCCGACTCGAGCAACGCTCGGGATAACTGCAGGGTATGAGCCGCCACCACATTGTCGTCGGCCAGACCATGGATGAGTAGGAGCGGCTTGGTGAGCTTCGGGGCCAGCGGCAGCAGCGAGCTGATGTCGTATGCCTCGGCGCTGGTGGTGGGATGCCCGAGATAACGCTCGGTGTAGTGCGTGTCGTACAGCCGCCACTCGGTCACCGGCGCCCCGGCAACGGCCGCATGAAAGACATCGGGCCGCTTCAGCACCGCCAGAGCCGCCAGGTACCCGCCAAAGGACCACCCACGGATCGCGACTCGACTCAGGTCGAGCTGCGGGTACTCGTCGGCAACCGCATGAAGCACGGCCACCTGATCGTCGAGTACCGGGTCGGCGAGGTTGCCGTACACCTCGCGCTCCCACGCAGGACCTCGGCCCGGGGTGCCCCGACCATCGGCAACGATGACGGCAAACCCCTGATCGGCAAACCATTGCGACGCATACATGGCCGACTGCGCCTTCTGCACACGCAGCGCGTGCGGGCCTCCATAGGGGTCGAGCAGCACGGGAAGCGAACCCGGCTCGTGCTGACCCTCGGGAAGAAGCACCGCCGTGTTGATTGCCCGGTCGGTGAGCTGATGGAACGACACAACCGGCTGAAGCACCGGCGTCTCGCGATGAGACTCGATAACGATGGCCTCGTCACCAGTAGAGGGCTGAAAGGTTGCCGTGGAGCCCGGCTGACTCATGGTTGCCGAGATGATGACCGACCCGCCGCGTCCTATCACCCCGCTATGTACGCCCGGCTCATCGGTGAGCGCCGTAACCGCGCCGTCGAAACCAATGCGGAAGAGCTGAATCTCGGTTGCGTCGTAGCCACCGGCCACCACCACATCGTCAGCGGTAGCGCCCAGTACTCGGCGCACCTGAAGACCCGCTGGGCCAAACGGCTCGCCATCGAGCGCAAGCGTCACGGTATCGGTGGTGTCGCTAGTGGCGGAAGTGGTGGTCATCGTGAGCAGCTTGTCGTCCGCCCAGCGTGGAACGCCGCTCATCAGCTCGACCCAGACCTCGTCGCTTTGTCGGTGAAGTTCGGTGGTGTTGCCTGTGGCCGGGTCTACCTCGAGCACTGCCAATGTTTGCTGATCGCGCGACTGCACCACGAGCCACGGATTCTCGCGTGAGCCCCAAGCTGCCGACGCCAGGTATTCCCATTGGGCTTCGCCCGAGAAGTTCGCCGGGCCACCGGATCGCCAGTCGACATCGACGCGGTTCCCGTCGAGGCCGATGATGGCAAGGTCGACGATGGCATTGTCGGTGCCTGCCTGTGGGTACCGAATCGACCGAGGTTCGGCAGCTGGATCTACCGGCGCAGCGATATGCCACTCGTTGATTGGATTGGCATCGACTCGGGCCACCAGAAGCCGCTGCGCATCGGAACACCACCAGTAGCCATGACCTCGGCCCATCTCTTCGGCGGCCACAAACTCGGCCGAGCCCCACGAAATCAGACTTGCCGGGTCGGGCTCGTCGGATCCGTCGTCGCTTATGACCAGTCGGTCGCCATCGGGCCCCGATACCCGAAGGGTCGCCCCCGACACGTACGCCACGTTGTGGCCGTTCGCGTCGAACTGGGGGTCGAACGCGTTTCCGGGTGTTTCGAGCTGCACGGCTTCGCCGGTGCCGATGTCGGCAACGTAGAGCCGGCCCGCCAACACAAAGCAGGCCTTCGATGCATCGGCGGTCGCCTGATAGCTGACGATGCCCCCACCGGCTTCGCGGGCTCGTTCACGACGCGCCTTCTCGGCATCGGTAAGCTGGTCCTCGGCATCGCCGAGAAGACGGGCGTCGACCACCAGTCGTTCGGCGCCGGACTCGGTATCGAGCGCCCATAACGAGTTGACGCCATCGTCGCCCGACGTCGACCGAAGAAACAGCACCACCGAGCCGTCGGTGGCGATCGAGAAGTTGCGAGGGGCACCGCAGGTAAAGCGTCGGGTTCGGGCATTTTGGCGCGGAAAGGTGTCGGTCACGGCCCGACACTACTGGCTGCAGATTCCCCGGCGCGAGTAGTGATCGACGGTTTGGTGAGTGCAATGATGGGCGGCGTGAGCGATCAAAGTGCACTCGATGAAGAAACGCTGATTTCCTTGGAGCTGTTCAACCAGCACCTGAAGGCCACCGCCCAGGAGAACAAGGCAGCAAAGGCAATCGCCAAGGCCGAACGAGCCAAGAAGGATGCCGCTGCTGCTGTGTCAAAGCTCAACAGTGACTCGAATGCCTCTGCCGAGGATAAGGCCGCCGCCGAGACCGCCTACCGCGACGCCGTGGCCGCGCTGGCCGCCGTCAAGGCCGACCCGCTGGCCGCTCCACCAAAGGCCTCCAAGGATGAGGCCGACAAAGATGAGGCCGCAGACCAAGACGAAGAGGCCGAACAAGCTGAAGAAGCCGAAGAGGCCAAAGAAGAAGCCACCGCCGAGGCTGGTGCTGCTGCGGCCGCTGACGATCACGCCGAAGATGCCCCGGCCGAGGAAGCTGCTGAGGCTGCCGAGTCGGCTGAGACCGAGCAGGAATAGCTCTCCAAATCGCACTGTTTCAGAAGCACTGCTACAAAAAAGCGTATGGCACCGATTCGGCGGGAGAATCGGTGCCATAGCGTTTTTTGGGGGGAATTCCCGGAGATGCAGGTGAGGGAACCTCGAAAAGTGGGGGGAACTTTGCGAACTACTTCCGGGAGTACGAACCACCGATGGCTGAATTTCTCTTCAGCGCCGAGCGCCTCGTACATGTTGTAGACGCTTAGCAAGGCAGGAAAGTCGCGACTATTCAGCGGAGACGGTCGAAGACCCCAATATGGGCACCAAGGGGTCGGTTCGCACGGCCTCGGGCCATCCCTCGAGGGCCACGGGCGTAATGTTGTCGACCAACAAAAGGCATCGCTCAGCGAGCGACCGCAAACCGGTTGGAGAACCCGGGAGCTCGCTAACGAGCACGAAACGATCCTCGATGGCCACCTGACCGCCGGGCGGAAGTTGCCGCAACAACTCGGTCATCGAGTCATGCATCACCAACGTGGTGAATGACTCATCTGCCCCCGACACCAGAAGCTCCGAGGCTTCTCGCAACGGCCTACTCACGACAAGCTCGGGAACGACGCGGTCGAGTACGGCGACTGCGCAGTTGGCCACCTGTTGATCCGTGGCGCTGAGCCGAGCGGTTCGGCCCCAAAGTTCAAACGCCCGCACGGGCCATCGGGTCGGCAATGGTTTCGGTTCGGCTTGTTCTGCCGGCACGGTGTTCACCCCAACGAGGTTCCGAGCCGACGCATTGAAGTACCGCAGCGTTCGAAACGGTAGGCGGCCGGGCAGCGTGTCGTCACGCGGGAAAAAGTGCACCTGTTCGAAAGTTCTCACCACCCGTGTTTCGGCCTCCGAAAGTAAAACTGAAGCAGTGCCCCGAGAACTAGTAAAGACTCCCCCACCAGTGCGCCGATACCAGCTTCATGAATTCTTCTCTTGCGTCAGAAGGCGAATGGTCGGTGCTCGTTGGAGCATCGAACGAAGCTGACCTCATCGCCAAAAGCCGCGACGGCGACCACACCGCCTATGTCTCGCTTCTCCAGCTCCACGACGCGCACCTTCGCCGATTCGTCTTTAACAGCTTCGGATCGACCGAGATGATGGACAACATTCTCGAAGAGGTCTACCTGGACGCGCTCGGACCACTGCGATCCGAGATTGACGAACCGCCCTTTGGTACCTGGCTCTTCGGCCGAGTGTTCGGTATCTGCGAAGCTGCACGAGCCGACCTTTCCGACAAGCACTCCCCCGACGAAGACGATTCGGACGTTGCCGTCGCGCTACTCGAGATGCCACTCGATGACGTTGCGGCAATCTCGATGGTTGCCGGCGAGATGGTCGACGAGGACACTGCAGCAGCGATGCTCAGAACCGATCCCAAGCCATTTGCGCGAATGGTTGCCGACGCCCGGGAACTCCTCGAACCGCTCGTCAACGACGACAACGCTTACCCCGACGAACTCATCGCCAGCTATCGACCTGCCCGACATGGGCAAGATTTCTGGGTATCGGTGAACCGATCCTTTGGCCCCGCACCGACCCCTCTCATCAGCGGCAAAGGGAAAAAGAAGGCCGCGAAAGCAGCCAGCAAGAACGACGAGGCAACCGACGACAAGGCCTCGGCAACCGGACGCCGGTGGTTGCCCAGAATGTCAGGATTGGTGGCGCTGCTAGCCGCCGTCGTTGTGGCCATCATCGCCCTTACTGCGATGTTCGGCGGAAGCAACAAGGACTCCAACGAAGATGAGGGAACGGCCCCAGCACCGATGGTTCTGGTGCTGAGCCAGACCAGCTAGATCGTTCGTCCCGCCGCACTCCAATATTCGTCTTTCAACAGGCGCTTATACAGCTTGCCGGTTGGATGACGCGGAAGCTCCTCTCGGAAATCCACCGAACGCGGGCACTTCACGTCGGCGAGTTGCTCGCGACAAAAGGCAATGAGCTCGCGCTCGAGTTCGGGACCAGCTTCGGCCATGTCGACCGGCTGCACCACTGCTTTGACCTCTTCGCCAAAGTCGTCGTTGGGAACACCGATAACGGCCACGTCGAAGACCTTGGGGTGCATAGTGAGAGCGTTCTCCGCTTCCTGCGGGTAGATGTTCACGCCGCCCGAGATAATCATGTACGCCTTGCGGTCGGTGAGGTACAAAAAGCCGTCCTCGTCGACCTTGCCAACGTCGCCCAGGGTCGACATCTCGCCCATCCGTGAATCCTTGGTTTTCTCTTCATCGCCGTGATACTCGAAACCGCCACCGCCCGAGAAGTACACCCCACCTTCTTCACCCGCTGCGACCTCGTTGCCGTCGTCATCGAGGATGTGCACGACTCCAAGCAACGGCTTACCGACCGACCCCTTGTGGGTCAGCCAGTCTTCGGAGTTGAGGTAGGTGAGCCCGTTTCCTTCGGTGCCCGCGTAGTACTCGTGAAGCACGGGACCCCACCAGTTGATCATCTTCTCTTTCACGTCGATCGGACATGGCGCCGCCGCGTGCACGGCATGAGCCAGGCTGGAGACGTCGTACTTTTCCCGAGTCTCGTCGGGAAGCTTAAGCATGCGAACAAACATGGTGGGAACCCACTGGCTGGCACTGACCTTGTACTTTTCGATGGCCTTCAGTGCCTCTTCAGGGTCGAAGCGTTGCATTGCCACGACCGTCGCTCCCATCCGCTGAAACGACATACAAAATCGCAACGGCGCAGCGTGGTACATGGGTGCAGGCGATAGGTAGATGGCGTCCTCGCGAGCGCCAAAAAGAAATTGCGCAAGGGTCAACAGCCCCGGGGCGCTGCCAAGAGGCTCGCCACTTAGCGGCACCTTGATGCCCTTGGGACGTCCGGTAGTGCCCGACGAGTACAGCATGTCCTGACCCTCGACCCGGTCGGGCAGCGGCTCGGCCGGATGCTTGGCGAGCTCTTCGGCGAAGTCGGCGTAGCCGTCGACACCCCCGCCTACCGCCATGCGGATCCGAACGTCGGGCATGAGTTCGGCGAGTTCGGCTGCCTGGTCGGCCTTGTAGGCCGAGGTGATGAATGCCTGCGAGGTGGAGTTCTCGATGATGTAGGCCATCTCGTCAGTTTGGAGACGACTGCTGATGGCCGTGTAGTAGAGCCCGGCGTAATGGCATCCCCATGCGATGGCCAGATACTCAAGGCGGTTTTCGAGACAGAAGGCCACATGGTCGCCAGGACCCAGGCCCTCGGCAGCAAACAACTGCGACAGCTGGTTTGCCATGGCATCGAGCTCGGCATAGGTCATCTGCTCGCCGGTACCGGCCATGATGATTGCGGGCTTGTCCGGGTTCTTTCGCGCCATCTCCCCAGGGAAGAGTGGCGGAGTTTCTTCGGCAGTATCGGTCATGGTGTCCCCAAGCGGCTTGTATTCGTGTGCCCGTGAAGTTATGAGAAATTCAGGCGTTAAGAAAATCTCATCGACTGCCGATCACCAGTATGTGGCAGATCGTCGCGCTCGCACGCCGGTAGCTGATCAGCTCCGGCCACTTATCCCACTCGGTGTGGTGTGGCTTGTCGCGCTTGTGATGTTGCTGGCGCTGGTGAGCCAGAACGTCATTCCCTACCGCGAACTGCTGCTTGATCCGTCCTATGCCAGCGGCGTTCCCTGGTACACCGGCTTGGTATCGAACCTGGGAATTCTGGCTTGGACAACCGCAACGGTTGCCGCCGCCTCAGGAGCTTGGGTGGCCTGGCTGGGTGGCCGAAAAGGCGCGGCGGCGATGCTGCGTGGCGGCGCCGTTCTTTCGCTGCTCCTTCTGCTCGACGACCTGTTCCAGTTTCATAGCGTTATCCCGAACCGCCTCGGCGTGCCGAAAGCCAGCTTCTATGTGATGTATCTGGTGCTGACATGGTGGTGGGTAGTGAGCGAACGCTCCGAACTCCGACGTACCAACAACAAGATGCTCATCGCAGCGGGCGCCGCCTTTGCCGCGTCGATCATGGTCGACCAGGTCGGCGTGGGGTCCAAAGACGTCAGTCTGGTACTTGAAGACGCTGCCAAGTTCCTGGGCGTGCTGGCCTGGGCGATGTATTTCGTGACCACCGCTCGCGATATCACCCGATCGATCGTTACCGAACTGCGGCTCAAAGCGGCGCGGGCCGAAAGCGAAGCAAGCTCGCTCCGGAACCCAGCGGAGTGGCACGCATAACCAGCGCAGATTGGCGGCCGAGCGTTACCCACCTGGCAACCGGCCCGCTTAACCCGGCTGTCGGCGATCCGCACTAGGGTTTTGCCATCATGAGTGATCTTTGGACCACGATCCCTTCGCTGGTCGAATCTGCCGCTGCAACATGGCCCGACGACGAAGCCCTTGTCGAGGGCAATCTTCGGCTCACCTTCGCCGAACTTGGGGCCCACATCAACAAAGCGGCCCGGGCGTTCCTTCACAATGGGCTCGAGGCTGGCGACCGTATCGCCGTCTGGGCCCCCAACATCAGCGAGTGGATTGTCGCTGCGCTCGGCGCCCACATGGTGGGGGGCGTGGTTGTTCCCATCAACACCAGGTTCAAGGGCCGCGAAGCCGGGTTTGTTCTCAGCAGAAGCAAGGCCCGGTTCCTGTTTACCGTCACCGATTTTCTCGACACCGACTATGTCCAGCTGCTTCGCGACGCCGGTGCCGACGAAGATCTCGAAGAGATCATCGTCATGCGGGGCGAGATTGCCGAGGGCACTACGGCCTTCGTAGATTTCATCGATCGCGGCGACGACATCGACGACGCGATACGCGCCGAACGCAGCACGGCGGTTTCCGGCGACGACCTGTGCCACATCATGTTCACCTCGGGTACCACCGGAGCCCCCAAAGGCGCCATGCTTCGCCACTCGGCAATCTGCCGGGCGTACAAATCGTGGGCCGATGTCATTGGACTCGAACAACGCGACCGCTACCTCATCATCAACCCGTTCTTTCATTCGTTCGGGTTCAACGCCGGCATCCTGGCCTGCCTCATGACCGGCGCCACCATCATCCCGCACACAGTGTTCGATGTTCCGTCGGTAATGGCCCGCATCCCCGAGGAGCGCATCACCATGCTCCCCGGGCCTCCGGCCATCTACCAGACCATTCTCAACCACCCTGACCTCGACAGCTTCGATCTGTCGAGCCTGCGTCTTGCCGTTACCGGCGCCGCGGCGATTCCGGTCGAGATGATCACCCAGATGCGCGAGAAGCTTGGCTTCGAGAACGTGGTCACCGGCTACGGGCTTACCGAGTCATCGGGCATGGCCACCATGTGTCGCCACGACGACGACCCCCGCACCATCGCCACCACATCTGGCCGGGCCATCGACGATGTCGAAGTGTTGATCGTCGATGACGAAGGCAACGAAGTTGAGCGGGGCGAGCCGGGCGAAATCGTCATTCGGGGCTACAACGTGATGGTCGGCTATCTCGACGACCCCGAGCAGACCGCCGAAGCCATCGACGCCGACGGCTGGCTCCATACCGGCGACATTGGGGTCATGGACAAGCGCGGTTACGTCGATATAACCGACCGCAAGAAAGACATGTTCATCGTTGGCGGGTTCAATGCCTATCCGGCCGAAATCGAGAACACGCTCTCGTCGCATCCCGATGTGGCTGCGGCATCGGTGGTTGGCGTGCCCGACAAGCGACTCGGCGAAGTCGCGATGGCATGGATCGTGCCCGCCACCGACAGCGAAAGCACCGAAGATGACCTTCGCAAGTGGTGCCGCGAAGAGATGGCCAACTATAAGGTCCCGCGGTTCTTCCAGTTCGTCGATGCGCTGCCGTTGAACGCAAGCGGCAAGGTACTGAAGTACGAGCTTCGCTCCCGCGGCGCCGAGATCGCCGCCGACGCTGCCGCCGAGTAGCCGGTTGGCTTAGGCGAGTCCTCGGCCGCCAGGGTCACCACAAACACCACCAGCAAAAGCCCGGCGACAGCCGCAGCGATCGACGACGAACGGGCCGTGCGGCGAATCACTTCGAGCGCGTCGCTACTAAGCGGAACATCGACCTGGGTGCCGCTGCGTCCCCGCACGCCCCACACGACAGCGAGCGCGAGGATTCCGGCCGGGCCCAGCAACAACAGGAGAAACCAGTACGCGGGGAGGCTCTCGGAGCGCTCAGCAGCCAAGCCATGCGCTTTGGTGCCGGTCTTGGCGCAGACCATGGGCAGCGTTCCGGCCAACGCGTCCGCTACCGGCACCGCAATGGTTCGATCGGCTCCCGAGCCGCGCACCAGCGAACTCCCCAGGTAGCGAACCGCCAGCACCGGCATCGCCAAGATGACGGGAAACGCCAGCAGGATCAGGAGTTCGGCGGATCCCAGCGAGCCCACTGCAGCTAGACCCCGCTCACCACTCCACGATCGTGCAGACCACCAATCTCGGCGTCGGTGAGACCGAGAAGTTCGGCGAGCACCTGATCGGTATGTTCACCAAGTACCGGCGCCCGGCCCACAGGAACCCGGTCAAGGGCCGAGAAGTTGAGCGTGGAACCGTTCATGAGGAATTCGCCAAGCTGCGGGTGTGCGACCGTCTCGAACATTGGGTTGGCCGGCGAGCAGCGTTCGTCCTCGGCTACCAATTGCTGGAAGGTTTGGTAGGGGCCCCAACACACGCCGTGTTCGTCGAGCTTGGCGGCGGCATCGGCCAAGGTGTGCGCAGCGAACCATGGTTCAAGAAGCGAGGTAATGCGGTCGCGTGCGGCGAATCGATCGCCTTCGACCGCAAAATCGAGGCCGTTGTCGACACCGAGTTGAGCCACTGCCGTCTCGGTCTCGGTGCAGGCAAGCAAGCTCGACCATTGTCGCGACGTGATGCCCACCACCATGACCCGCCGGCCATCGCTGGTGGGAAAGTCGTGGCCGTACGCGCCGTAAAGATCGTTGCCGTACCGAGGTCGTTGCTCGTCATTGATCTGCGCCTCGGCAACATGGCCAAGGTTGGAAACCGCCATCAGCGCAATATCGGCCAGCGACAACGACACCAGTTGACCGGTGCCGGTCCGAGAACGGTGACGCTCGGCAGCGAGCACCCCAAGCGCAGCCTGCTGGCCAGCGATGAGATCCCACGCGGGAAGGACATGATTGATTGGCTCCGATGACCCGATCGGCCCGGTAGCGTCGGGATACCCGACCGCACAATTCACCGTGTAGTCGAGCGCCGTGGATCCGTCGCGGTTTCCCGTAAGGTTCACCATGATGAGATCGTCGCGTTGGGCACGAAGGCTGTCGTAGGACATCCAGCCTCGGGCCGGGAAGTTCGAAAGGAAGATACCGCCGTCGGGTCCCGGTTTCGCGATCATGGCGGTGAGGAGCTCGCGACCTTCGTCAGATCGAAGGTCGACCGCCACCGACTTCTTGCCTTTGTTCAGGCTTGCCCAGTAGATCGAGTCGCCCGAGTCCGATAGTGGCCAGCGTTTGTAGTCGATACCTCCCCCGATGGTGTCGAAGCGAATGACCTCGGCACCTAATTGGGCAAGGGTCATCCCACCAGAGGGGGCGGCTACGAAGGCCGAACCTTCGATGACTCGGAGTCCGTCGAGGAGGTCATACATCGTTATGCGTTGACGTCGACGACGACGCGGCCGCGAACCTTGCCCTCGATGATATTGTCGGCAACGCCGATGACATCGGCGAGCGATACCTCGGTGGTCATCGACTCAAGCTTGGCCGCATCGAGGTCGTTGGCGAGCCGCTGCCAGGCCACCTTGCGCTTCTCCTGGGGAACCGTGACCGAGTTGATACCAGCCAGGGTGACGCCGCGAAGAATGAACGGTGCAACCGACGACGGTAGATCCATGCCCTGGGCCAAGCCACAGGCAGCGACGCAACCGTCCGGCTGGGTCATCGACAGGACATTGGCGAGCGTGTGGCTTCCGACCGCATCGACACCACCCGCAAACCGGGTCTTGTTGAGGGGTCGGGCAGGACCCGAAAGCTCTTCGCGATCGATGATCTGCGAGGCGCCCAAGGCCGTGAGGTAGTCGGATTCTTCTGGCCGGCCAGTCGAGGCGATGACTTCGTAGCCAAGCTTCGACAGGATCGCAACCGCCGTCGAGCCCACGCCCCCTGCGGCGCCGGTGACGATGATTGGCCCCGAGTCGGGGGTGATGTCGTGCTGCTCGAGCGCCATCACACAGAGCATTGAGGTGTATCCGGCGGTGCCGATAGCAGCGGCCGTGCGGGTGCTCATGGCGTCGTCGAGAGGCGTCAACCACTCGGCGCTCACCTGTGCTTTCTGAGCCAAGCCGCCCCAGTGTTTCTCACCAACTTCCCAACCGTTCAAAACCACTCGGTCGCCGGCGCTGAACGAATCGTTGGTGCTTGCACTGACCGTTCCGGCGAAGTCCACACCAGGCACCATTGGCCACGTGCGGACGATGGGCGACGTGTTGGTGATGGCGAGGCCGTCTTTGTAGTTAATGGTCGAGTACTCGACGTCGACGGTGACATCGCCTTCGGGAAGATCGGCTTCGTCGACCTGAGTGATCTCGGCAGAGAACGTGGCGTCGCCACCGTCGTCAGCATCTTCTTTTCGCAAAACCAGAGCGTTGAACATGGGCGAGTTTTAGCACCGCTGTCCGCTCGGGTACGAAACGCCGCACGCTGGTGCCCGTATCCGGCCACATCGCCCGGTCGCAATGTGGCGCAAGTGAAGATTGGGGCTGTGGTGAATGAGGCCATTTCGATATTTTTTAGTACTCTTCGATTTATGTCGACTCAACTGCTTACTCCGCCGTTTGCTCTCTCGTCTGCGTCTCGAGCCTTTTCCCACAAGGTTCTTGCCGTCTTTCTGGCAATCGCCTCGGCGACCATTGGTCTGGCCGTCGCTATCGCCGAGCCCGCCGATGCGCAGGGCATCGCCGCACCGGGCGTGTGTGCGGTAACCAATGCCGACGCCGGTGCCTTCGTTTTCTGGTCCGCCGTGCCGGGGGCGAACGAATACGTGTATGCAACCCGGTTCAACAACAGCGGCGAGCGCTTTGCCCGCACGCCAGAATCCTCGCTGTTCATTCCTCGCGAGGAGGGTCGGGTCACCGCGCTGCGCGTGGCAACTGTTATCGGGGGCGCTACATCGAACTCAACGATCTGCAGCATCGACGGCGCTGGCGGTCCACCGCCGCCTCCTACCCAGCCACCCGCAACCCAACCACCCGCAACCCAACCACCGGCCACGCAACCTCCTGCTACCCAGCCACCCGCCACGCAACCACCCGCCACGCAACCACCCGCCACCCAACCTCCTGCTACCCAGCCACCCGCAACCCAACCACCCGCAACCCAACCACCCGCCACGCAACCACCCGCAACCCAGCCACCGGCCACGCAACCTCCTGCTACCCAGCCACCCGCAACCCAGCCACCCGCCACGCAACCACCCGCCACGCAACCTCCTGCTACCCAGCCACCCGCCACGCAACCTCCTGCCACCCAACCACCCGCCACGCAACCTCCTGCTACCCAACCCCCTACTGCGAGCGGCTGTCATGTCACCCATGACCCCATCGGTGTTGCGGCATCCTGGGATGCGGTGCCCGGAGCAGTCGAGTACGTGTACGCGCTTCGCTACAACGGCGTCCTCCGGTTCGACCGGGTGGCGGGCACCTCGACAAAGATTGCGGTGACGCCAGGCAAGGACGTCAACGTCGATGTCTCGGCCGTGTTCGCCGATGGCAGCTACAGCCCTGCCGTCGACTGTGGAACCGCCCGCACAACCGACACATCCAGCGGCGGGTGCGTTTCACAAGCCCTCGACGGAGCGATTCAGGTCGACTACCCGGCCACCGACGATGCGGTCGCCTACGTGTTTGCGCTTCGAGTCAACAGCGGTCCGGTATTCTACAACCGCGTCGAATTCACTTCGCTGCGGTTCGAAATCGGATCGGGCGCAACCGGCCACACCACGATCTCGGCGGTGTTTGCTGACGGCACTTCCACCGAAGTCGCCACCTGCGCCAGCGTGGCCGCCAACTAGCCCTGTTTCTTGGACTTCATCTCTTCAAGATAACGACGGGCGCTCTCGCGACCTTCTTTGTCACGAAGTCCAACCAGCAGACCATCGGCATCAGACCACGACCGATCGGTTCCGACCATCTGGCTGGTAACCGCGTTGGTGTGTGATTTCGTGGCCAACAGCGCATAACGAGGCTTCGACGCCAGCGTCTCGATAAGCGAGTCGACCTCGGCATCGAGTTGACCGGCGGGCACGACCCGGTTCAGGAAGCCGGCGGCCTTGCCTTCGGCGGCGTCGAACGGACGACAGGTCATCACCAGTTCTTTGGTGAGCGCCGGGCCAATTTCTCGAACCAGTCGCGGAATGCCACCCCAAGCCAACGGAATACCCAGATCGATCTCGGGGATGCTGAACATGGCGTCGTCGGCGGCGACGCGCAGATCGCAGGCAGCGGCGACGACTAGTCCGCCACCCACACACCAGCCGTGAATCTTTGCCACCGCAACAGCACGCATCCGCTCGAGCGCCTCGGCCATAAGCCGGCCTGCGTCGCCATCAACCACCGGATCGGAGGTGGTGGCACCATCGCCGAAGGCTTGAACGTCGGCACCGGCGGAGAACACCCGTCCGGCGCCCGAAACCATCACCACCTTTACTTCGGGTTGGGTGTCAATGAACCGAGCCGCCAAAGCCAGTTCCTTCAACATCGCAGTGCCCAACGGATTGAGCTTGGCCGGAATATTCATCGTTATCGACGCCGTCACCCCGTCGACCGCAACCTCAACATGTTCAAGCTCGACCATTCTTCTCCCCTAACGCAAAGCTGGTTCAGGGATCATAAACAGAAGACGGTTCCCGGGAATAGAGCGGATAGGTCAGATTTCTAGTTTACAAACCGCTCTATTCCAGGGGCTGGCCCATTGGCCTCCGGCCATTCCGCGCAGCCCCCAGACACCGTATTTCGTTTTAGGAGAGGCGGCCGCGTAGGGCGCCGTACTCGACCGTGTGCCGGTAGGGAGCGAAGTCGGGGTCCGCATCGAGGGTAGCTCGGTCGTTCCAGCCTCGATCGATGGCCTCGCTGAGGCGGGTCATGGCTCGCTCGGAGTTCCCACTACGTGCCCAACCGCAGGCGGTGTTGTAGAACGCCTTGCCCGCAGGCTCGGCCACGGTGGCCAGATGAAGTTCACCAACCTGCACACCGGCATCGACAAAGTTGCGGGAGTGCAAGGTGTGCTGCACCGACCCGAGGATCGAGGGGGTCAGCCACGTTGCTGGTCCTGACCCGATTCGGGTGACCACGTCGTTGGCTCGACCGGCCCCGATGTAGCCCAGTGTAAGAATGTGAGCGGCGGCCGGGCTGGGTTCGCTGTGCATAGCGTCGTCGAGTTGTTCGATGGCCGACGGGTCGCCCTCGTGAAGGGCAACCAAGCCGTACAGCGCAGGATGCACCGCACCCGGCAACTCGGTGAGTTGAGCCCGCGCTTGAGCCACATTTCCTCCGGTGGCCGAGCGTTCAACCACCAGCATCTTCGAGTACTTCTGCACGGTCGGGTCGCTGGATTCTCGGGCCAGAGATTCGAGCGTCAGCAGTGCCGAGTTGTCGCCGGTGTTCAACTGAGCGATGGCACTTTCAAGCGCATCGCGATCTTCGTCGCGTTTGGTGGAGCGGCTTGTTGTGGCCAGTAGCACTCCGACGTTCTGCGCAGCGAAGAGGGCAAAGAGGAAGGCGGCGATGCCCATGTTGTCGACCGATTTCCAGAAGAACCAGGTAAGCGCCACGCCAACCAGCACCGACATCAGAGCTGCGATTCGACGTCGCCGCAACTCGTCGCCTGGCATCAGGCTCTCCATGACATGCCCGCCGTCGAGAGGCAGCACCGGTGCCAGGTTGATGGCTCCCCAACCCAGGTTGATGAGGATCAGAAAGCGCCAGGCATTGTCTTCCAAACTGCCCGAGACCGGGTCGTCCACCACCTGGCGGGCCAGCAACACGATGAGACCCAACGCAAAACCGGCGAAGGGACCAGCCAGGCTGACGCCGATGGTTTGCAGTCGAGTTGGTGGTGACGGCGGCATGAAGTGAGTAACGCCGCCCATCACGTGGAGTCGAATGGTTGGGTGCGCTCCCAATGACCGGGCGGCAAAGGCATGGCCAAGTTCGTGCACCAGAACCGACGCCGCGATGACCACCAGGAACATCGCTATCCACAGCAGCGCCTCCCACCGAAGGCTCACCACCTGAAATCCGATGACCGCTCCGATCAGAAAGAAGCTGAGGTCGATGTTTACCGGAAAACCGAACACCGAGAACTTGAGCCCGCGACCCGTGGCAACAACCGGGGGTCGAGGAGTCGGCGTTGGCGCGGTGGTTGTCACGATCTAGATGGTAGCGAGAGTCCGACCCAAAGGTCAGTCGACCTCGGTACCCAAGATGCTGACGAACCCGACCATTTCACCCGGATACCCGCCAAGGTTATGCACCAGGCCAAGCTTACGGTCGCGGCCCGAGAGATCGATCTGACGTTCAGGCTCGGCCTTGCCACGCAGCTGCTGCCACAACTCGTAGTGCATTCGAAGACCCGA
The DNA here is from genome assembly GCA_938023735.1 of uncultured Acidimicrobiales bacterium. Taxonomy (GTDB): domain Bacteria; phylum Actinomycetota; class Acidimicrobiia; order Acidimicrobiales; family SHLQ01; genus CALLQB01. The sequence continues at coordinate 29,274 of CALJDK010000041.1, forward strand.
GGCCCCCACTGGGTGACCAAAGGCTTTCAGGCCACCGTCGGGGTTTACGGGAAGTTCGCCATCGAGGTGGAAGGTTCCGTCGAGCACATCGCGCCAAGCCGTGCCGGGTTCGCTGAAGCCAAGGTCTTCCATCAGCAGCAACTCGGTTGGGGTAAAGCAGTCGTGTACTTCGGCAAGTGCAATCTCGGACCGCGGGTCGGTGACGCCGGCCTGGGCGTAGGCGTCGTCGGCGGCCATTTTGCATTCGGGCAGGCTGGTGAAGTCGTAGTCGGGGTCGGTGACGCCCGATCCGTTGCCCGAAACAAACGACAACGCCTTGATGTAGAGCGGGTCATCGCAGTACTTGTGCGCATCTTCGGCTCGAACCACGATCGCGGCAGCGGCGCCGTCGGCCACGCCGGCGCAATCAAAGACGCTCAGTTCGCCAGCAACTGCGGCCATGCCGCAGATCTTTTCCGCCGACACCTCGCGACGAAACTGCGACAGCGGGTTTCGTGCGCCGTTGTAGTGGTTCTTCTCGGCGATCTTGGCGAGCACCATTCGAAGCTCACCTTCATCAACTCCGTGCTTCTGTGCATACGCTGGCAGAATGAGGCTGTACATACCAGCCGCAGTGAGACTTCTCTTGGTGCCATCGTGAGGAATGGGAAAGGCGTTGAGGCCTTGATAGCCGCCGTCCTTCACCTTCTCTGCCCCAATCGCCATCGCGACGTCGTAGGCACCGCTGGCCACGGCGTAGCTGGCTTGGCGAAGCGCTTCAGATCCGGTGGCGCAGTAGTTCTCGACCCTGGTCACCGGCTTGCCTTCGAGCTTGAGCGGAATCGACAACGACAGGCCTGACGCCGCAGACTGCGACGTACCGAACCAGAACGCATCGATATCGTCTTTGGCCACTCCTGCCGACTCGCAGGTGAGCACAGCCGCATCGATCAGCATGTCATCGAGGCTTGCCTCCCAGTGCTCGCGAAACGGGATGCATCCCATTCCAATGACGGCAACCTGGTCTTTGATTCCGTGTGAACCCATGGTGTGTTTGTATGCTCTCTGATCTGTGCTGTCTGATCTGTACTGTCTGATCTGTACTGTCTGATCTGTGCGTGCTCGGTGTGATCGGCGGGGCTTCCGAGTTATCGGAGCGGCCGGGCTTTCCAGAAGTAGTTACTGATTCCATCGCCCGCATAGAGCCGACGAAACGTCATCTCGACCCGGTCGCCAACGGCAACCTGGTCGGCGTCGACGTCGGCAATCTCGATGGGGAGTCTTCCGCCACCATCGAAGTCGACGACGCCAAACACCACCGGCGGGCTGGGCGAGTACACCAACTTGTCGATGGTGAACGTGGCCACGGTTCCGACGGCATCGGCCATAGGGATGTGGTCCATCTGATCGACGGCGCCATCGGCCGAGACCCGTGACGGCGGCATGTACATTCGCTGCGACTCCTGGTCGCGCGAGGCCACGAGACCATATTTCCAGTCGGCGTTTCGGTAGGCAGCCGATGAGCTTGGCCGGTCGGGCTCGGGGCGTCGGGGTGGTTCGATGGGCAACATGTCGCGCCACGACAAGAACTTCGCGTACCCGACGGACCCGCCAGCTTCGATCTGCGATGCGATGGTGCGAGCCGCTTGGTACTGGGCGATCGCATCGGTGACCCGAAACAGCGACACCTGCACACCATCGGCATAGGTAATGAGCGCCACCACATCGCCCGGGCTTGACGACTCGAGCATCGAACAGAGAAGTAATCCGGGGTGCGCGGCGCCGGTGTTGCCAACCGAGCCGGAAAGGTCGTCGGCCAGGTTATCGATACCCAGCTTGGCGCCGGTACGGGCAACGGCTCTGGCATGGAGACCCGTGAGTGCGGCGGTGGTGATATCGCCCACGGTCAGATCGGTAGCTTCGAGAGCGTCGGCCCACGCCTGCACCGAAAGCTCGCCGTACACAATCTCGCCGAAGCGCTCTTCCCAGAGCTTGCTTTGTGCAGAGCCCGGCTCACGCCAGCGATCGACGAACTCGCCAGTGGCAACGGCGCCGCCGAGATACTCGGCAATGATGGGCGACCCGGCATCATCGTCGCCGATAAGGATGGCCGACGCGCCATCGCCGCCCGCTGCTTCATCGGCGCTCGACGGAAGCCCGATGCGAATATCGGACCCCACTACCAGATGGGTTCCCGTCGACCGCAGCGCCAACTCGAGGGCTCCGACAGCCGAGCGTTGCGAGCCGAGGGCATCGAAGGCCGCCGTGGTGCGGTGAAGCCGAAGCGCCGCATGCAACACGGTGGCGTTGGTGCGATCGAAATATGCCGGCGACACCGAGGCAAAGGAAACCATCGACGGCATGGCATCAACGTTGGCGAGAGCTAGTCGAGCCGCCTCGACACCCATGGATGTGGTGTCCTCGTCGAAGGACGCAACCGTTCGGGTTCCGCGACCGCCGCCTTGGCCGAGCACCGCGGTGATCTCGGACCGGTCAAGGCGACGAAAGGGTAGATAGCCGCCAAGAGAAATGATGCCTCGCATAAGCGATGAGCATAGTTTCCCGGCCTTGGTTTACTGCAGTCTTGGATCGGTGCAGTTGTCGGTACCGCCGGTGCCAGTGGAGCCACCATCGACAAAGTCGGGCAGGAATCCACTGCCGCTGTCGTCGGTGGTGAGAAAGCGTTCGATGGCATCAACGATGGCCACGGCTTCGGTGTCGCGCACATCATCGCGGGCAAATAGCAGGGCTTCGGCCCGGTTGCTGAGATAGCCGGCCTCGGTGATTACCGATGGAATCGTTGGGGTGTAGCGGTGGATCCCGTAGAGGTCTTCACCGTTCTCTTTCAAGCGTGAGCTCACCCCGTTGCGGACGGTTCCGACCCAGGTGATGTCGTACTGATCGAGTGCCGCCGTGAGCTCTTCGAAGAAGATTCCTCCGGCGCGTTGGGACTCGACGCTTCCGGTTTGCACGAAGATCTCGGTGCCCGGCGTACCTTGAGGCCGCACCGCTCCGCCGTTGTGGTGAATCGACACGAAGAGATCTGGCTTGAGGGCGTTGGCGATTTCGGCTCGGGTCCGTAACGGGATTCGATGATCGGTGGTTCGAGTGAGCACCGAACTGATGCCTCGAGCCTCGAGGATGGCTTTCACCCGAGTTGCGATCGAAAGGTTCAGCGTCTTCTCAAAGAGGTTGTTGTGGCCCACAGCACCCGATTCGGCGCCACCATGTCCGGGGTCGATGACTACCTGCGTCCCGGCGACGAAGGTGCCCTTGGTGATGCGAGCGGTGCGGACGCATGGGGTCCACACGGTCCAGCCGTCGTTATGGGTTTCAAGGACCGGGGTAACGATGCCGGTCGGCGTGATGACCACGCCGGGCCCACCACGAGAGACATCGCCCCGAACCACTGCTGTTCCGCAGCCCAGCTTGCGGTTGAGACCTTCACCGTTGTTGACCGCGTGGGCACAGACTTCATGAGTTCCGGGTCGTAGTGTGACCGTGGTGGAGAAGCCATGGCGCTTCCCCATGTCGTAGCGGCGGCCGATGTCGGCGCGTTTACGGCCGGCCCGAGTGGTCTTGGTGTACTCGCCGTCAACATAGATGTCGACATTGATGGGTCGCTTGGTATCGGGATCGATGGCGAAGCCAACCAGAGTGGCCTTGGCTCCATCGCTGGTGATCTTGTCGACCCCCCCAAACGGGCGGGCGGCCTGCACCTTTGTCTTGGCGTTCACCTTTACCTGGGCGCAATCGATGTTTCGGGTAACACCGGTGGGTCCGGCGTTGATGCCATCGACACACACCTCGTGGGTGCCAGCCGATGCCTTCACCCGAACGACATACCCAAAGTTGTTGCCCTTTTGATGAATAGCGTTGGCGTCGGCCCGGTTGCCGTTTGCGAGCTTGGTACGCACGCGCTTGCCGTCGACGGTGACCCGCACCTTGATGGGGCGCGTGGAGTCGCCGTCGACCGCCCACCCGCGAACCGTGATGGAGTTCGGCCCACCGGCCGCGCTGTCGAGAACGCCCCAGGGCGAAAAGACCTCGGCTTGGGCAGACACGCTGCTTGGCGTGAGGAGCGCGGCCAAAAGAGCGCTGACGATAACCACAGCTATCGCTGCGACTGCGGAAGTTCTGAACGGAGGAACGATCTTCACAAGAGCACCTGAGGGGAAAAAGCAGTACCGAAAGTATTAGCCATCGCGCCGGTTCTCAGAAACACCGGTGGAAACACCGAGGAAAGACTGGCGGATCAGCGCAGGCTATCGGCGATCAGCGAAAGTTCCCGCAATACTCGCCCGCTTCTTTCTTCCAACCTGTTTCTCCGGTTTCTCATCCTTTCTCGCGCTTCTCCGTCCTTCCCAAATCTGCACTATTGGACGCGGCTACCAGCAATGAGACTAAGGTCACACTTGTCAAGCATTACCCGCCGACCGGTTTTGAGAATTGTCACTCTCAGTGGCTTTTTGCGGACGAAAAACCGGTGAGCGTTAATCTTCGGCAAAACCTGTCAGGTTCTCGCGACCTTTCGCCTGAACCGCCGTCATATTTGTGACTGACGCAACACTTCGGTTCCCCCACACACATCCTCCGATTGCCCACTGGGGAACCTTCCGAGAAGGGACCACCCATACCGTGGCCGATAAGAATCCAGCCGATGAGGCCGCCGATAAGGCGAAGAACAGCGCTACAGACGGCGCAAAGAACGCGGCGAATGCCGCTCGTGAGAAAGCTGGCGGCGCGACCGGCAAGGCAGCCGGCGCAGCCGGGGCCGTTGGTGGCGCTGCAGCCGGACTTGGTGGCAAAGCCACCCGAACCATGAAGGGCGTTTCTGGGATGTCCGCGACGGGCAATTCCGGTCGAGGCGACGGCCGCGGCCGATGGCTTCGTCGAAACAAGGCTGGAAAGCCTTGGAAGCGCCCAACCGCAATGCTCGGGCTTCTTCCGCTTCTTGGCCTCATTGCCTTCACGCTTCCGTGGGCCGTCGATCACATCGAGGACGATCTCGAGGACGCCACCATCGTGCAGATGCGCGATGAGTACGGCATCAACCTCACCAAGGATCAGATCGACTTCGACGGACGCGACGGTGAGATCACCAACTTCACATTGCCTGAAGGTGTCACCAACGAGGAGATCGAAGAATTCCTCGAGGACCGAATCGAACGCGATGGCGGAGCAATTCGAGAGGGCGACACCTCGCAGATGACCGTTCTCGGCACCGAAGCGGCTCCCGCACCCACGGGCAGCCACGACGTGCGAGTCACCGCAACGGGCGACCAGATCACCCTCACGGGTGATGTGCTCAACCAGGCCGAGTACGACGAACTGCAAGCTGCGGCCGTCGACGCGGTCGGCGAAGCCAACGTCACCAACAACCTCAACATCCTCGATGTCGAGGCCAGCAAATCGGGCTCGGCAGCCCGGGTAGCCGGACTCGCTGGGGCGGTAGCGCTTATGACTGGCGACAACATCGTGAGCGGCGACGCCCACCTCACCGATGATGCGCTCGACGTCAACGCAATAGCCGTCAACGAAGATGCCAAAGCGGCACTCGAGGGCGCGGTTGGCGGAGTCGAGGGAGTCGACATCAGCGACAACGTAACGGTTGCGGCTCCTGACTCTGGTCCACTCGATGTTCAGGTCAGCACCGACGGAGCCAGCATCACGTTGGACGGCACCGTGCTCAACGAGACCCAACACGACGCGCTGGTAAGCGCCGCCGAGGCCGAGGTTGGCGAAGCCAACGTCATCAACAACCTCACCATCTCCAACCTTGCCGAGATGGCTCCCAACGCCGACGGAAAGGTTGCCGATATGGCTGCCCTGTTCGACGGATTCGACGGCCTGGTGGAAGGATCCGGCTCAGTTACCGACGGCGCACTTACCTTCACCGGAGTCGCCAGCGATGAAGCCAGCAAAGCAGCCATCGACGGCTTGGTAGGTACCGCCAACGACACCAACAACGTCGATGTCACCGTCGCCGAGGTGACGGTCGAGGACGAGGTCGGGCTGCTACAAGCCGAGCTCGATGCCCTCCAGGCCGAGATTCTCGAGAACGTTGTCTTCGATGTCAACAGCGATGTCATTACGCCAACCGCTGCGGGCACCCTCGACAAAGTCGTGGCTGCCATGACCAGGTACCAGCGACCAGCGGTACTTGTCGGCGGACACACCGACTCCGATGGCGACGATGCCTTCAACCTCGATCTCTCCGATCGCCGGGCAAAGTCGGTTAGCCAGTACATCGCCGATCAAGGAATCGACATCAATCGTCTGAGGGGCCAGGGCTTCGGTGAAACCGAACCGGTTGCCGCCAACGACACGCCAGAAAACAAGCAACAAAACCGACGGGTCGAATTCACCGCACTCGCCGAATTCACCAACTAATCGACCCGATACTTCGCACGAAGGGAAACACACATAATGCTGTACACACTTGGGGAAATTCTTATCCCCCTAATCCTTGCAGCCCTAGGCGGCCTCGGCCTCGGCTGGTTGCTCTGGCGCTGGCGCCACAGCCATGTCAACGGGTCCGACTGGGACTCGGTCCAGGCCCGGGCAGGCGACTACGACCGGGTCAACAGCGACTACCAGACGCTTCACAAGCAATCCGCTGGTCTCAACGACGAGAAGCGGGCGCTCGAGGGCCGAGTTTCCTCACTTACCGGGGACCTCAACGGCGCCAACGCACGAATCGGCGAGCTCGAAGGTGAAGTCAAGACCGAGCGCACGAAGGCATCGGCGCTTTCGGGCGACCTCGATGGCCTTCGGGCAACGGTCAGCACCAACGAAGGACAGCTTCTGTCGATGCGAGGTGACCTCGACGGTTCCCAGGCCCGTATCGGCGAGCTTGAAGGCGAACTGCAAGGTGCAAACGCCCGGGCAAACTCGCTGCAGAGCGATGTCGAAGGCGCCAATGCCCGAGCAACGTCGCTGCAAGGCGACCTTGAGGGAGCAAATGCCCGAGCGGCAGCGCTTGAGGGTGACCTCAACGGCGCAAACGCCCGGGTATCGGCACTCGAGGGCGACCTTGACGGCGCTAACACCCGCCTTGCCGCACTGCAGGGCGACGTCGACGGAGCAAACGCCCGAGCCAAAGCCCTCGAAGGTGAACTCGAAGGCGCCAACGCCAGAGTCTCCGCACTCGAAGGCGAGTTGGGTACGGCCAACGGACGAATCAGCGCACTCGAAGGTGATGTTGTTTCAATGACCGCACGCACCACCGAGCTCGAAGGTGAGCTTGGCGGTGCCAACAACCAGCTCATGGGATTCGCATCGCTTCAGGGCGACTTCGATGGTGCCAACGCCAGGGCATCGGCACTCGAAGGCGACCTCGCCGGAGCCAACGCGCGGATCAGCGCCCTCGAAGGCGACCTCGCCGGGGCCAATGCACGGGCGTCGGCACTCGAGGGTGACCTTGCTGGAGCTAACGGGCGTGTCGCTGACCTCGAAGGCGAACTTGCTGGCGCCAACGCCAAGGCATCTTCACTCGAAGGCGACCTCGCCGGAATGAGTTCGCTACAAGGCGACCTCGACGGAGCCAACGCCAAAGCGTCGGCACTTGAGGGTGACCTGGCTGGAGCCAACGGCCGAATCGGTGAACTTGAAGGCCAACTGGCTGGAATGGCATCGCTGCAAGGCGACCTCGACGGAGCCAACGCCAAAGCGTCGGCACTCGAAAGCGAACTAGCCGGCGCCAACGGCCGAGTGGCCGACCTCGAAGGCGAACTCGCTGGCGCCAATGGTCGAGTCGGCGAACTTGAAGGCCAACTTGGCGAACTCGGCCAACTCCGAGGAGACCTCGACGGAGCCAACGCCAAAGCGTCGGCACTCGAGGGTGACCTGGCTGGAGCCAACAAACGGGTCGGCGAACTCGAAGGCCAGCTCGCTGAACTCGCCAAGCTCCGAAGCGAGCTCGACGGAGCCAACAAACGAGTTGGAGCCCTCGAAGGCGACCTCAATGGTGCGAAGGCCAAAACGACAGCGCTTCAAGGCGACTTCACCAACGCCAACAGTCGGGCAACTGCGCTTCAACGAGATCTCGATGCGTGTGCAAAACGCACCACCTCGCTTTCGGGCGACATCGAAAAGCGCAACGCCAAGATTGCCGAACTCGAAGCCAAGCTCGCCGCAGCAAAGGCAAAACCTGCCCCGAAGCCTGCGGCAAAGCCAAAGAAGAGCACGCTTGAAGTCATTACCAAGGACAAGGCACCATCAAAGTCCGAACGTGATGACCTTCAGCTCATCAACGGCATCGGCCCACAGATGGAAGAAATGCTTCACGGTGAAGGCATCTACTTCTTCCGTCAACTCGCAGCACTCGACAAAGCCGGCGTGAACGAGCTCAACGAGCTCCTTCCCGGATTCCCTGGCCGCATCGAACGCGACGAATGGGTACCGCAAGCCCGAGGCTACCGAGACGGCAAAACACCAGCTGCCAAGGCAAAGCCTCCTGCGAAGCCGAAGAAGACGAGCACCCTCACCAAGATCAGCAAAGATAAGGCACCATCAAAGTCCGAACGCGACGACCTCAAAGAGATCAGCGGCGTCGGACCACAGATGGAGAAGCTGCTCAACGGTGAAGGCATCTACTTCTTCCGCCAGGTTGCCGCACTCGACAAAGCCGGCGTCAAGGAGCTCAACGATCTGCTCCCCGACTTCCCCGGCCGCATCGAACGCGACAACTGGGTACCGCAAGCCAAGCAGCTCCAGAAAGCAAAGTACGGAAGCTAGCTACTACCGCTAGCCAGCAAAGCTAGTCAGTACAGACAATCAAGATGGTGCGGTCCTCCTGTTCGGGAGGGCCGCACTTTCGTTTTCTGGCGCCGATCGCCCTATACCTGTGGACATGGATCACGCACTGCCTCACTCGGGACATCAGGAGATAGGTCTTCTCGACGGACTGGCCACCACTCGCGCCATTCGCCGGTACACCGACGCCGAGGTCACCGACGAGCAACTCAACCAAGTTTTGTTTGCCGCTTCGAGGGCGCCGTCGGGATCAAACCGGCAGTTGTTTCGCTTCATCGTGCTTCGCGATGACGATGCTTCGAAGCCGGCGAGGGAACTTCTTGCGCAGGGAGCACGAAAGATCTGGGGAGCCAAGAAGACCGCCGACAAGTACGACCGAACAAGCTCCACCGAGAGCGGTGCGCTCTCGCCCAAGGCGCGCATGGCAGCCACGATGGAGCACTACGTCGACAACTTCGCCGCCGCGCCAGTAATCATCCTGCCGTGCCTCATCCGTCATCGCGATCCCACGCCTACCGAGGGCGCTTCGGTCTACCCAGCGGTTCAGAATCTTCTGCTGGCGGCCCGAGCCATCGGCCTCGGCGGCGCGCTCACCAGCATGCACCTTCCCGTCGAGGCCGAGCTTCGCGAGCTTCTCGGAATCCCCGACGAGGTCTTGCTTGCCGCCACGATGACCCTCGGTCAGCCACAGGGCAGCCATGGCCCGGTGCGCCGCCAACCTTTGAGCCACTTTGTCTTCGAGTCGACGTGGGGCGCCCAACCCGCCTGGGTCGAAGACCCACCGGGGACCACCTTCACCCAAGCCGGCCCGCCAACCACCAACTAGGTCGGAAACAGCGCGACGGGTGTCGGGTCGATCGCACGTCGTACAATCGGCTTTGTGAGCACGAACGCCGAAGATGCCGTCGCCGTTGAAGCGCCCATCAGCGCGCCCGCGCACAAGCCCCTCAACATTGGGCCGCTCGAGGTCTGGCCACCGGTGGTGCTTGCGCCGATGGCGGGCGTCACCGACGTACCGTTTCGCACGTTGTGTCGAGGATTCGGCGCAGGCATCTACGTGAACCAGATGCTCACGGCACGAGCCATCTGCGAGCGTCACGCCCGCACCCTCAAGCTCGCCGAATTCGCCGCCGACGAGTCACCGCGGAGTGTGCAGCTCTACGGTGTCGACCCGTACTGGACCGCCGAGGCCACCAAGTGGTTGGTGAACGAACATGGCGTCGACCACATCGATATGAACTTTGGTTGTCCGGTCAAGAAGGTCACCAAATGTGGCGGCGGCGGAGCGTTGCCGGTCAAACGCAATCACCTCCGAGCCATCATCGCCGCCACCGTGAAGGCCGCCGGCGATATTCCCGTCACCATCAAATTTCGCATGGGTGTCGACGACGACAACCTCACCTATCTCGATGCCGGAAAGATCGGCGAAGAAGAGGGCGTGAAGGCGGTTGCGCTTCATGCCCGCACAGTCGAGCAGCTTTACTCTGGCTATGCCGACCGCTCGGCAATCGCCGCGCTGGCCGAACATGTCACCACTATCCCGGTGCTTGGCAACGGCGATATCTGGGAAGCCCACGACGCGGTCGAGATGATGGCCGAAACCGGCTGTGACGGCGTGGTCATCGGTAGAGGCTGCCTTGGTCGGCCCTGGTTGTTTCGTGATCTGGTCGACATTTTCGAAGGCCGCCCGGTGCAGCCACCACCCACGATGGCCGACGTTGTGCCGGTCATTCGCCGGCATGCACACCTATTGGTCGAGTGGACCGAGTCTGAGTTGTCGCTCCGATCGTTTCGCAAACATGCGGTCTGGTACCTCACCGGTTTTCCGGTCGGACCAAAGATCCGCCGGCGCCTGAATATGGTGACGTCGCTCGACGAACTCGATGACGTACTGGGCGATATCGACCCCAGCCTGCAGCTTCCGCTCGAGGCAATGCGGATACCTCGGAGCCATACCGGTGGACCCAAACCGGTCACGTTGCCCGAAGGTTGGCTCGACGACCCGTATGGTCCGGCGGTCATGGGCAAAGAGGCCGAAGCGATCGTGTCGGGTGGGTAACCAGTCAACCTCTTTGGTTCTCGCATCAAGCTCACCAAGACGCCAGCAACTCCTCACCGACGCCGGCATCGATTTCGAAGTACTCATCCCCGATGTCGACGAACAAGCAATCGGCCAGGACATCCTCGACGCTGGCGGAACCCCAACCGACTACGTCACCGCCCTCGCCGAAGCCAAAGTCGTATCGACATCCATCAATTTGAACAAGGTGTCTGGGACTAGAGCGGACAGTCATTCGAGAGAGTCTGCCGTCCGCTCTATTCCTGGAACTGGCTCATCGGGCGAAGCCCGATCCGGGCAGTTCCCTGGAACCGTGCTTTGTTTGGCGGCTGACACGGTGGTGGTGCACCGAGGGAAGATCTTGGGGAAGCCTTCGAACCGCAACGATGCGCGGGCGACGTTGCTGAGCATGTCGGGCGGGTCGGTGGATGTACTGACCGCGGTTGCCCTGTTCGATGGTGGGGCTGGGGACGGCGGCGCTACCGAGGTGCGGGTCGTAACCACCACGCTCAAAGTGCGGCCGCTCTCCCCCGCCGAGGTCCACGGCTACGTCGCTACCGGCGCTGCCGACGACAAAGCCGGCAGCCTGGCGGTGCAGGATGACGCCCGCGACTTCATCGTCAACATCGATGGCTGTTTCAGCAATGTCGTTGGTCTACCAATGTGCGAGGTCGCCGACGTGATTCGGCGGGCCGAAACAGGCGACCTCAGTCGCCGAGAGCCTGAACCTCATCAGGCGCCGGAATGTCTTTGCCCGACAATGTCGTAAGGACCTCGTCGGTCACTTCCTGACTGTTTTCGAGCATGGCCGACAGGTTCACTGCCTGACGGGCAACCGCAGCCTCGAACAGGTTGCGCGCCGCCCGGCCATTTCCGAATCCCTTGCCGCGGTCGGCCGCAGCAAAGAACGCGGAAACCGCCTCGCGAGCCGAGTCGTCGATCTGGAAGTGGTTCTTGGTAGCGATGATCTCAAAGATCTTGAGCAGTTCATCGTCTTCGTAATCGGGAAACGAAATCGTCTTCGGGAACCGAGATTTCAGGCCCGGGTTCGCGTCGATGAGCTGGGCCATCTCGTCGGGGTACCCGGCCATGATTACCACGACGCTGTCGCGGCGATCCTCGACCAACTTCACCACCGTATCGATGGCCTCACGGCCGAAATCCTTCTCGCCACCGCGCACCAGCGAATAGGCCTCATCGATTATGAGCACGCCCTGGTCGGCCCGGTCGAAGGTCTCGTTGACCTTCGTCGCGGTCTGGCCAACAAACCCGGCGACCAAACCGGAGCGGTCGGTCTCGACAAGATGGCCCCGCTCGACAACACCAAGAGTCCGGTAGATCTGCGCCAGTAGTCTGGCAACGGTGGTCTTGCCCGTGCCCGGGTTCCCCACAAACACCAAGTGACGGCTCGATTCGGTGACTTCAAGGCCTCGCTCTTCGCGTACCTGCTGGACGCGCAGCAGCGCTGCAACAAGCTTTACTTCTTCTTTGACCTCGTCGAGCCCAATGAGCTCATCGAGCTCGGCCAGGAGCTCATCGATGGGACGCTCGGGCGGAAGGTCGATGGTGGGGTCGATGCCCTGTTCGGCATCGCCGACCGCGCCCATGGCTGATTGTGCATTGCCGCTGACCCCGCCCGATTTGATGGAGCGAAGCAGCATTGACCGGAACTGTTCGACAGCACTGAGTTCGAGTCGAGATGTGTACTCGTCGAGGCTGATAACCGTATGGGCCACCCGCATGGCGTGCTCGTAGTAGACGCTGGAGTACTGCGAGCCCCGCTTCGCATCGACGCGCACCAGGGTTCGAAACAGACCCGATGGCTCATCGAGCCACGCCTTCTTTTTGTCGAGCAGCTTTGCCTCACGCACGTCGGCTGCGGTGAGGTCGGCCGGCATGAGATCGGGGAGATAGCGCCCAAGGGCTTCCATGAACCCGAGAATCTCAAGTTCGGAGTGCCGGTCATCGCAATCGATGAAGGCGGCGGAAAGGTTGTGGGCCTCGATGATGAGCTTGTGTCGCAACTCGTCGCCCGAGACAGCAAACACCTCGTCGCGCAAGGGTTCGATGGTGTTGCCAACCCGATCGAGAAACTCATCGACGGCATCAGCAAGCCCAGTTTCGTTGTTCATCCCATCAACGCTACCGGCGCAACAGTGACCGGCACGCCGTTAAGCACGCTGTTGCCCGACGGAACATCGGTGACCGCGTCGTCGATGAGCTCGTTGAGGTTGGCACCGATCTGCTCACGAGCGATGGACATTCGTGTTCCTTCGACGTTGTGCCCCCATCCGTGGGGCAAACAAACAACCCCGGGCATGAGGTCGTCGGTTAGCTCAACGGCGGTCTCCACCTCGCCGACCTGAGACGCAACCAGAACGGTCGAACCGTCATCGATCTTTCGAGAAGCCGCATCGTCGGGGTGCATATACAGCGCAGTGCGGCTCTTTCCCTTTACGAGCACGTTGATGTTATGCATCCACGAGTTGTTGGACCGGACATGCCGTCGCCCAATCAGCAGCAGCCCGTCATCGAAACCGCTGTCGCTCGATGCGGCGGCCTGCAGCGAAGCACGGAAGCGATCGAAATCGTCGACCACGAGTTGCGGAGCCATCTCGAGTTTTCCGCTGGCGGTCTTGAGCGCTCCGGGAAGACGTTCGACCAGCGGTCCGTAATCGATGCCGTGCGGGTTCTCCTTGAGCAGCGCAATGGAGAGGCCACCTGGGTTCGCCCCGAACCCATCACCAAACCGGCCGGTACGGAGCCGAAGATCGATGATGCGCTCGACCGCCGGAAGTTTGTTGAGCTCGGCCAGAATTTCATCTCGGTCACGGCCGCAGATAGGGCTGTGCTCGGTTTTGAGCTCACGATCGAGCACGCCGGTAACGAGCTGGGTATGAATGAACTCGGGGTCGGCGTCGACGCCTGCGCCACCAAGAATGAGCGCCAGCCGGGCCAGCGTTTCGGCCTCGTCGGGCCCGGACGGTTCGAAGACCGCCTCGGAGAAGTTGGTGACAACCCGAATGGCGTTGCCCTCGAACGCGAAGTCGTAGTGGGGGCGTTCGAGCGGGTCGAGCGCCGGCAGAACGACGTTGGCATGGCGGGTGGTCTCGTTGAGATACATGTCAACCGAGACCATGAAATCGAGGTCGGCAAACGCCGCGTCGAGACGCTCGCTGTTGGGGAACGAACGAATCGGGTTGGTGGCCACGGTGATGAGTGCTCGGATCTGACCATCGCCTTCGGTTTCGATCTCCTCGGCCAGCGACGATGCCGGGAACTCGCCGTTCACTTCGTGCCGATCGCTTACTCGGGAGTTCCACCGACCGGTGGAGTACCCACGTCCTCCCGGTTCTTCGTGGTCGATTCGGATCGTTGCCGGGCTCGCAAACATTGCCCCGCCGGGAGAGTCGAGGTTGCCGGTGAGGATGTTGATGACATCGGCCGCCCACGAGGTAAGCGTGCCGAACTCGACGGTGTGGTTTCCCATACGGCCATAGACAACGGCGGTGGGTGCAGCGGCAAGCTCGTCGGCGATGCGGCGAATGGTGGTGGCGTCGATGCCGGTGGCAGTCGCGGCGGCGTCGATGTCGACCTCGGCGGCCAACTCGCGAACAATCTCGAAGCCATTGACGAACTCGCCAATCCGGCCCATATCGACCAGGTCACGATCGAAGAGCTCCTTGATGATGGCCAGCAGCAGGTGCAGATCGGCGCCCGGTTTGATGAAGTGGTGCTCTGATGCGATAGCTGCCGTTTCGGTTGAACGCGGGTCGATGACAACGACCTTGCCACCCCGCCCGATAATGCCCTCGAGGCGACCCGGGAAGTCGGGTGCGGTAACTAAGCTGCCGTTTGATGCCACCGGGTTTGCACCCAACATGAGCAGATAGTCGGTGCGGTCGAGGTCGGGAAGCGGAAACATATTGGCGTTCCCCCACATGAGACCAGCCGTGAGGTGTTTCGGCATCTGATCGACGGTGGATGCCGAAAAGATGTTCTTGGTACCAGCCGCATGAATGAGCGGACGGAGGTAGTAGGTGCCCACCAGATTGTGGGTGTTGGGGTTTCCGAGCACGATTCCCAACGACTCACGACCCCGCTGCTCGAGCAGCGGCATCAGGCCTTCCTGGATCGCGGAAAACGCCTCATCCCACGAGGCTTCGACAAGTTGGCCGTTTCGGCGAACCATCGGCGTGCGGAGGCGGTCGGGATCCTCATGCAGCTGCTTCAACGTCGACCCTTTGGGACAGATAAATCCCCTACTGAAAACATCGTCGCGGTCGCCGCGAATACGCACCACCTGATCGCCATCGGTGGTGATCTCAAGGCCACAGGTGGCCTCACAGAGTGGACAGGTACGAAAGTGCGTCTTGGACATGAACCACCCTGTCACAGTGGGTCGCGTCGGTGCCAAAACTTCCGGTAGCCGGCGCCCCTAGGGGCGCCGGCTACCAGGTTCATCTCAGAAGTTCAGGAATACAGCCTTTCGGCAGTACTCGTTTAGCTGTCCGAGCCCTCGGGCTTACGAGCTTGAAGCATTACTGCACCGAGCACGATGAGCACCGTTGCGGCACCAGCAAGTGGGCCAGCGGTGCTACCGGTGAAGGCCAGCGAACCGGCTGGGTTGGTTCCGCCGGTGGTTCCACCATTGGTTCCACCGGTGCCGTTGCCACCGCTCGGATCAACGTCGGCAACTCGCACAACAAGCGAGGAGCTGTTGGACGAACCGTCGGCGCTCGTTCCGGCAGCAGTGACCGTGTGGCGACCGGGTGAGGTCGTGACGGGAACAGCGATCGAAGCGTTGACGTCTCCCGAAGCGGGGACGATGACCGTTTCGACGACGACACCATCAAGGGTGATGGTGAGGGTCGAGCCTGGGAGAAGGCCGGTACGGGTGACGTTGATGGTGTCGCCGACCGAAACCACTGGGGTTCCATCGGTGTCTACCGAGTCGGGGCTAGGGACCGAGATCGATCCGCTGCCTTCGCCTTCGCCACCGCCACCGCCACCGGTGCTACCGGCGTCGATGCGTACTGCGGTGCTTGCACCACAGGCGTTTCCGTTGGCATCCGAACCAGACGCAACGATGGTGTAGGTACCATCGCCGAGACCAGCGGGAATCTGGAAGGTTCCAGCGAGTACACCCGAAGCAGGAACGGTGAAGCTAGCAACGGTGAGTCCACCGACGGTAACGGTCACGGTCGAGCCGGGAAGCATGTTGGACAATGACACTGCGGCGTCGCCGCCAGCTGCGACAACGGCGGTGCCGTCGGCGTCGATGCTGGCCGGATTGGTAACGGATACAGATCCACAACCACTTCCGGGGTCATATTGCGCTGCAGCCGGACCGGCAACAGCAAGAAGCGCTACGAACGCCATGATGAGGATTCTACGAATCATGATTTTTTGGGACTCCTGAGAGAATTGAACTATGACCAGTTCCAAATCGGATCTTCCGAACGACCTTTGAGGACTTCGAACAGCCTTTGAGTCAAAAGACCCAGATCGACGTTTTGCCTAGCCAGACCGCTAGTTGGGCCAGATAAGCCGGGTCGATTCGGTCAACGAGAGCTCTTGTTCGATGCCGTCAACCGTTACCTCGTAGCTGTCGGTGGTGACGGTTGGTTGGTGATGCACCCAGAGATCGTGCTGGGTTGGATCCGAGTCGACCATCCCAACACCGAACCTTCCGGCCAGTTCGAACTCGACGGTGCGTGTCTCGCCTTGGGGAACGACGACGAAGATTTCGTGGCGCCAGAGCCCGTACTCGTAGTAGCTGTCGACCGTTGTGAGATTCCCATCGATGCTTGAGGTAGCAACATTCAACGGCGAATGAACGATGAGAAGGAGCCGGTTGGTGGCCGGGTCAAGGTTCCACCGGTTGCTGGTGACGTAGTCAGAGAGACCGTCTGGGGCCCGGTTTTCGAGGCCAACCTGCAACACCGCGGAGACACTCTCATCAGCATTCCCGGCGTCAGTGTTCTCGGTGGTACCGCTCGGATTGGTCGTGACCTCGTAGGAAACTGTGCGGTGGAGGTACGGATCGAGCTTGTTGGGTCCGCCGTTGGCATGCATGACCGAAAGGAAATCGTCAAAGAATTCTTGGCGGAACCGCTGGGTCAGACCGAGGTCGGTTAGCACTGCGGTATCGGATGCCTCAAAGGTGACCATTCGAAGCCGCCCCTGGGAAACCATCGGCGACATCGTGTCGATGACTTCGCCCATCGATGGCAACCCTCCAAACTGCAGCTGTCGGAAAACCTCGGCGGCGACGACGTCGAGCACACTGGTTCGAGCCGAGCGGTCATCGATCAGTGCATATTGATCGACGAGGAGAAACTGCGGCAGCGTCGTGGCATCGAGCACGAGTCCCAAGGCATCGATGGTTATCGGTCCGGTTAGCTCGGTGAGCGCACCCAAGGCATAGGGGTCGATGTACACAACACCATCGATTTCCGACCCACCCATCGCTGGGAACACCTCGCGCAACGTGGTGGCTGCAACGGTCAGGTCGGGTGTGCCGGTGTAGTTCTGCGCGTACGTCCACGGCTCGTACTGCGCGAAGCGATCGGGAACGACACCATCGATGGCGGGTGCTTCACTAGCCTTGAGATCGGTGGAGCGGCCAGATTGCACCAGCTCGATCTGGCCGTCGTCGACCCGGACGACGGCGAATCCGCCGGTGAAGCCACCGAGCTCGCGGGTCTCGGTTGGGTTCGCGATGAGTACCAGGTAGTTCCGCGGACTGCCGGCTCCCAGCAACTTGGGCAGCACCTCGAGGCGGGGCAACTGCTCATCGATTTGTTCGATTGCGTCGCGGGATCTCGCTGCTCCCGACGCGAGTTCGTCACGAAGCTGCGGCAGAAGCCAGGGACCCCGCTGGGCTTCGAATACCCTGGCGCTGTCGTCGAGGACCTGACGAAATTCTCGGGCGTTTCCGGCCGCTTCGTCGATGGCCAGAACATCGATGCCACCCGACGTTGACCGCAGCGCCGACGCATCGACCGAGTCGACGGCCCGAGCCGCCGCGATCGTCGAGCGCTCAAGCGCATCGAGGGATTCGACCAGGGCCTGATAGTTCTGCGCCACCACGGGAACAAGGCGTCCGGTTCCGGCCCAGGTCGACTCGATCGACTGGCGTGCGGCCACCAGACTTCGGCGGGCCAAGATCACATCGGTCGAGGCTTCTTCAATCGAGCGAACGTCGGGCGCGGCAAGCCCGTTCTCGAGCCGGACGGCGGCGCTATCGAGGTCGGACTTGGCGCCGTACAGCACCGTGGCCAAATTGACCGCCCCAAAGAGCACTACAAACAGCAAGCTCATCGTGACGATTTCGAGGGCACCACGAACCCGGCCATGGGTCGATCGAATCGCTGACACGACAAGAACCACGGTGGCGAGTCCGGCAGCGACCGCAGACAGCCGAGGTATGCCGTAGTCGCTCAGGTGCAAATAGCAAACGACGAGCAGCGGTCCGAGCGCACTACCGCCCACAGAGATGAGGCCGTTCTGGCCAGCGAAACGAGTGCGTGACGTGCGCACCGATGTCATCAGCACCAGCAGCGCCGCTACCGCACCGGCGGCCAGCCAGCCGCCGGGCAGCAATACACAGGGAACGAGGGCAAGTACTCGGCCCAGGCGGCCACAAAACCGAGCGCACGCCGCGACCATGGCACCGAACAACAGCAGATACGTGGTGTCGATGGTGTCGATACCGGTTGGCTGTCCGCCCAGCCACAACGAGAGTCCGGCGCCGGCGAGTGCGCCGAGCGCCACGCCAATGAGTCCGTTTCGAGACTTCTTCGACTGTCCCTCGACAGGAAGATCTTCAGCCAGATCGCGGCTCTCGCCCAACGAATAGCCGACCCACGTATCGGGTTCGACCTCGGTCCGGCTGGCTGGCCGCTCGATGATCTGAGGTTCATCGAGATCGCGTATCGGATTTGTCGGGAGCATGCGCTAGTCCAATCGGCCCAAATTGCCGGTCCATGAGACCTAATCCTCAGGTCGTGGCGCGATACGCCGATCGGATCTGCGATGAGTGAAGCAAGACTGCGAACCACCGGCGTTTCTCTTGCGCCGAGCGCAACGCGGGTTCCACGCGATATTCAGGTTGTCGACCTCGATGTCGATCTTGATCTCGGCACAGATCGCACCCTTGACCAGACTGCCAACGACACTGCTGCCGATCTCGGTGCCGCAGCACCGTGGACCCCTCCCCTGAGTTGGCGATACTCCGGTTGGCGCATCGCCGCCAAGCGAAGCATCGACATCGTTGGCGGGTCGCTCCTCATCGTGGCTCTCCTACCAGTACTGATCATCGTCGCTCTCGCGATCCGGCTGACATCTCGAGGCTCGGCCCTCTTTTCTCAGGAACGAATTGGCATCGAAGGACGATCGTTCCGGATGCTGAAGTTCCGCACCATGCATAGCGACGCCGACAAGCGACTTCGGGCCGAGCCCGAACTTTGGGCAACCTATGTGGCGAACGACTACAAGCTTCCGCCCGAAGCCGATCCTCGCCTTACGCCGATTGGCAATCTTCTTCGAAAGACCAGCCTCGACGAACTCCCGCAGCTCTTCAATGTGGTGCATGGTTCGATGAGCCTGGTTGGCCCCCGTCCCGTCGTCGTTCCCGAATACGACCACTACCGCCGCACCGACTCCTACCAGTGGCTCAAACCCGGCGCCACCGGACCTTGGCAGGTCAGCGGCCGCTGCGCAGTGAGCTACCCCGAACGCAGCCACATCGTCGACGACTACGCCGAGAACTGGAGTCTCGCCGCCGACGCAAAGATTCTCCTCAAGACGATCCCCACCGTCCTCGGTCGCCGAGGCGCGCACTAGATCTCGCCGTTCCCCGGCCACGGAGGCCGCCATTTCCCGGCTATGTACGCCGCCGGTCCACGGCTCTGGGGTGGGTAAAACAACCCAGGGGCTTAAGTCCTTTCGGACTATGCCGATTGATACCCATCGTTGGAAATCCGGCAGGTGCCGGGGCGACTCCCCAGGAGGGACACCCACCCCATGTTCTCGTTCGAAGAACGAGAGATCGATCTTGATCTCCGTAGCTATTTGGCCATTCTGCGACGTCACCGTCTGCAGGTTTTGGCCTGCACCCTGCTGACTCTTTTGGCCGCTGGTGCAATCACTCTTGCGCAGAGCAACCGCTATGAAGCCACCGCTGATCTTCTGGTCGAAAGCCGCTCGACCGGCGACATCTTCGCCACATCGAATGGTGGCCGACAAGACGCCGACCGCGAGCTCGACAACCAGGTCGAGTTTCTCAAGAGCACCACGGTCTTTAACGCCGTAACCGCCGAGCTCGGTGAAGAACCTGAAGTATCGGTGACTACCTCCAACGATGGCGACGTCATTTCGGTTACCGCTAGTGCCGGCGAGCCCGAACGTGCCGCCGAAATCGCCAACGTGTACGCCACCACGTACCTCGACCTTCGCAAAGACCGCATCGTCGACGACTACGCCCAAACGTCGGCCGCTGTGCAGTCACAGATTTCGGCCATCGATAGCGAGCTTCGTGCCCTCGATGCGGCCCACGAGGAAGAGCTGATCGAGATCGACGACAGCATCGCGGATGAGCGACGCGCTGAAGATGTGGATCGGGCCCTGGTGTCGAGTCTTGAACAACAACGATCCGAACTCGTTCGTCGCCAAACCGAACAACGGGCGCCGCTCATCAGTCAGCGCGCCGTGTATACCCAGGGCCTCACGACCCTGCAACTCAACACCGACCTTGCCAGCGGCGGAATCGCACAGGTGATTTCGGGCGCCGAGGAACCGGAAGGGCCAGCGAGCCCCCGACCCGTACGCAACCTCATTCTTGGTCTTCTGGCCGGTCTGCTCCTCGGTGTCGGTGCAGCGTTCGCCCTGGAGCAACTCGACGACGCCGTGGTGACTCCCGAAGATCTGGGCCGGGCCACCGGCCAGCTGCCGATCCTTGCCACCATCCCACAATCCGGCAAAATTCGATTCTGGAACCGCAACAAACGCCAGGCCGTCGAACGTACGCCAGCCGTTACCGAAGCGTTTCGTTCGTTCCGAACCTCATTGCAGTTTGCGGCCCTCGATAGCCCGCTTCGAGTCGTGCAGGTCACCAGTGCGTTGCCCGGCGAGGGAAAGAGTGTCACCACCGCCAACCTTGGTCGCCTTCTGGCCGAGGCCGGGAAGCGAATCTGCATCATCGATACCGACCTTCGTCGATCCTCGATCCATAAGTACCTCGATGTAGAACCGAAAAGCGGCTACCCCGAGTACCTCCTCGGTAAGAAGCCGCTCAACGAGATCTTCGTTCGGGTCGACCCCGAACAGCAGCTCTATCTGTTGCCCGCAGGAAACACTCCCCCAGACCCCGCCCAGCTGCTGAGTACTCGAGCCATGGCCGAACTCATCAACAAGCTGGCCGGAATGTTCGATCTGGTTCTGGTTGATTCACCTCCGGTTCGCCCAGTGAGTGATCCACTAATCGTGTCGAAGCTGGTTGACGGCGTTGTGGTGGTCGCCCGGTCTGGCGTCACGAAACGAGAAGAGATCCACGAGTCGATCAACTCGCTGCAACGAGTCGGCGCCCCGCTACTCGGCACCGTTCTCAACGGCCACACCGCACCGAATGAGTACAAGCGCTCCAGCTACTACCTGGACGAAAGCGACAGCGACCTTGACCTGCGGGAGCTGATTCCGGCCCGGGCAGAAACCGCCGACGCCACCGGAGCAATCGAGCTTCGCGACTCGGCTGCCCCAAAGCACCCAAAGAACTAGCACCTGCGCTCCTTGGCGCGAAGGCACGCCGGTCGAAGCTGCGAAGTAGCCTCGGCCACCTGTGACCGACTCGCCGCCCACCCAAACACTCCCGCCGCTCGTTCGGCGACTGCCACCGGCGCCCGACCCCGACGCCATGCTCGATGCGTTCTTCGAGCATGCAATCGATCAGGGCATCGAGCTGTATCCGGCTCAGGAAGAGGCTGTGTTCGAGCTGGTTTCGGGTAACAACGTCATCCTCAACACACCAACCGGTTCGGGAAAGTCTCTGGTAGCGGTGGCCGCCCACTTCGTGGCACTAGCCGGCGATCGACGGTCGTTCTACACCGCCCCGATCAAAGCGTTAGTAAGCGAGAAGTTCTTTGCGCTCGTGCGAGAGTTTGGGCCCGAACGCGTCGGCATGATCACCGGCGACGCATCGGTCAACGCCGATGCTCCCATCATTGCCTGCACCGCCGAGATCGTGGCCAATCTGGCGCTTCGCGATGGCGCCGAGGCCGATATCGATCTGGTCATCATGGACGAGTTCCACTACTACTCCGACCCACAACGCGGCTGGGCGTGGCAGGTTCCGCTGCTCGAACTCCCCCAAGCGCAGTTCTTGTTGATGTCGGCCACCTTGGGCGCAACCGACCACTTCGAAGCCGAGCTCACCGAACGGACCGGGCGCGATACAACGCTGGTGCAGTCGAGCGTTCGGCCCGTGCCCCTCACCTTCGAATACCGCGACACCACGCTGCACGACTCGATCGAAGAGCTCATCGAGTCGGGGCGCGCTCCGGTGTATGTGGTGCACTTCACGCAGCGGGAAGCAACCGAGGCCGCGCAGGCGTTTACCAGTATCGATGTGCTCACCAAGGACGAAAAGCGCCAGGTGGCCGAACTCATCGGGGGGTTCCGGTTCGACTCGCCGATTGGCAAAGACCTCAAGCGGTTCCTGACGCACGGCATCGGTGTGCACCACGCCGGACTCCTTCCGAAGTACCGCCTGCTGGTCGAAAAGCTGGCGCAGGCCGGCCTCCTGAAACTCATCAGCGGCACCGACACGCTGGGTGTCGGGGTGAACGTGCCGATCCGGTCGGTGCTGTTCACCCAGCTCTGCAAGTACGACGGTCAACGCACCCGCGTATTGTCGGTGCGCGAGTTTCAACAGATCGCCGGCCGCGCCGGACGCAAAGGGTTCGATACCGAAGGCCATGTTTGGGTGCAGGCCCCAGCGCACGTGGTCGAGAACCTGCGGGCGTTGGAGAAGTCCGAGAACGACCCTAAAAAGAAGAAGAAGCTCGTAAAGAAGAAGCCGCCCGAGCGCGGCTACTCGCATTGGGACGAGGCCACCTTCACCAAGCTCAGCACCGGCGACCCCGAAGAGCTCACGTCGAGCTTCGACGTGAGCCATGGCATGTTGCTCAACGTGCTCGACCGTCCCGGCGATGGCTGCGGCGCCATGAAGACCATCCTGCTCGACAACCACGAGACTCAACGCCGCCAACGCCGCCACATCAAGCGGGCCATCGGCATCTACCGGTCGCTGCTCGACGCCGACGTCATCGAACGACTCGACGCGCCCGACGACCTTGGACGCCAGGTTCGGGTAACCATCGACCTGCAAAACAACTTTGCCCTCAACCAGCCGCTTTCGCTCTTTGCCGTCGAAGCGATCGAGTCGCTCGACCCCGAGGCCGATGGGTATGCGCTCGATGTGTTGAGCGTGCTCGAGTCGGTGCTCGAGAACCCCGGCGTCATCGTTGCGGCGCAGCTCGATCTGCTTCGAAGCGAGACGATCGGTCGGCTGAAATCCGAAGGGATGGAGTACGACCAACGGATGGAGGAGCTCGACAAACTCGAAGCTCCCAAACCGCTCGGCGAATTCTTGTTTCCCGCCTTCGACATCTTCCAAAGCCATCATCCATGGGTCGGCGGCGACACGATTCGCCCGAAGGCGGTAGCTCGCGATCTCTACGAGCGGGCGATGACCTTCTCGGAGTTTGTGAACCACTACAAGCTCAAGCGGAGCGAAGGTGTGGTGCTGCGGTACTTCTCGGACTGTTTCAAGGCCCTGGTGCAGAACGTTCCAGAGGACGCAAAAACCGAGGAGCTCTACGACCTCACTGAATGGTTGGGAGCCTTGGTTCGTCAGGTCGACTCAAGCTTGATCGACGAGTGGGAGAAGATGCGGAACCCCGAACCCGACGGCTCAGATACCTCTGGCACCTCGAACAACGCCAACGACGAGTCGGCCGATGACGCCCCACCCGATATCACCCGCAACGAGCGAGCGTTCGCCGTAATGGTTCGCAACGAGGCGTTCCGTTGGGTCGATCTGCTGAGCCGCAAGCGGGCCCACGACCTGGCCGAGTTTGCCCCCAACCTCAGCCCCGAAGACATCAAAGCCGACATGGCTCCCTACTGGGAAAGCTTCGACGAGATCCGCACCGGCGCCGACGCCAGAGCCCGAGAGCTGTTCTTGTACGAGCGCGACTCCGGCCGGGTGCGTCAGATCCTCGCCGACCCCGAGGAGTTCCACGAATGGCATGTGCTTGGCCATGTCGATCTCGATGAGTCGCGAGAGCAGGGCCGGGCCGTGGTCTTCGTTGACCAGATCGTCTCAGCGCAGAACGCCTGACCGTCAGGTAGCAGGCCCTGCTGCCCTACTGCCCTGCTGCTCACCCCGCTCTACTGCCCTATTGCCCTACTGCTCTACTGCTAGTGCCAACCGGCCGACCGCGTCGTCAACGACGCTTCGAGGGCAGGCGAGGTTGAGGCGCACATAGCCGTCGGCGTTGGCACTGAACATGTTGGCACCTTCGAGAAGCAGGCCCGTCGTTTCGGCCACATGGCGGCTGATAGAGCTCTCGGCGCCGAAGTAGTTCGAGAGATTCACCCAGGCCAGATACGTAGCCTGGGGAATCTCAAACCGGGCCTCGGGAAGTTCGTCGGCCAACCGTCGGTGCAGCAGAGCAAAGTTTGCATCCAGATACGTGCGCAGCTGATCGAGCCACGCCTGACCGTCACGAAACACCGCAGTGGTGGCGGCAAGGCTTACCGGATTCACCAGCGACGACACGCAATCGTCCCATCGTTGGCGGTACTGATCGTTGGGAATGATGACATGGGCCAAGCCCAGACCAGCCAGGTTGAAGGTTTTACTCGCCGACATGCAGGTGATGATCTGATCGGAGTCGGGCAACAACTTGGACAGCGGCGTATGGCTGACCCCCACCCGCTGAAGGTCGCAGTGGATTTCGTCGGACACCACCACCACATCGTTGGCGAAACAGAGTTCGGCCATTCGAGTCAGCTCGTCGTTGGTCCACACCCGGCCCGACGGGTTGTGCGGGTGACACAGCAGAAACATGCGCATCTGCGGGTCGGCGACTTTGGCAGCAAAGTCGTCAAAATCGATGGCATAGCCGGTGTCCCCTGGGCCAGGGAATAGATCCTCGAGGTCCGACATCACCAGTTCGCGGCCGTGTCGGTTGCAGGCTTTCTCGAATTGTCCGTACGCAGGGGTCAACGTGAGAACCTTCTGCCCGGGTTCGACAATCTGCTCGATGAGGTCGCGGATTGCCTGCACGACTCCGCGTGATGTGACGATGTGCTCCGATTGCGGCGCCCAGCCGTAGTGATGCTCACACCATGTACCAAGGGCGTCGAAGAGGTGGTCGTCGAGCACGCCGGTATACCCAAAGACCGGACGCTCGATCCGCTCGGCCATGGCCTTGGTAGCCACCGGCGGCGCCGCGAACGCCATATCGGCCACCCACATCGAAAGCGTCTCATCATCGGCGCACGGCAGCTCTACCATCGGCCCGTCGTCGCCGAAGAGGGACTTCCGAAAGCCCTCCTGGGCCATCGAGTTGATGCCGCGGCGATCGAGAACTTCATCAAAGTCGACTTCCACGCTGCGCTCCCCCTCTTTCAAAACTCGCGGCCACTCTAGAGCCCAACGCCGCTGGACTATTGTTTCGCCAATGACCAGCGGGGCATTCACCAACCAATCGGTTCCACTGACCGGCGCGCCACAACTTACCGATGGCGACTTTCAGCCGCTCGAGCGCAAGCTCCTCACGCTCCGGTTGGTGCTTCTCGCGATTCCCGTCGGCATAGCTGTTCTCGCTGGGCTTGTCGTTACGGTGCTCATCGACGACCCCCGCTGGCTTGGGTTGCTCGTCATCCTTGCTGTCCTCATCATTGCCGCGATCCTTTTCACCGCAACACGCCTCAGCTTCTCGTTTTGGGGATATGCCGTGCGGGAACACGACCTCACGGTTCGCAAAGGTGTTCTTATCCGCACCGCAACCACCGTGCCGTTCAACCGGGTGCAACATGCCTCGGTACACAGTGGCCCGCTCGAACGTTTCATGGGCCTGGCCACGATCCGGGTGTTTACCGCCGGAGGCGCCGGCGCCGACCTCTCTATCGAGGGCCTTACCACCAACGCAGCGGGCGTTTTGAAAGACCAGATTCTGGCTCGAGTCGCAACCACCGGCCCTAGCTCGGTCCTCTAGCCGCCCGTGGAACCCGGACCTCCGCAGACTCGCGTCGATTCGCTCGGCACACCGCAGCGGCAATCTCCCATCGCCATCGTCGCCGATATCTTCAATGTGCAGGCGCTTCAAGGCTTGATTCCGATTGTGGTGTTGGGGTTCGGCAATCGACGCCTGCTTGGCCTCGTGCTGTTGCCCATTGGACTGCTCGTGCTCGTTGGCTTCTCGGCACTGTCGTGGAGCCGCACCAGATTCTGGGTCGAGAACGGTGAGATGGTTTTGGAAAAAGGCATTCTCAACAAGAGCCGCACCCAAATTCCACTCGACCGGATTCAGCAGATCGGTACCGAGCAGGGAATCATCCAACAGCTCTTTAACGTGCGGCGTGTTTCGGTGGATTCGGCTGGCACGGCAGCCTCGGAGTTTGCACTCCCCGCGGTTACCGACAGCGTTGTGGCCGAGCTTCGAGCCCGAATCGTTGGCGTCGACAAGGCCGGTTCGGCGCCCGCTCCCGTTGGTTCTGCGGGCACTCCCCCGCTCGACCCGATGGGACAGCCCGGCGGCACGGTCGCCCCTCCAACCGGTGTCGGCGTGTCGACTCCTCACGAAGACCGCCGAACCATGGTGCTGCGACATGAGTTTTCCGATCTGGTTCAACTGGCAGTCTCACGGCCCAGCCCGCAGGCGATCTTCGGACTCCTGGCCCTCGGTGGTTTGGGTCTTGGCGGAGCGATCGAACGGTTCCTCACCGAGAACATCACCGGGATTGTCGGAGCCGTCATCGTCGCCGCATTCGTCTTGGTGCTGAGCGTCGTCGTACTCCTCGTAAGCACGATGATTCGAGAATTTCAGCTGACGGTTTGGCGAAGTCAGGAAGGTCTGCGGCTTACCGCCGGACTCTTCAACAAGCGGGAGCGCCTTGCCCGAACCGAGCGGGTGCAGTTTGTTCGGCAGCGCCGCAACCCCATCGAGCGGTTCTTCCACCGCACCTCCATCTACCTCCCCCAGGCTGCGGCTACCCAGGTGGAAATCGGCACCGCAATCGGGCAGTTCTCTATTCCCGGAGCTCCCGACGAGAAGGCTCGCGACATCGCCGAGTTGTTCCTTTCCCCGCATCGACCCGAAGCCACCAACCCCATCGACGCCCGCATCATCAACCGCAAGACGCTGCTCGAAGGTGTTCTTCCGGCCGCACTTCTCGCTCTGATAGCCCTGGTCGTCTGGCAACTCGAGGACGCCAGCAACTGGTTCGTGGTTCCGCTGCTCATCGGATCGCTGTATTTGCTGGTGCAGACCCGGATATCTGCGGTGCTGTATCACCGGCGTTGGGGGTGGAACATCGATGACGAACACGTCGTGCTCCAACACGGCTTTGTCACCGTCGAACGCACCGAGGCCGCAGTGCGAAAGGTGCAGTCGGTGCGGATCCGCCAGGGAATCTGGCAACGACGCAAAGGCCTCGCGACCTTGCAGCTGGGCACCGCTGGCGGGTCGTTCACCATTCCCCATATCTCGCTCGACACCGCCCACCAGCTCCGCGACCGAATTCTTGTCCGCGTCGAGACCGACATCGGCGCGTGGATGTAGCAGACTCTCAGGCGTGATCGATCTACGTTCCGACACTGTTTCCCAGCCCACCGACGCGATGCGGGAAGCCATCGCAACCGCAGCGGTCGGCGACGACGTCTACGGCGACGACCCAACCGTCAACGAACTCGAAGCATTCGCCGCCGACCTTCTCGGTAAAGACGCAGCGATGTTTGTTCCCACCGGAACCCAAAGCAATCTGTGCGGGTTGATGGCCCATTGCCAGCGCGGCGACGAGTACATCGTCGGCGACCACGCCCACACCTACTCCTATGAGGCCGGTGGTGCGGCGGTGCTGGGTAGCATCCAACCGCAACCGGTTCGAATGCTCGACTCTGGCATGATCGATCTCGACCATGTGCGAAGCGTGGTCAAGGCCAATGATCATCACTTTGCACGGAGTCGCCTTCTCTGTGTCGAAAACACCACCGATGGCAAAGCCATACCGCTCGTCCAACTCGAAGCGGGGGCGGCTGTTGCTGACGAGTACAACCTTGCGTATCACCTCGATGGCGCACGGCTATTCAATGCTGTTGTCGAACTCGACACCACGGTGGCCACGCTGGCCGCACCGTTCAACTCCATCTCGATCTGTCTTTCGAAAGGACTCGGTGCCCCGGTGGGGTCGATCCTGGTCGGCGACGAAGCTGTCGTGGCCGAAGCGCGTAAGTGGCGGAAGATGCTGGGCGGAGGTTGGCGCCAGGCCGGCCTGCTTGCAGCCGCCGGGCGTTTTGCGTTGGAAAACAACGTCGATCGACTCGCCGATGACCACGTCAATGCCCAGCGGCTGGCCGATGGCCTGGCCGAGATCGATGGTGTCGACGTGCAGGCCCGCAACACCAACATGGTGTTTGCAAACTTTTCCGCAGCCATCGCCGCCTCGCCACTGGCATCCGCAGCGGCCTTCGGCGAGGCCATGAAGGATCACAGCGTCATCATGAGCGCCCAAGAGTCCACCACTCGATTGGTAACTCACATTGGGATCGCTGAAAATGACGTCGATACGGTCGTGGCCGCGGTCCGTTCCTGTCTAGCGAGTTGAGTCCTGAACCTGTGTCTTCCGATAGTCCCCCTCCCCTTCTCGACGGTGTTCGCATCATCGATTTCTCGATCCTTGGCCCGGGCTTACTGAGCACGTTTTTCTCCGACCTCGGCGCCGATGTCATCAAGGTCGAACCACCGGCCGGCGACTACGTGCGCCAGATGACCTGGCCGATCGTCGAGGGTGTTTCGCTGCTGCACCTTCACACCCATCGCAACAAACGCAGCATCACCATTGACCTAAAGAATCCCGAGGGCATGGGAATCTTCGAAGATCTCATCGCCGGCGCCGACGCGGTGATCGAGGGCATGCGGCCCGGAGCTCTGGCCCGCATGGGCCTCACCTGGGAGCGCCTCACCGAACTCAACCCGCAAATCGTGTTCTGCGGGATCAGCGGCTACGGGGCAACCGGCCCCTACCGCGACATGCCGAGCCATGGCATTGCCTATGACACCTGGGCCGGGCTTATTCCGCCCGAGGTCGACGACGACGGCTTTACGCGAATTCCCTCGTTTCCCAACGTAGGAATCAACGTTGGTCCGATGCTTGGCGCCTTTGGTTTGCTGGCAGGTATCACCCGGGCTCGAGCCACTGGCATCGGCTCGCAAATGGAAATCGCGCAGAGCGACGCCGCTGCATACATGAACTGGTACGTCATCGAAACCAACCTTGCGTATCGACGCCCCGAGACCGAAGTAACCGGCAACGCCGCCGACAACTACGAGCGTCGACCGCCTGGTCTTGCCGGCATGTACGAGGGCGTTCGCTACCAGATCTATGAATCGTCCGACGGCCATGTGCTCTTTATGGCGAGCGAGCAGGCGTTCTGGAAGAACTTCTGCGAAGCGGTCGATCGCAACGACCTGTTCGAGAAGTTCCCCGGCTCAAAGTACGCCGATCATGCCCGGGGCAACACCGAGATCCAGACCGAGCTTCGCGACATCTTCCGCACGAAAACCACCGACGAGTGGCTGCAGTTCTCTATCGATGTCAACACCCCCATCGCCCCGGTGTATGACGGAAAGTCGATGTCGGACGACCCCCAGTTCAAGCACCGGTTCCCGCTGTATCCTGTCGAGCAGCTGGGGTCCGAGCAGATGCCGCTACCCCTGAAGTTGGTGGGCGAGGAGTTACCCGAACCCACCAAGGCACCGACCGCGGGCCAACACAACGACGAAGTCCTCCGCGACGTTCTCGGCTACGACGACGAAAAGGTAGAAGCGCTCAAGAACGCCAACGCCCTCGGCGAAAAGTAGTCTCACACGGTCCCAAGGGGCGTCTTACTTTTTGAGGCCTACTTTTCGAGGAGTTCGGTCAGGAATTCGTCGGGGCTGCTGAAGAGTACTTCTTTGTCGCAGCCGTTTTCTGTCTCGTCGGCTGCGTGGTTGGGGCTGGTCGAGAACGGGGCGGAGTCATATCCGATATCGGGTGCGAGGAACGGCGTCGTGTACACATCGACGTGGGTTTCGCCCGAGCACGTGACTTCCTCGATGCGGCGGGCTCTGGCCAGCACGTCCCTTGGAATCGGCAAGTTTCGCAGCCCCTGGTCGAACGCTCGGAGACCAGGTTCGAGACTGCGGGCCTGCTTTACCACCAGCCGACTCGGCTCGACGCGGCCTTCCTGCTGCGGCCAGCCCTCGGCCATCACCTTGAACTCGTAATCGAGGGTGACGGTACTGACCTGCTCATCGGCAGCGAGCGACGCGTTGATTCGTGAGAGCCAAAGCTCGGCCACCGACTCGAGCTGAGCGTGAAGTTCGGTGACCTGGTCGTCGGTAAGGACATCGACCCCGGGCGACAGCGTTGACTCGGCGACGCGCGTAATGGTTGGCGCCCCGGCCTCTACCCGCATTTCGATGACCTCAGGGAGTTCAACCTCGTCGGGATCGGGGTTGGTCACACTCACGGCGCCCTTCTGCACGTTGATGATCGCTACCGACGCCGCGGCATCGGGCCCGCTCGAAGGGTTGATTCGAAACGTGGCAACGCCGTTGGCCAGCTCGAGATCGTCGTCGAACCTGGCGTGCACCAGGACGGCCATTGCACCACTGGTGTGGTCTACCTGTTCGCGCCGACGTTCTTCGTAGGCCTCAAAACCCCAATACGACGCCCACGTCTTCTTTATCGAGCGCTCGATGGTCTTCTTCTGATCGTCGCTTTCTTGGGCGTCGGCATCGAGAAACCCGGTGTTCGAGTCGTACAGGCCGGCGCCGCTGAAGCCTTCGATGTCCTCAACCGAACTCGACGATCGAAACCGAAGCCCCTGGCCGACCCCATAGGCGCCGTACGTCTCTTCGAGCGACGCCGTGATATCGGCGAGTGTTTGGGCGTTCATCGATGCATCGCGTAGGTAGTCGCCGAACCCGCCAGCGGCAACCACCTCGGCGAGCACCGGATCGTTGCCGTCGAAGAATTGGTCGGCGTAGCGCTGATCGGGTTCGTCGGGGTAGGCCTCGTCGAATGTGTCGCGACCCTCAAGCAGTAATACCCGCAGCCGCGTGTTGGCCGAGCTATCGAACCCGTCGAGTCCAAGCATGGCGTCGAGGGCTGGACGAACCTGATCGAGATGCTCCTCGTACACCGGCGTGGTAATCACCATCGGCTCGGGAGGTGCGGTGACGCCATCGGCTGCCAGCAGCGACAGGAATCCAGCGGCTTTGCCGCCAATCACCGGCAGCAGCGCATCGATATCGGCTTGGTCGTCGATGGTCTCGGCCAGGGTTGTGAGATCGAGCACCCCTTTCGGTGCGCCCGACGGAAGCGGCGGAACGCTTATGGGATTTTGGCCGAGAAGATTCAGCCATGCCCGGTAGTCCTCGAGCCGGATGACGGTGATCTCGAGATCGCCATCGGCCGTGGTTCGCACCACCACCGGAGCTCGGGCTGCTGCGTGGCGGCGGATACTGGCGTCGTCGAGCAGACCGGACCGAGAGGCGTTGGGGATGCCACGATTTCGGGCGAGCAGGTTGACATGAGCCAGCGGAGTCTGTGGATCCGAGGTGATGATGGCATTGGCGGGCGGTAGGAAATCGGGAACCCGCTCCATAACGATGATGTCGGTGTCGCGGGCGTCCGACAGTTTCTCGCCGTCCGCCTCGACCAGCAGCAGCCGGCCGGCGGCGATCCCTTCGTTGTACACCTCGACCTCGCCGGGCGGGACGATGTCGGACCACCGCACGACCCGGTCGGCGTAGGCAAAGTCGTTGGCCGTCATCTCAACCGCCACATCGTCCTGCTCGGCCGAACGAATGATCCACTCGAGTTGTGACCCGATCTGGTCGGGCAGTGTCGCAATGACCGAGTCGAAGTAATGGGCTATCTCTTCGGGGGTTACCCGGTCAGTGAACTGCAGTTCCATCAGCCACCTTGCGCCGCTGATGGCGGACGGTTGGGTCCGGATAATCGAACCCATTCCAACGCTACGGCTTGTGTAGTTGCCGTAAACGTCGCGATCACTGTTGTACTGCAAAGCCTGGGCGTAGAACTCGCCCACATACAGGCGCTCGCCGGGGCGGTCGGCTGGCGTCCAGCGCAGATCGCCGGGGAGGTCATCGGTCTCCACCCCGGCGAAGTGCTCATAGATCTCTTCGACCGAAGCGAATTGGCCTTCATCGAGCGGCTCCGAGGGGAAGCCTGGAACCGGTTCGTTGTTGACCAACCGAAAGAACACCCATTCGTCGTGCAGCTTGAAGAAGTTGCTGTCGAGCCAATAGACATCACCGGCCAGTTCGGGGTCATTGCCGAGAAGGTCGGGAATGACAAACTTGAGAACGCTTTGGCCCGATGGACCGTCGGCGGCCAGTGCGTCGAAGTCATCGAGGCTTCGAATTTCTCGCACCGCGTGGTCGTCGAAGCCGCCCGGTTCTCCGGTTACCGGTGGATCGGCCGCAGGGTCAGACGTATCGGGCAGCGTGGTGCCGGCACCATCGGTGGTTGCTGGTGGCTCCCGGGCTGCCGTCGTCGACACCACATCGGTGGTTGCGGGGGCGGGAACGGTTGCGCTGCTCGAGCAGCTGGCCGCAAGCAGCGACAGCGCGATGATTACGGCTGCTGGCCATCGTCCCACAGCTCAAAGTGTACGGCGTCGACTACGTCACCGATGGGCAGCACCACAACGTTGGTTGGACAAGATGCCCTACGGCGTCCACATCGGCACGTGGCCCGAGCGCTCGATCTCGCGGTCGGCGCAGGGGCGACAATGCTCGCCTGCCTCGCACCGCGAGTACTTGATGGTTGCATAGATGAGCCCGATGACGGCTACCACCACACCGGCGATAATGACGTAGTTGTACCAGGTGTCGAATCGATCAGCCCAGAGCTCGTAGTCGAAGAGCCGTTGCTCGGGTTCAGAATCGCCGTCGGCCAGCCAACGCATTCCCTTTCGAAGCGGCCAACCCAAAACAAAGCCGCTCACCAACAGCGCAAACCAGTCGCTGCGAAAGTGCTTAAGCCAAGCCCGAAACGTTCGCCACATGGAAACATCTTTGCAGATCACGAAGCGACAATGAAACAGGAGGGCGACCGACAATGAAACAGGGAAGAAACCCCCCAGTGTGAGGGTTCCACTCTCTAGCCATGATCGATCCCGACACCATCAATCTTGCAAGTTTCGCCCTAGCCTTCGGCGGCGGACTCATCAGTTTTGCGAGCCCGTGTGTCCTCCCGGTGGTACCGGGTTATCTTTCGGTGGTGACCGGTCTCGACATCACCGAGCTCGAGCAGTCACGGCGATCGAACCTGTTTCCGGTGATCCGCGATACCGGTCTGTTCGTTGTGGGTTTTGGCGCCGTCTTTACGTTGCTTGGCGTGTCGGCGTCCACCGTTGGTTCGGTGGTTTTCGATAACCAACTTCTCCTGGCGCGAATCTCGGGGGCGCTGGTGCTGGCGATGGCGCTCTTTATGCTCGGTTCGCTGTTTCTGAAGGCGCCCTGGCTGTACCAGGAGAAGCGCTTTCATCCGGCTCTTGGCAAGTACGGGCGGGCTGCTCCCACGGTGGCCGGGGTGGCGTTTGGCTTCGGATGGACACCGTGTATCGGCCCGGTACTCACCTCGATTCTGGCGATTGCCGCTACCGCCGATCGCCCCGTCACCGGCGCTGCGCTTCTGGCCACCTATTCACTTGGGCTTGGTATTCCGTTTCTCCTCACCGGCCTTCTTCTCGGCCGCCTCAGCCGCACCATTGGCTGGGTCAAGTCCCATATGCCGACCCTTGTGCTCGTCTCGTCGCTCGTGCTGGCTGCACTCGGCCTGCTGCTTCTCTTCGACCGGTTGCTCTGGGTTACCACCCAGCTGCAGTCGCTGATGGAGGCGATGGGGCTCGGCGACCTCGTCGAACTCGGCTAACACAAGACCACATCACCCAAACCACATCACCCAGAACTCACGATTTAGAGGTAGTGAACGCTCATGGCAAACAAAAAGAAGAAAAAGAAGTCCAACAAGCCCCAGCCCAACAAGACCCAGGCCAAGAAAAACAGCCAGAAGCAGAACCAGGAGGCGAAGGCGGCTGCGGCGATGGAAGCCGAGCTGGCCGAGATTCAAGAGTCCAATAAGCCCAAGAAGGGGTATACGCCCCCGAAGGGCAAGGCCACGCCCAGCCGCAGTGCCCAGAACACGTCAACAGGGCGCAAGGGTTTGTCTCCCGCGGTACTGATCGGCGGCGGCGTTGCGGCGCTGGTTGGACTGGTACTCCTGATCACCACCTTTACCGGCGCCGACGACAGCGGTGTCGTAGAGGTTGGCGCCTGGGATCTTCCCGTCCTCGAAGGCGATGATCCCGACGGAGACGGGCGCGCCACACTCGAGGAGTTTGCCGGCAAACCTCTGGTCGTCAACTTCTTCGCGTCGTGGTGCACCAACTGCGAGAGCGAGCTACCGAGATTCGTTCGGGCGCAGGATGACTACGGCGACGACGTCACTATCGTCTACGTCAACAGCAGCGAGACCGGAAACTGGAAGCGGATGGCCGATCGCACCGGCATTCGCGACCGCCTGATTCTTCGCGACATCAAGCGACGTGGCAGCGGCTTTGCCCGTGAGCTCGGCGGCACCGGCGCCATGCCGCTTACCGCCTACTTCGACGCCAACTCCAACCTGGTCGACGTCGACTTCGGCGAGATCAGCACCAGCGCACTCGACGCCCGCCTCGCCCAACTCGGCGTACCCGTCGCCTCATAGGCGCGACACAGGTGTCAGACACGAGTGTCGCGAAAACCGGACCCGCGACACAGGTGTCAGACACGAGTGTCGCGGTGTCAGGTGGTTAGCGGCGTTTGCTGGAGATGACGCCGGTGTTGAAACCGGCGAGGCCGAGGCCGCCGTGGAATCGCGCGT